>NZ_JBEXWP010000003.1:0-461532 GCF_040629895.1 Streptomyces sp. NPDC005866
CCGCGATCTGGCACAACAACGCAACCAACGCACCGATCACCCGGTCACTGATCGCCTACGACCACTGACCGGACATCGGACTTACTCGTCTAGGGGCTCCGTCCGCCGAGGATCTCGTTGTGAACGTCGCCGCCGCCACACGTGACCGCGCCCCCGGTACGGCTTGACCGGAGGCGCGGTGGACGGACTAGCGGGCAGCTCTACAGGAACGAGTTGATCTCGATCGTCTCGTCGCGGCCCGGGCCCACGCCGATCGCGGAGATCGGGGCGCCGGACATCTCCTCCAGTGCCTTGACGTAGTTCTGCGCGTTCTTCGGGAGGTCGGCGAAGGACTTGGCCTTGGTGATGTCCTCGGACCAGCCGGGCAGGGTCTCGTAGACGGGCTTCGCGTGGTGGAAGTCGGTCTGGGAGTAGGGGAGTTCCTCGACGCGCTTGCCGTCGATCTCGTATGCCACGCAGACCGGGATCTGCTCCCAGCCGGTGAGGACGTCCAGCTTGGTGAGGAAGAAGTCGGTCAGGCCGTTCACGCGGGTCGCGTAGCGGGCGATCACCGCGTCGAACCAGCCGCAGCGGCGGTCCCGGCCGGTGGTGACACCCCGCTCGCCGCCGATCCGGCGCAGCGCCTCGCCGTCCTCGTCGAAGAGCTCGGTCGGGAACGGGCCGGCGCCGACGCGGGTCGTGTACGCCTTCAGGATGCCGATGACCCGGCTGATCTTCGTCGGGCCCACGCCGGAGCCGGTGCAGGCACCGCCCGCGGTCGGGTTCGAGGAGGTGACGAAGGGATACGTGCCGTGGTCGATGTCCAGGAGCGTGCCCTGCCCGCCCTCGAAGAGGACGACCTTGTCCTCCTCCAGGGCCTGGTTGAGGACCAGGACCGTGTCGGAGACGTACGGGGCGAGCTTGTCCGCGTAGCCCAGCAGTTCCTCGACCACCTGGTCCACGGCGATCGCGCGCCGGTTGTACAGCTTGGTGAGGATCTGGTTCTTGACCTCGAGGGCCGCCTCGACCTTCTGGGTCAGGATCGACTCGTCGTACAGGTCCTGGACCCGGATGCCGACGCGGTTGATCTTGTCCGCGTAGGTCGGGCCGATACCGCGCCCGGTGGTGCCGATCTTCCGCTTTCCGAGGAAGCGTTCCGTCACCTTGTCGACGGTGACGTTGTACGGCGTGATGATGTGCGCGTTTCCGCTGATGAGGAGCTTGGACGTGTCGACGCCACGCTCGTTCAGACCGCTCAGCTCGGAGAGCAGGACCGACGGGTCGACGACGACGCCGTTTCCGATGACGGGAACACAAGTAGGCGAGAGGATTCCGGAAGGGAGGAGGTGGAGCGCATACTTCTGGTCGCCGACGACGACCGTGTGGCCGGCGTTGTTGCCACCCTGGTAACGCACCACGTAGTCGACGGATCCGCCTAGCAGGTCCGTCGCCTTTCCCTTGCCTTCGTCACCCCACTGAGCACCGAGCAGCACAAGTGCGGGCACGCGCGTACACCCCTTCCGGGCGGGGCATGTCCAAGGTCAGAGGCGTACGCGTAAGGTTCGGCGCCGCGTACCACCGCGACCGTCTTTGGCCGCACAACCGTCGGACCGGATGCCCCGGAATAGACGAAGCCCCTGGCGCAATAGCGCAAGGGGCTCTTGCACAGTGATGCTACCCGAGGAAGCGAGGCACGACCGAGGTGGCGACATTCGCGAGGTCCGATCAGCTGCTGGTGATCATCGATCCGGCGGCACGGCAAACGGACGGTGAATCCGTCCGGATCGCGAAAGACGTGCTCAGCGCGGGTGCGACCACGAAGGTGTGTCTGCCGGACGGCCCCGAGGAATTCGTCCGCGCGCTGGAGCGGCGCGGCTCGCGGCGGCCGGTGGTGGTGGGTGACGACGCCGCGCTGATCCGCGCGGTGACCTTTCTGCACCGGCAGCGGGAGCTGGCCGAATGTGTGCTGTCCGTGGTCCCGGTGGGGGGCGCGCTGAGCGTCGCGCACGCACTGGGGGTGCCCACCGGTGCCGTGGCGGCGGCGCGGGCGGTTCTGGACGGGGTGGAGCGGCGCCTGGACCTGCTGGTCGACGACAGCGACGGGGTGGTGCTGGGCGTGCTGCGGATCCCGCCGGTGGCGGCGATGCCGGAGGCTGCGCAGCCCGTTCCGGGGTGGTTGCGGCCGTACCAGACCCTGGTACGGTCCCTGGCCGCCCGCCCGGCCCAGGTCGTGCCGCGCCCCGGTCCTGCTCGGCTGCGGGTCGAGGTCGACGGGGAGACGGTGGTGGACCTGGACCAGCCGGTGGAGGGGATCTCGGTGATCCCGGGCGGCCGGGACGGGCTGGCCGAGGTGGAGGTGCGTCCGCTGTCGGTGGGCGCGGAGGCGACCCCGGTACGGGCCGCCGGGCGGACGGTGACGGTGACGGGGACGGACTTCCGGTACCGGGCCGACGTGGGCGTGACGGGTCCGGTACGGCGGCGGACCTGGCGGGTGGTGGAGGGGGCGTGGGGGCTCACGGTGCCGGGCTGAGCCGGCCCACCCCGCCGGATCCAGCACCCCTCCCTAATGGTCTGGTTGACACACCCCGACGATGGCGGCGATCGTCGCCCAGCTGACGGAGAGCGCCCGCCTGGCGAGGGGCCTGACGTCGGCGGTCCTGGGCGCGGCCTTCGTGCTGCGCGCGGCGGCCGACTCCGATACGACGGACGGCTCGGGCTTCGCCGTCGGCTACGGCAAGGAGACGGGCCCGATCCTCGGCGCGTGCCTGGTGCAGCTCCCGGCGGTCTGGGTGATCGGCGGTCTGACGCTGCTGCTGTACGGCGTCGCACCTCGCCTGGCCCCGGCGGCCTGGGGAGTGGCGGTGGCGGTCCTGCTGATCGGCTGGGTGGGCCCGGCCCTGGACGCCCCCCAACTCGTCCTGGACCTCTCCCCCTTCGGCCACCTGCCCAAGCTGCCGGGCGTGGGGATGGAGTGGGGGCCGGTGACGATCCTGCTGGGGCTCGCCGTGCTGCTGGCAAGCAGCGGGCTGGCGGGGTTGCGGAGGCGGGACCTGACCAGCTGAGGGTTGCCTCTCAGTCGACGTACTGCTTGAGGTCCTCGGTGTTGAGTTCGATGCCGACGGGGTCGGGGAGGACCGCCTGGCCGCCGAGCCGGACCACGTGGATGTCCCGGTACCCGTCCTCCAGGTCTGGGTCGCTGTGCACGAGGATCGAGAGGTTGTCGCGGTCGATCAGCAAGTAGACCGGGACACCGGCCTCGGCGTAGGCGCGGGGTTTCTCGACCCGATCCCGCTTATGGGTGTCCGAGTCGTGCGAGGTGATTTCGACGACCATCAGCACTCCACGGGTTTCGGCCCAGTCTCCCTGTCCCGCGAAGTGCCCCACCGGTGCCAGTACGCCGTCGGGACGGGCCCGCCCCTTGCGGTACGCCTCCACTTTCAGCCCCTGTGTCGGGTTGAGGTCCAGCTCCGGCCGGGCCTGCATGCACTGGCGGATCAGCCACATGATGATCGAGCCGTGGTTGCCGTCCGTCACCTTCTTGACCCCGATCCGTCCATCGATGAACTCGAAGCTGACGGTGTCGTCAACACGCTCGGCGAATTCCGCGATCCGCTCGAACACGTCCACCGGCATCTGGGACGAGGTGCGCTCTGCCATAACCGTCATCGTGCCTCCCTTCGCAGGCAGGCACCAGCTTGGTGAACCGCTGAGGCGCATATGCCGGATCACCCTTCTGATCATCCGAACGGGTGGTCACCCCACCTCGACGCTCAGCCCCTCCAGCCCCCTGATAACGAAGTTCGGCTTCCGCCGCGGCTCCGCCGCCGGACTCAGCGTCGGAGCCCGTTCCAGCAGGGCCGTCATGGAGGCCGCCAGCTCGATACGGGCGAGCGGGGCGCCGATGCAGTAGTGGATGCCTGCGCTGAAGGAGATGTGGGGGTTGTCGCGACGGGTCAGATCGAGTTCCCCGGGATCGTGGAACACGTCGGGGTCGTGGTTGGCGGAGCCGAAGAGCATCGCGATCTCCGCGCCCCTCGGGATCGTCGTGCCGTCGATCTCGATCTCGTCCAGCACCCAGCGTTCGAAGAGCTGGAGCGGAGTGTCGTAGCGCATCAACTCCTCCACGGCGGTGGGGACCAGGGAGTGGTCGGCGCGGAGGGCGGCGAGCTGGGCGGGGTTGCGGAAGAGGGCGTACCAGCCGTTGACCGTGGCGTTGACGGTCGCCTCATGGCCGGCGTTGAGGAGCAGGACGGCCGTGGAGATCATCTCCTGCTCGGTGAGCCGGTCGCCCTCGTCGTGCGCGGCGATCAGCCCGGAGATCAGGTCCTCGCCCGGCTCCTTGCGCCGCTCGGCGATCAGGTCCCGCAGATAGTCGGAGAACTCCACCGAGGCCCTGACCGCCCGCGCCGCCGTCTCCTCCGACGGGTTCAGCTCGTACATGCCGCAGATGTCCGCCGACCAGGGCCGCAGCGGGGCGCGGTCCGCCTCCGGGATGCCCAGCATCTCGGCGATGACGGCGACGGGAAGCGGTTCGGCGACATCGGTGAGCAGGTCACCGCCGCCCTGGTGGACCAGCCCGTCGACGAGCTCTCCGGCGAGCTGGGCGACGTACGGCTTGAGCTGCTCGACCGTGCGCGGGGTGAACGCCTTCGACACCAGGCGGCGGATGCGGGTGTGGTCCGGCGGTTCGAGGTCGAGCATGCCCTGGTCGTTGAGCGTGTGGAACGGCTCGTGCTCCGGCGGGGGTGCGGTCCGCCCGAAGTCCTCGTGCGTGAACCTGTGCTCGTACGTCCGTCCCAGCCGCCGGTCCCGCAGCAGCGCAGAGACGTCGGCGTGCCGCGGGATCAGCCACTGGTGGGTGGGCTCGAAGTAGTGCACCCGGCCCCGGGCGCGGAGCTCGGTATAGGAGGGGTACGGGTCGGCCAGGAAGTCCGGGTCCCAGGGGTCGAAGGCAGCCATGGACGGACGTTAGACCGACGATCCCCCTCCTGACCAGGGGTGTCTCAGGGCTTACGGGTTGGGCAGGGTCCACCACTGCCAGGTGTTCGAGCCGCAGTCGCGGAGGTTGATGCCCGCGTGCTCGCGCTGGTCTCCGTTGTTCTGGATGCTCAGGCACTGGTTGCTGACATCGGTGCGCAGCCAGCCGCCGTCCTTGACCCAGCGCTGGTCGGCCAGGCCGTGGCAGTCGCCGACGAGCTGGGCGGGGGCGTTGAGCTCGCCGTTGCGGACGTCCAGACAGTGCGATTCGGCGCGGTTGACCAGCTTCTTGTCCTCCCAGTACCAGAGCTGGTTGCCGACGGGCCGGGCGCTGCAGGCCTGCACCTCCACGTTGTCGCCGTTGGCGGCCAGGCACTTGCCGTTGAGCTGCGTGGTGATCTTGAAAGCCTCCGGCGCCGGGGCGGCGGGGACGGCCGCGTGGCCGGCGGGCGCGGTCACGAGAAGGGGCAGAGCGGTCAGCGCGATCCCGGTCAGGCCGCGCCCCATGTGCTTGATCATGACTGTTGGTGTAGCCACGCCGCCTCCCCCGCCAACGGGCACCGAGCAGGGGGCCACCCGACTGGCGGAGCGGTTTCACGGGCTTGAGGCGATCGTTGCGGGGGCCACCGAGCGTGGTGCTGCTCCACGGACTACGAACAGCTCGGCGCCTGTCCGGACCGCGCGTGGGCAGTCACGGACGCCGAAGGTCTCTTCGCGGGTCCCAGCGTCTGACCTCGCCCTCTCACGAGTTCTGAGTGCCCAGCGCCCAGGTGGTCGGCACCCCCTACCCCGGCGTCACCAGTCGTGCCTCGTATGCGAACACCGCTGCCTGGGTGCGGTCGCGTAAGCCCAGTTTGACCAGGATGCGGCTTACGTGGGTTTTGATCGTGGACTCGGCCACCACCAGGCGTTCGGCCATCTCCGCGTTCGAGAGGCCCTGGGCGATGAGGATCAGGACCTCCGTCTCGCGGTCGGTGAGGTCGCCGTAGGCCGCGTGAGCCGTGGGCATCAGGCGTGGGGTGCCGGAGAGTTTGGAGAACTCCGTGATCAGGCGTTTGGTGACCGAGGGGGCGAGTAGGGCTTCGCCCGCGGCCACTACCCTTACGCCGTCCGCCAGTTGGCGGGCCGAGGCGTCCTTGAGGAGGAAGCCGGAGGCTCCTGCGCGCAGGGCCTGGTAGACGTACTCGTCCAGGTCGAAGGTCGTCAGGACCAGGACCTTCGCCATGCTGTCGGCGGCCACGATCTCCCTCGTCGCCTCGATGCCGTTCAGCTCGGGCATGCGGATGTCCATCAGGACGACGTCGGGGGCGAGTTCCCGGACGCGGTCCACCGCCTCACGGCCGTTGACCGCCTCGCCGACGACCTCGATGTCCGGCATCGCGTTCAGCAGGACCGAGAAGCCCTCGCGCACCATCATCTGGTCGTCCGCGATCAGTACACGGATGGTCATGCATCACCTTCGGTGGTGGAGGCGGCCGGCAGGAACACCGTCACCTCGTAGCCTCCCTCGGCCGTCGGGGCCGCCGTCATCTCGCCGTTCAGCATGGACACGCGTTCCCGCATGCCCGTGATGCCGTGGCCGGCGCCGGGAGAGGGCTTGAGGAGGGCGGGCTGGGGCTGGGGGCCGTTGACTATGCGCAGGCCCAGGCCGCCGAGGACATAGCCGATCTCCACCCGGGCGGGCGCGCCCGGCGCATGGCGCAGGGTGTTGCTCAGTGCCTCCTGGACGATGCGGTACGCCGACAGCTCCACGCCCTGCGGGAGTTCACGGACCGCGCCGGTCACCGCCTTGTCGACGCTCAGGCCCGCCTCGCGCACATTGGCGAGCAACGCGTCCAGGTCGGCGAGGGTGGGCTGCGGGGCGTCCGGGGCCTCGTAGTCCTCGGCGCGGACCACGCCCAGGACGCGGCGCAGTTCGGTGAGCGCCGCCACCGCGTTCTCGCGGATCGTGGCGAACGCCTTCTCCAGCTCCGGTGGCGGGTTCTCCACCCGGTACGGGGCGGCCTCCGCCTGGATGGCGACCACCGACATGTGGTGGGCCACCACGTCGTGCAGTTCGCGGGCGATCGTGGTGCGCTCTTCGAGAAGCGTGCGCCGGGAACGCTCGTGCGCCGTCTCCGACTGCTGGGCTGTCACCGTCTGTTCGGCCTCCCGGCGGATCTGCCGGACGGTGACGGTCAGCAGGGCTATCGCGGAGACGACCAGCATCGAACCGACGTCGTTGTCGTAGTGCCCCGCGCCGAGGACCGAGACGGACGCGAAACCGTAGAACGCGGTGATCGCCCACATCCAGGCCGCCGTGCGCGGACGGGTCCGCGCGGCGACGACCGTGAGCACGACCAGGTGGGAGATGAAGTTGCCCGGCGCCCAGGGCCAGCCGTCCCAGGCACTCATCAGCAGCGAGCCGGCCCAGGTCGCGGCGAGGGACAGCCAGAAGGCGGCGACCGGGCGCGCCAGCGTGAGCAGCACCGGCGCCAGGGCGAGCAGACCGGCCAGCAGGGCGCCTGCCGGCCCCTGCGGCTGGTCCGCGAAGGACGCCAGCAGCGCCACCCCGCCGGCCGCGGCCACCGCGAGATGCGGGGTCCAGACCGCGTACTCCCGCATGCGGCCGGACAGGCGGCGGATGCGCGGACCGTCGCTGCTCAGCGGGGGCAACGGCCGGTAGGCGAAGGCAGCCTGGAACAGGTCCTGCCGCAGCCTGCGCAGGGCGTCCAGCGCCGCCCGGATCTCCGGGCTGCGCGGTTTGTACGGCTCGAACGCGCTGTCCGGTGGCTGCGGTGGCATCGTGTGCGTCTGGGTCGTCTCGGTCACGTACACGACGGTATGCGGAGGGGAGGGGCACCGTCGTCACCGGTGAGACGGGTCCTTCGGTATCCCTCTCAGGTACTACGAGGGTTGCCACAGGGGTCCGCCCACACGGCTCCGGGACCGTCAGTATCCCGACGGCCGTACCAGTCCCGACTCGTACGCGAACACCGCCGCCTGGGTGCGGTCCCTGAGGCCCAGCTTCACCAGGATGCGGCCCACGTGGGTCTTCACGGTCTGCTCGGCGACGACCAGCCGCTCGGCGATCTCCGCGTTCGACAATCCCTGCGCGATCAGCGCGAGGACCTCCGTCTCGCGCTCGGTCAGGTCGCCGACGCGTGTCTTCAGCGGGGCGCGCACCCTGCCGCCGTCCAGCTGGGAGAACTGGGCGATCAGCCGCCGGGTGATGCCGGGCGCGAGCAGCGCGTCGCCGGCCGCCACCACCCGGACCGCCTCGGCGAGCTTGTCGGCGGACGCGTCCTTGAGCATGAACCCGGACGCCCCGGCACGCAACGCCTCGTACACGTACTCGTCCAGGTCGAAGGTGGTGAGCACCAGCACCTTGATGTGCGGGCGTTCGCCGACGATACGGCGGGTGGCCTCGATGCCGCCGAGCTCGGGCATGCGGATGTCCATGAGGACGACGTCCGGGGTGAGTTCGGCGACCTTGGCCACCGCGTCCAGTCCGTCCACCGCCTGGCCGACCACCTCGATGCCGGGCTGGGCGTTGAGCAGCACGGTGAAGCCCTGCCGGACCATCTGCTGGTCGTCGGCGATGACCACGCGGACGGCGCCGCCGCTGCTTCTGCTGCTACTGCTCGTCATGCGGGGCGTCCTTCGGTTCGGTCAATTCGGTGACGTCGGGGGCGGGTGCAGGGGCGTAGACGTCGCCCAGGCCCGCGGCGGGCACGCTCGCGGGGAGGCGTGCGAAGACCTGGTAGCCGCCGTCCGGCCGGGGTTCCGCCGTCAGCGCGCCGCCGAGCATCCCCGCCCGCTCCCGCATGCCGAGCAGTCCGTGCCCGGCGCCGGGCGACGCCGGGGCGGGCCGGGTCGGGCGCGAGTTCCTGATGTACACCAGGAGTCCGTAGGGGATGTACTCGATCTCGACATGGGCGGTGGCCCCCGGTGCGTGCCGCAGGACGTTGCTCAGCGCCTCCTGCACGATCCGGTACGCCGACAGCTCCACGCCCGGCGGCAGCGGGCGGCGGTCGCCGACGATCCGCGCGGTGACCCCCAGACCGGCCGCCCTGGTGTTCTCGACCAGCGCGTCCAGCCGGTCCAGGGTGGGCTGCGGGCTGTGCGGGCCGGGGCCGGCGTCGTGGGGCGCGTCCTCGTCGGGGCTCTCCGAGCGCAGCACGCCCAGGACTCTGCGCAGTTCGGTCAGCGCCTCCAGCGCGTTGTGCCGGATGCCGTCGAGGTTCTCCCTGAGCTCGTCCGGAGGGTTGTCGACGAGATACGGGGCGACCTGCGCCTGGATCGAGATGACCGACATGTGATGGGCGACCACGTCGTGCAGTTCGCGGGCGATCCGGCTGCGTTCCTCCAGCAGGGTGCGCCGGGCCCGCTCCTCGGCGGTGAGCGTGGCCTGGTGGCCGAGTTCCGCGCGTGCCTCGCGACGGCCACGCAGGGCGATGCCGAGCATCACGACGGCCGTGGACAGGGCGAGGGTGAGAAACCCGGTGGGCTGATAGCGGGCACCGCCCCACAGGCCCTCCAGGACGTAGGTGACCAGTGCGGTCAGAACCAGCGCCTCGAGAGACACCCTGGTGCGCACCCGCAGCGCGAGCAGCAGCAGTACGAGCAGTTGGGCGATGATCCCGGCCGAGGTCCAGGGCCAGGTGAACTCGTCCCCGGGGTCCCGGCTCAGCAGGCCGTGCAGCATGGCGGCGCCCACCAGCGAGGCCCCGGTCGACAGCCACCACGCCGGAATGGGCCGCCACAGCGCGAGGACCACCGCGCCGCCCTTCGCGAGCGCGATCAGGAAGGCCCACCCGAAGCCCAGATGGGCGTGGACCGGGGCCGCGTCGCCGAGCGTGATGCCGAACGCGGCGAGGCAGACCATGCCGTGCGGCAGCCACCGCAGCCATACGAACAAGGGGAGCGGATCCGCCCTGACCGTCCAAAGGTCGTCGCGCAGCGTCCGCAGCCACGGCAGGACGCGGTCCACGAACGCCTGGTGCCTCCCCGTTGACGTCACGCCGGCCAGCCTAGACATGGCGGGCCCCGGTCGGTGCCGCCCGGTCGGACGAGCGGTGCGTCCGCACGACGCGCGAGGGGGTGCGGCGGCCGCCGGTCCGCTCGTACACGTGGAACGCCGCCCAGCAGACGGCGAGCGTCAGGGCGAACGCCGGGAGCCAGATCAGGCGGGCCGCGACCCAGGTGAGGTGGTCGGGGGGTGTGTGGAGGCCGGGGAGGTGGCCGAACAGGAGACCGGTCGCGGTGGTCGCCATCAGGGCCGTCTGGTGCCACAGGAAGATCGTCATCGCGGAGAGGTTCACGAAGGCCACCGCCGCCCAGGCGAGCGGGCGGCGCATCGTACGACGCAGCCGCTCGCGCAGGAGCAGGGCCAGGCCGCACTGGGCGAGGCCGAAGGTGACGGCGGCCAGGGTCGGCGGGTTGAGGTTGGAGACGGACGCGCCGGGAACGCCGACCATCGAGGCCGGGTAGCCAGCCCACGCGACGAGCCCGGCCGTCGCCGCCGTACCGGCGGCGAACAGGACCCAGCCGGCGAGCGGGCGGTCCAGTTCGCCGCGCGTCCAGGCGGCACCCAGGGTGTACGGCACCAGCCAGCCGGCGGCCAGGTTCACCCAGCCGACGCCGGCCGGCGCGCCGAAGGCGAAACGGAGAAGGTCCACGTGGAGGACGACGGCCAGCGGCCACAACGGGTTGAGCCGGGTGACCAGCGGCGTCGCCGCCGTGAGTGCCGCGAAGACCACGAGGAACCAGAGCGGGGACAGGGCGAGTTTGGCGAGGGTGCGAACGGTGGTGAAGTCGGTCCCGGAGAGGAGGAGGGCGATGGTCGCGATGGTCCAGAGGGTCAGGACCGCGGCGACCGGTTCGAAAAGGCGGGACAGGCGGGCCGTCAGCCAGCGGTGGTACGGCGTGCCGTTGGCCTGGGCGCTGGCGTAACTGCGGCTTGCCACGTGGCCGCCGACCAGGAAGAACACGGCGAGGGTCTGGAAGAGCCAGGAGACCGGGGCCAGCCAGGGCAGGTGCTGGAGGGGGCTGCTGGTGTGCAGATCGCCGCCGTCCGCCACCAGCGCGGTGACCAGCCAGTGGCCGAGCACCACACCGAGGATGGCGAACGCACGGAGGGCGTCCACGGCACGGTCCCGGTCGGGTGGGGTGGCGCTGTCGATGCGGTGGGCGAGATGACGTATGCGGTTCTGGAGGCGGGGCGATGGTGGCTTAGGCACGGGTGACCTCCGTGGTCTCGCCGAGGACGATCCGGGCCAGGTTGACCAGGGGGACCGAGCCCGGGGTGAAGTAGTCGCTGTGACCGCCCGCGCCCGCCGCGAACACGCGGGCGCCGAAGGCCGGGGACAAGGGGTCGGTGCCGAGGCCGACGGTCGTGCCGAAGAGGCCGGCGTGCAGGTGCGGGACGTCGGCTATCCAGTCGCCGGCTCCCCGGGCCGCCCAGATGCGGGCCGACGTGTGCAGGGCCGCGGCCGAGTCGGCCCCGGTGCCGGGGCTGCCGACCAGCGCGATGTCGGTGACGCCGAGACCCGTGAGGGTGGGGGCGGCGCGGGCGCAGACGACCGTGCCGTAGGAGTGGCAGAGGAGGGAGACGGCCGCCGGCCCGGGAGCGGTGAGGGCGTGGAGTGCGCGGATGAACTCGCGCAGCTGCGGGGCCGCCTGGTCGGCTCGGCCCGGGGTGAGGACCGTGGTGCTGATCGTGGCGGGGGCCTTGTAGCCGAGCCAGGCGACGACGGCGGTGGGGGTATGTGGCCGCTCGTGGATGAGGCGTCGGTAGAGGGACTGGGCCGCGGTGTGGAAGCGGGCGTATGTGTCGAGGGTGGTGTCCGAGCCCGGGACGAGGACGGCGATGCGGGTGGCGTGCGGCAAGTCGCCCAATGCCTCGGTGGCCTGGCCGGTGCCCCGGGCGTCGAAGTGGAGGAGACGGCGGGAGGGGGAGGCGAGGGCGCGGTCGGCTACGGCGCGGGAGATGTCGCCGTGGGCGGCGGCCATGCGGGCGGCTTCGGCGGCGTTCTCGCGGTTGGCCCTGTAGGCGGCGGTGAGGGCGGCCGGGGTGAGGGGGGTGGCGGGAGTGGCCGGGGGTGGGGCGGGGATCTGGGGCCGGGTGGCCGCGGAGAGGGGCAGGACCACTGCCGCGGTGAGAAGGGCGGCGAGGGTGGTGCGGCGCAGCCTTCGGCGCAAGCCCCCGCGCCCACGAACAGCCCTCTCCCGCTCCCCCGTCATGGTCGGCCCCTCCCCGTTCAGCTCGCCCGGCCATCGGGCTTGTCTGATCGGGAAATTACGGAGCGGGCGGTGTCGTCCGCGTCCCGCCAGGGAGCGAACCTGGGAGGTAGCTCTCAGGTACTACGGGTATGTGGGGGCGACTCAGTAGGGGGAAGGGCGGGCTGTCACCAGGCCAGTTGGGCGATCTCCTCCGCCACCACCGCGCACGCGTCCGCCGCCGGGTCGATCAGCGGGAAATGGCCGACGTCCTCCAGCAGCGTCAGGCCCACGACCTCGCCCGCCTTGGCCGCCGCCTCCGCGTAGGACTCGGCGACCGCCTGCGGGACGACGATGTCCGTGCGGCCCTGGACCAGGGTGGTCGCGATGCCCGTGGGGAGCAGAAGCGCCGGGTCGGCGTAGCGCCGGCGGTCGGTGAAGTGGTCGTTTCCGCCGAGTAGTTGGAGTGCGGCGTGCCCGCAGACCTCCAGTTTCTCCGCCACCGCGAGGTCCGCGATCGGGGCCAGGGCCACCACGCCTCGCAGCGACGCCGGGCCGGACGTGCGCCACGCGGCGTCCGCCGGGAGGAGATGCCGGGCCGCCGCCCACAGCGCCAGGTGGCCGCCCGCCGAGTGGCCGGTGAGCACCGTGCGGCGCAGATCCGCCTGGGGCAGTGCCGCGCGGGCCAGCGCGGGCACGGCGTCCAGCGCCGCAGCGATGTCATCGAAGGTGTCCGGCCAGCGGCCGGCCACCGGGGCCGAGCCGCCCTGCGCGGGGAGCGTCGCACCGCGCCGGTACTCGACGCTGGCCACCGCGAAGCCGCGCCGGGCCAGAAAGTCGGCGAAGGGAGTGAGGTGGCCGCGGTCGTACGGGGCCCGCCACGCACCTCCGTGCAGGACCACGACCAGCGGGGCCAGGGTCTCGCCGCCGCGCGGGACATAGAAGTCGATCACCTGGTCGGGGTGGTCGCCGTAGACCGCCGTGGAGTCGGGCGCTACATGCGGGTGCGAGAGGGCCGACTCCTCCTCGGCGGTGGCCCGTTCTACTGCGGCGTCGTCCGGCATGCTCCAACCTCTCAGCGACGATGGGGGGGTACCTCCCAGGCTTTCGGCACTGGGGGAGATATTGGCGGACCAGGTGGGGAATTCGCCGTTGGCCGGGACGGTATCAGGCCGGTGACGTGCGGGGACACGTGGATGTCACGCACGGTGAGGATTAAACGGATCTGTACCGTCCCGGCCTTTCCCACCCCGGTCACTATGTCGCCATGTCGCTCAGCACAGCCCTCGTCATCTCGCTAGACGACGGCCGTTCCCGCCACCTCGCCGAGCACCCGGGCCGCCCGCTCCACGTCCGCGAATCCGACGTACAGCGGGGTGAAGCCGAAGCGGAGGACGTCGGGATGCCGGAAGTCCCCGACCACGCCCCGCTCGATCAGCCGTTTCATCACGTCCCCGGCGTCCGGGCAGCGCAGCGCGATCTGGCTGCCGCGCTCCTCGTGCGCCACCGGGGTCACGCAGTCGACGCGGCCCGCCGGCAGGTACGCCTCGACGCACTCCAGGAAGAAGTCCGTCAGGGCGAGGGACTTGGCGCGTACGGCCGCCACCGGCACCCCGTCCCAGACCTCCAGCGCCGCCTCCAGGGCCAGCATGGAGAGGATGTCCGGGGTGCCGACGCGGCCGCGCACCGCGCCCGGGGCCGGGGCGTAGGCCGGGCTCATGCCGAAGGGCTCGGCGTGCGAGTTCCAGCCGGGCAGGGGGGAGTCGAAGCGGTCCTGGAGGTCGCGGCGGACGTACAGGTACGCGGGTGAACCCGGGCCCCCGTTCAGGTACTTGTAGGTGCAGCCGACCGCCAGGTCGACCCCGTGCTCGTCGAGGCCGACCGGCAGCGCGCCCGCGCTGTGGCACAGGTCCCAGACGGCCACGGCGCCGGCCGCGTGGATCGCGGCGGTGAGGGACGGCAGGTCGTGCAGCCGGCCCGTGCGGTAGTCGACATGGTTGAGCAGCACGGCGGCCGTACGGTCGCTGAGAGCGGCGGGCACGTCCGCCGGGGCCACCGGCCGCAGCGTACGGCCCGTGAGCCGGGCCGCCGACTCGGCGATGTAGCCGTCGGTGGGGAAGGTCGTCGCGTCGACGAGGATCTCCGTACGCCCCTCCCCCGCGAGCCGTACCGCGCCCACAAGTGCCTTGAAGACGTTGACGCTTGTGGAGTCGCCGACCACGATCTGCCCGGCGGCCGCGCCGACCAGCGGGGCGATCCGGTCGCCGATCCGCTCCGGCGCCGTCCACCAGCCGCTCTCGTCCCAGGACCGGATGCGCAGTTCGCCCCACTGCCGCCGGACGACGTCCTCGATCCGGCCGGGGACGTTCGCGGGCAGCGCGCCCAGCGAATTGCCGTCCAGGTAGACGCCCGCCGCGCCGGCCGCGTGCTCGGACACCGTGTCGAGGACGAAACGGGAGCGCACCCCGGCGAGCTCGTCCTCCGCATCCAGTTTCCCGGCGCGCAGGGCCAGTTCAGACATGGGACCTCGCCGTCCACAGCTCCGGGAACACGTTCTTGCCGGCGCGCTTCTCCAGCCAGGCGACCCCGGCCGAGCCGCCGGTGCCGGACTTGGCGCCCATCGCGCGGCGGGTGGCGACCAGGTGGTCGTTGCGCCAGCGCCAGACCAGTTCGGCGACGTCGGTCAACGCCTCGCCGAGCCGGGCGAGTTCGGCGTCCCCGTCGCCCGAGTAGACGGTGGTCCAGGCGGCCTCGACGGCGTCCGAGGCCTCGTACCGCCGGGACACGTCACGCCGTAGCACCGCGTCCGGAATCGGATGTCCGCGACGCGCGAGGAGCCGTACCACCTCGTCGTACAGGCTCGGCTCGTGCAGGGCCTTCTCCAGTTCCGCGTGGACGCGGGGCGCGCCGCGGTGCGGGACGAGCATGGACGCGGACTTGTCGCCGAGCAGGAACTCCATCCGCCGGTACATCGCCGACTGGAACCCGGAGCCCTCGCCCAGGGCGGAGCGGTAGGAGTTGAACTGGGCGGGGGTGAGCTGGCCGAGCGGTTTCCAGGAGGCGTTCAGCGCCTCCAGCTCACGGATGGAACGTTTGAGCGCGGCGACCGCGGTGCGGACGTCGTCGCCGCGCAGGGCGGTCGCCGCGGTCTCCCACTCGTGGACGATGACGGTGAACCACAGCTCCATGACCTGGGTCGTGACCAGGAAGACCATCTCTCCGGGATCGTCGGAGAGGGTGTGCTGGAGGTGGGTGAGCACGTCCGCCTTGACGTAGTCCTCGTACGGTGTCGTGCCGGCGAAGTCGAGATGCGGGGTCTCGGGCTCGGCGGCCTCGTCAGGGAGGTGAGCCGGTTCGGACATCGCTGTCTCCTGCTGTGTTCCGGGTAGCGGTCCGCCCCTGCCGATGCCGACACGGGGGCCCCGGTCCCCACCGGCATCTTCCGCAACGTACCCCGGCCACGGCAAGGCCCGCCTGCTGCCAGACGGACCACACCGGTCCCCGCCGGGGCCGGATCACCCGGCCGGCCGAGCGCTCCGCGGCGGACTCCAGGTCGGGGCCGGGGTCCGCGGGCGGGCGGTGTTCCCTCCGGGATCCCCCGCCCCGAGTGGCAGACTGGCGCCATGACGACGCACAAGAACCTGCTCGGCGGCCCGGAGCCGACCTATCTGCCGGAGAACGAAGAGGCGTACCGCCTGCTGGGCGAGGAGTCCCTGGCTCCGGTCGAGGTGGCGGCGAAGTACCCGACGTTCTCGCTGGCCTGGGCACTGCTCGCCGACGACGCGTTCGAGCGCGGCGCGGTCGTCGAGTCGTACGCCTATGCGCGCACCGGCTACCACCGTGGGCTGGACGCCCTGCGCCGCGCCGGGTGGAAGGGACACGGCCCCATCCCCTGGGACCACCGGGCCAACCGCGGCTTCCTGCGCTGCCTCGCCGGGCTCGCCCGCGCCGCCGGTGAGATCGACGAGAAGGACGAGAAGGAGCGGTGCTGGCAGTTCCTGCAGGACAGCAGCCCGGAGGCGTACGCGGAGCTGAAGGGATAGCACAGCCGTAGGGGGGAGGGGAGGGGCTCTACCGACCTACCGGCCCTCCGCCTCCAGCGGCGGCGAGGTCACGTTCCCGTGGGTACGGCACTCCGGGCGGACACAGCCCGGGGCCGGCCTGCGGACCAGCGCGAACGCCAGGGCCGACCCCGCCACCAGCACCCCCGCGCAGATCGGCATCGCCCGGTCGAACGCCGCGTTGAACGCCGCTGGCGACCGGTAGGCCTCCGGGCCCATCCCCGCGAGCAGCGGCAGTGCCGCCACCGCGATCAGGCTCGCCGCGCGGGCCGCCGCGTTGTTGATGCCGCTGGCGATACCCGCCCGGGCGGTGTCCACGGAGGCGAGGACCGAGGCGGTGAGCGGGGCCACCAGGGTGACCATGCCGGTGCCCATGACCAGGACCGCCGGGAGGACGTCCGTCAGGTAGTCCGCGTGCTCGCCCACCCGCAGCATCAGCAGCAACCCCGTGGCGCAGAGCAGCGGGCCGACCGTGAGCGGGAGCCGGGGGCCGATACGGTCCGCGAGCGCGCCCGAGCGGGCCGAGAAGAGAAGCATCAGCACGGTGGTGGGGAGCAGGGCCGTGCCGGCGGCCAGCGCGGAGTAGCCCGCCACCACCTGGAGTTGGAGCGCGGTGAGGAAGAAGTAGCCGCCGAAGGCCCCGTACACGCACAGCGTGACCACGTTCAGCGCCGTGAACTGGCGGGAGGCGAAGATGTCCAGCGGGAGCATCGGGTCCCGGCGGCGCTTCTCGACGTACACGAAGGCCACAGCGGCCGCGACGCCCGCGACGGCGAGCAGCGACGTGGTCCCGGCCTCGATCAGCGCGTAGGTCACGAACCCGAGCGCCAGGGCCGCCAGCACCGCGCCGAGGATGTCGAAACGGCCGTGGGCCCGGCCGTCGGCGGACTCCGGGACATGGCGCAGGGCGACGGGGACGCAGAGCAGGGCCAGCGGGACGTTCAGCAGGAACACCCAGCGCCAGCCGGGGCCGTCCACCAGCCAGCCGCCCAGGAACGGGCCGATGGCCGCGCCGATGCCGCCGAAGCCGGACCAGAGGCCGACCGCCTTCGCCCGGTCGTCGGGATGGAAGGAGGCCTGGATGAGGGCGAGGGAGCCCGGTGTGAGGAGGGCTCCGCCGATGCCCTGGAGGGCGCGGGCGGCGATCAGGACGATGTCGTTGGGAGCCAGGCCGCACAGCAGCGAGGCGGCCGCGAACCAGACGACCCCGATCACGAAGATCTTCCGGCGGCCGTACTGGTCGCCGAGCGAGCCGCCGAGCAGGATCAGCCCGGCCAGCGTCAGCATGTACGCGTTGACCGTCCACTGCAGTGCCGAGAGGCTGGTGTCCAGGTCACGGCCGATGCGGGGCAGGGCGACGTTGACGACCGTCGAGTCCAGCAGGGCCATGCTGGAACCGAGGATCGTGGTGAGCAGGATCCACTTGCCCTGGGATGAGGCCAACCGGACGTCGGGCATGGGTCAAGGTATACAGCGGACCCGGCGCCGTAGACAGCCGTCAACAGATGCCGGGCCCATACCGTAATACGACTTACTTGATCTTGTTGCCCGCCGAGCGCAGGTTCTGCGCGGCCTCGACGACACGCGCGGCCATGGACGCCTCGGCCGCCTTGCCCCAGGTGCGCGGGTCGTAGGCCTTCTTGGAGCCGACCTCGCCGTCGACCTTCAGGACGCCGTCGTAGTTCTTGAACATGTGGTCGGCGACCGGCCGGGTGAAGGCGTACTGGGTGTCGGTGTCGAGGTTCATCTTCACCACGCCGTTCTCCAGCGCGGTGGCGATCTCCTCCTCGGTGGAGCCGGAGCCGCCGTGGAAGACGAAGTCGAACGGCTTCGAGCCGGCCGGCAGACCGAACTTGGCGGCCACGCCGTCGGCCAGCTCCTTGAGCAGCTCGGGGCGGAGCACGACGTTGCCCGGCTTGTACACGCCGTGCACGTTGCCGAAGGAGGCGGCCAGCAGGTAGCGGCCCTTCTCGCCCAGGCCCAGGGCCTCGGCGGTGCGGATCGCGTCCTCGACGGTGGTGTAGAGGGAGTCGTTGATCTCGTGGGACACGCCGTCCTCCTCGCCGCCGGTCGGGGTGATCTCGACCTCGAGGATGATGTTGGCCGCGCGGGCCTGCTCCAGCAACTCCTGCGCGATCGCCAGGTTGTCGGCGAGGGTCTCGGCGG
Organism: Streptomyces sp. NPDC005866; assembly: GCF_040629895.1. Taxonomy (NCBI): domain Bacteria; kingdom Bacillati; phylum Actinomycetota; class Actinomycetes; order Kitasatosporales; family Streptomycetaceae; genus Streptomyces; species Streptomyces sp. NPDC005866. Next base: position 18,384 of record NZ_JBEXWP010000003.1, read on the forward strand.
AGCCGTCCCACATGTGCGACTGGAACAGCGGGGGCAGACCGGCTTCGACGCGCTTCTTGGAGATCGCGAGCAGCGGACGTACGTACCCGTCGAGCTTGTCCTTCGGGCAGTGGTCGGTGTGCAGCGCGACGTTGACCGGGTACTTCTCGGCGATGACGTGCGCGAACTCTGCGAGCGCGACCGCGCCGGTCACCATGTCCTTCCTGTACTGACCGCCGAGGAACTCGGCACCACCGGTAGAGATCTGGACGATGCCGTCGCTCTCCGCCTCCGCGAAGCCGCGCAGCGCCGCATTCAGGGTCTGGCTCGAGGTGACGTTGATGGCCGGGTAGGCGAACTTGCCTGCCTTCGCCCGGTCGAGCATCTCGTTGTAGACCTCGGGGGTTGCGATGGGCATCTGTCCGCTCCTTGAGTGTGCGGGTCGGCGTACTGCTGTTTCTCTACGGCCCTGACCTAGACCTTGAGGCACGACATCATCGTCGTCCCCATCTTTCCAGACATGGACCGATGCTCCGGGCTCCGGTCGGATCCGGGTCGATCCCACTCGTCAACCGGGGTGTCAGTCCAGCCCCAGTTCATCCTTCGAGAAGGCGAACACATACGGCACGCCCGCACCTTCGCGGATCTTCTGGTCGGCGCCGGTGGCCCGGTCGACGATGGTCGCGACGGCGACGACCTCGGCGCCGGCCTCCCGCACGGCCTCCACGGCGGCGAGCGGGGAGCCGCCGGTGGTGGAGGTGTCCTCCACCACGAGCACGCGCCGGCCCTTGATCTCCGGGCCCTCCACGCGGCGCTGCAGCCCGTGCGCCTTCGCCGCCTTGCGGACGACGAAGGCGTCGAGCCGACGGCCCCGCGCGGCGGCCGCGTGCAGCATCGCGCCGGCGACCGGGTCGGCGCCCATGGTGAGGCCGCCGACGGCGTCGTACTCCAGGTCGGCGGTCAGGTCGAGCAGTACCTGCCCGACCAGCGGTGCGGCCTCACCGTCGAGGGTGATGCGGCGGAGGTCGACGTAGTAGTCCGCCTCCAGCCCTGACGACAGGGTCACCTTGCCGTGCACCACGGCCTTGTCCTTGATCTGTTGCAGCAGCTCAGCGCGTACGTCCGTCATGCCGACCAGCTTAGGGCCGCGTCCAGGTCCAGGTGGTCGTGGCTTCCAGCGGCTCCAGTGGCGTGACGAGCCTCGGGAGCGTGTTGAGGCCGTTCGGCGGGCCGGTCTGCGGCTCCACGCACACGGCCGCCTCCTGCTCGTCGTAGACCACGACCCACTGCTCGCGGCTGGCGACCCTCAGCTCCAGCTGTCCCGGCCAGGTGAGGGTGACGTCGACCCCGTCCGGCATGCCGAAGCAGTCGTCCCAGGGACCTGGCTTGGGGTCGGCACGGTTGCCGGTGGGCAGGTGGTCCGCGCCACGCTCCTCCTGCCAGGCCGCCGTGAAGTCGAGGCGGACGTCCTGGCCGCCGAGGTTCCGGTTGAACCACGGATGCCAGCCGATCTGCGCAGGGAAGGAGTCGTCGTACGTCTCCACGGCCATCGTCAGCGTCAACGAGTCCTCGGCGAGCCGCACGGCGTGCGTGACGCGGGCGGCGTACGGCCAGGGGTCGACGAGCTCGTACGTGATCACGGCCTCGTCCGCCGAGCGGCGCGCGGTGCGCCAGGCGCCGTCGCGGGCGGTGCCGTGGATGGCGTGCGGCGGGGAGTTGAGGGGCATCTGGACGACGTTGGCGCCGTCGCGGAAGCGGCCGTCCCGGATGCGGCCGCACCAGGGCACCATCGGGAAGCAGCCGAAGCGGTCGCCCTGGCGGAGGAGTTCGAGGGAGCCGACTTCGAGTCCGGCGATACGTCCGCCGTTGCCGGGGTGCAGGTGAAGGGTCGCGTCGCCCGCGGTCAGCGTGATGTCTTCGGTACTCACGGGATGACACTACTCACTCAGCCGCGGGCGGTCGTGCGGCTGGGGCGGCACGGGTGGGCGCTGGGGGACTCCCTTGGGGGAGGCACCTGCCGGCGCCGGTGAGCGACACTCCCGGCCGGCGGACGTCAGCGGCGTCTGCGCAGCGCCCTCGTCACCACGATCGCCGACGCCAGTGCCAGCGCCGCCGCCGGCGCCGCCCACCGCAGCGCCGAACTCGCCGCCACCGTCTGCGGTACCGGCACCGGCGCGTAGCGGCCGCGGGGCGGTGCGTGGTCGACCTCCTCCGCGCTGCGGCCGATCATCGTGCGCCGGGCGTGGGCCGCCTCGGCGAAGATCTCGGGCAGGGGCTCCTCGACCGGTTCCGACGCCAGAGACGGCGGCGGGACCTCCGCCTCGAAGATCGGCACCGTTTGGTCCGGAGGCTCGGGCCGCTCCTCCCCCAGGCCCTCCACGAAACGGTTCAGCAGCCTCGTCGCCGCCGACTCCACGGCCTCCGCCGGCAGCTCCGCGACCCGCCCGTCGGCGGAGGCCGTGCCGGTCACCGTGACCTCGCAGCCCTCGTCCGTGTCCGCGAGGCGGAGCGTGAGCGCCAGCTTCACCGTGCCGGTGCCGCGGGCCTCGGTCGCGTCGCTGTCGACCGCGTACGAACCGTCGTCACGGGCGCTGACGCGCAGGGAGCCCCGATAGGTGATCGAGTGGCTGCCGATACGGACCTTGACCCGGCCGGTGCCGAGGGCCGCGCCCGCGTCCTGCTGGAGGCCGGGGACCGCCCGGGCGACCCGCGCGGGGTCGGCCAGCGCCCCCCTGAGCCGCGAGGCCGGGGCCGGGACGTACACCTGGTGCTCCATGCCGACTGAGCCTACCCAGGAGTCAAGCCGGCATACCCCTCTCGACGCACGGCACGTTGCCGAGGTGTGGGCCCCTGGCTGCCGAGGCGGGGCTAGGGCCTGTTGCGAAAGTCCCGCCTGCCCCGCGACGCCCGGCACGCACTCTCGCCGCACCGGGCACAAACCCATGTACGTCCACTACGAGGGCTTGCACCCGGCACTCCCCCAGCCTCCGGCCGGGGGGACCCCCAGAGCACGCACCGGACGCCGCGGGGCCCGCCCTCCGGGCGGATGACGGGACCTTTGCAACAGGCCCTAGTTGAGGGTGGGTCTCTGCTCAGTACCGCGGATCCACCAACGTAGAAGCCGGTGGTGCCGTCACCGGCGTCTCCAGTGCGTCTCTCTCCAGGTCCCTCTGCGTGAGCGTGCGCGGTTTCGGGCCGTCGGCCGGCAGCCGCAGCCGCGGGGCGTGGCGACCCGTCGCCGCCAGGATGAAGCCCCAGTCGTGCGGGGCCCTGGACTCGCCCGCCACGCGGTCGGGGCCCGCGGTGAAGCCACGGTCGTGGCCGAGGACCCGGTAGGGGGTCGTGGCCAGGCCGGCGGCCCGCATGGTCGCCGCCACCGTCCAGAAGACCCGGGCGTGGGCCTGGACCGGGCCGGCGTGCACGACCAGGCGGCCGCCGGGGGCGAGGGCGCGGCGGGCCAGGCCGTAGAACTCCTCGGAGTACAGCTTGGTGCTGGCCGTGATGCCGGGGTCGGGCAGGTCAGCGATCACGACGTCGTACGCGGCGGGCTGCGCTGCCCGGCGCAGCCAGCAGAAGGCGTCGGCGGTGACCACGTGGACGTGCGGGTCTTCGTAGGCGTGGCCGTTGAGCGCGGAGAGGGCGGGGTCGTGACGGGCGAGGCGGACCAGGCCCGCGTCGGGTTCCACGACGTCGACGTGGTCGACGCCGGTGTGGCGGAGCACCTCGCGCACGGCCATGCCGTCACCGCCGCCGAGGATCAGCACGCGCGCGTGCGGACCGCTCAGCGCGGGGTGGACGAGGGCTTCGTGGTACCGGCGTTCGTCACGGCCGCCGACGCGCAGCCGGCCGTCGAGGAAGAGGTCGAGGGGACGGCCCCGGGTGCCGCCGGTGAGGACGATCTCCTGGACGTCTGTATGGAGGGCGACCCGGACGTCGTCGCCGTAGACCGCGTGCCGTGCGGCCCGTTCGAAGTCGTCGACGTGGACGGCGGCGGAGGCGAGGAGGCCGAGGACGGTCACGTTGGCGACGAGGAGGATCCAGCGGGCCCGGCGGGACAGGTCGCGGCGGAACAGACCGAGGACCAGGGCGCCCCCGGCCACGACGTTGACCGTGCCGGTGAGCAGGGTGCCCGTCAACTGGCCGAGAAAGGGCAGCAGGAGGAAGGGGAAGGCCAGCCCGCCGACCAGCGCGCCGACGTAGTCCGCCGCGAACAGGTCGGCCACGGCGCCGCCCGCGTCCTGGCGGCGGATGCGCTGGATGAGCTCCATCAGCAGCGGCACCTCGGCACCGATCAGCAGACCGATGGCGAGGGAGAAGGCGACCAGGAGGCAGCGCGGGCCGGCCGGCCACGGGCCGCCCCAGCCGCCGGTCCAGGCGAAGACGGCGTACAGGGCCATGGCGCTGCAGCCGCCGATCAGCGCCAGCGTGGCCTCCACCGCGCCGAATCCGGCCGCCGCGCGCCAGCGCAGCCGCTTGGCGGCCAGCGAGCCGACTCCCATCGCGAAGACCATCACGGACAGCACGACGGAGGCCTGGGTGACCGAGTCACCGATCAAGTACGAGGCGAGGGCGACGAGTTCGAGCTCGTACACCAATCCGCAGGCAGCACAGACGAAGACGCACGCCAGTACCAGGAACCGTCCCGTCCCCGGCCGCACGGGCAGCGGCGCGGGGGCACCCCAGGACGGCGGCGCGCCCGGAGGGGCGGGTGCGTGCGGATCGATCACTCTGCGACGTTACGTCACTCGCTCGGTACGCCTCGTCACCCACACGTGTGGAAATCGGCCGCCCTTGACGCCTCGTTGGTTTATGTCATCCGGGGAAGCGCTGGGGCACCGGAACCCTTGCGCCGACCCTGGTCCGGGTCGCCACCAACTGGCCGTCCTGCGGGTAGGCGTGCCAGGTCCGCCAGTGCACCTGGCCCTCGTGCCGCTGGGCCAGCATCGCCGTGAACGCGTGCGGGCTGCCCGGGAAGACCCCGGCGAGGCCGTGCGGATGCTCGGAGACGAGGGCGAGCAACTCCTGGGCGCGGCCCGCGAAGGAGCCCGGTGACAGCACCTCGACGCGGGCCGCGAACTCGTACTCCCAGTCGCCGACGCGCTTGGCGACCCCGAGCGGCAGTGGGGTGCTGGACCCCGGGATGCACGCCACCGTCTCCGAACAGCAGCCGCACTCCTCCTCCAGGAGCACCTGGTGGGACGCTCCCAGCAGTCTCAACTGCAGCTTCGCCCCGGTCAGTTCCAGATCGAGGGTGGCCAGGGCGGGCAGCGGTTCGCGTCCCAGGGCCCAGGCGAGGTCGGCCGCGCGCGTATCGGTGTAGCTGGTGTTCAGGGTCGTGAGCATGGATCGGCTCCGCTAACACGCAAAAGGGGAGGAGTGTGGTCCGGCGCACCTCGGTCGACACCGGGAGGTCGGCGCGGCCGGCCCAGCCAGGGGAGGGGTGTCGTCAGGACGTCCGAGGCGCTGCTTTGGTGATTTAGAGGGAATCATGAACTGTGGCATTGCCACAGCGTTTTTACCCAACTTCGTGCGGTTTCCATCCCTCAGAGGGCTCCACAGCTCAACTGTTCAACCATTTTGTGCGCCGGGCTCCATCCGGCGCACGCCGGGGCGCCCGCGGAGAGCTCCTCGCTCTCCGGCCGGACGCCCCGGTTCCCCCCTGTGCCCGAATCCCCCGTATCGCTCGGGTCTCTCGGGTCTCTTGGACCCCCCAGTTCTCCCGGATGCCCCGGTCAGCTGCCCCCGCCGCAACCGCCCCCGCCGCCGCACGACGAGCCGCCGCCGCAGGAGGAGTGCCCTCCGCCGCAGGAGTGACCCCCGTGCCCTCCGTGGCCCCCGTGGCCCCCGTGCGAGGGCGACGACGATCCCGAGTCCCCGGCCCACCAGCTGCCGGAGCCGTCGTAGGAGGAGCCGCCCCGGCCGGACGCCCCCTTGGTCAGCCCGCCCCTGTGGGCCGCGGTCCCGACGATCACGAAGCAGACGATCACGGCCGCCACCACGATGAAGACGATGCCCATGGCGTCACCTTCTTTCGGTTCGCGCGGAGCGGCCCCCCGTGGGCGCCCCGGCCGCCGCGTGAGCGCGGCGTGAGCTGGGGATGCCCGGCCCTGCCGGCGGCCAAAGCAGAGTTGAGGAACTTCTGAGGGTCCACGCACGAAAACGGCCCCTGACCTGCGCAGGCGGCACGATCCCACGCCCGCCGACACCACCACCGTGCCGGACCCACATGATCAAGTCACCAGGTACGGCTGCCCTAGGGACCGGCCGTCCACAGGTGCTGGAACTGGGCGGCGACGACCTGTTCATACGGAAGTGGAGCCGACAGCCGGCCGATGGACCGCGCGAACCGACAAGCTCCCTCGATGGCATCGGGTGAGACGGCGGGATCGAAGAACGGCGCGTCGCGAGCCACCAGCGCCCCGATGAGCTCCGTCTCCTCGGGCGGGAAGATCCGTCGCGCCGCCTCGGTGGCCAGCGACGGGTCGGCGCGCAGCGCCCGCTGGGTCTTCACGACGGCGCGGACAGCTGCCGCCGCGTCGTCGGGGCGCTCGGTGACCAGCCTCTCGGAGGCGACGAGCGCCGGAAACGTATAACCGCGGGCGACATCGGGCCCATCCCCTCGGCGGACGTCGAGCAGCATCGTGGCCATGCCCAGGCGGATCGCAAGCTCCGCTCGCATCGCGTTGCCCCAGAAGGCATCCGCGCTGCCCTCGGTCAGCGCCTGGATCCCGACCCTGGCCAGGTTGTCCAGCCCCTCGGGCGGCCGAGGAGCGGGAACCACCCGCACCTCGTCCCGTTCGAAGTCGAGGCAGCCGTCGACGAGCAGCTTTCTCAGCAGAATGCCGGGCTGACCGGAAGCGCTGATGCGGAGACCCTTCAGCGCGCTCATGTCGCCCTTGACCGCGCCCAGGTCGGCGCGCACGGCGAGGAACCAGTAGGTGTACTGCGACAGTGCGCACAGGACTTTGCCACCGCGCCACTGGTCAAGACATTCGAACGCGACGTACGGGGAGGCGCCGTAGAAATCCACGTCGCCGTCGACGAGTACGCGCCCCGGGTCGACGGGAGGAAAGACGAACTCGGCGTCGAGCCCCTCCGCTTTGAAGAAGCCGAGCTCGACCGCGGCCGTGAGCGGGAAGTACGAAGGGGAGATGACATCGGGGACCGTGACACGCATCGCGTTCCTCCTCCCGGTGAATTTTACGCCACGACCGGCCGGCCGGCGTGCGCATCGCGCCGGTCCGGGGAGGCACCAAGCGTCGTTGCCGATGGTCTCCACGGCGAGCCCCGCTGGCACTCGCCCTTGAACGCAAGTTGAGGACTCCGGAGCTTGGGCGCAGGATGACCGGCATGACCTCCAGCGAGCGCCCCCTCCTGAACCGCCGGCTCCTTGAGTTCGGGACCACGATCTTCGCCGAGATGTCCGCCCTGGCGCTCAGCACCGGGTCCATCAACCTGGGACAGGGCTTCCCGGACACCGACGGCCCAGAGGAGGTCAGGGAGGCGGCCGTGCGCGCGCTGCGCGAGGGGCGCGGCAACCAGTACCCGCCGGGGCCGGGCGTCCCCGAGCTGCGCACCGCGATCGCCGCGCACCAGGAACGCTGGTACGGGCTGTCGTACGACCCGGACGCCGAGGTCCTGGTCACGGCGGGCGCGACGGAGGCCATCGCGGCCGCCCTGCTCGCCCTTGTGGAGCCGGGTGACGAGGTCGTCGCCCTGGAGCCGTACTACGACTCCTACGCGGCCTGTATCGCGATGGCCGGCGGCACCCGTGTCCCGGTCACCCTCCGCCCGGACGGCGCCACCTTCCGCCTCGACCTCGACGAACTGCGCGCCGCCGTCACCCCCCGCACCCGCCTCCTCCTGATCAACACCCCGCACAACCCGACCGGCACGGTCCTCACCCCCGCCGAGCTGACCGCGATCGCCGAGCTGGCGGTCGAGCGTGACCTGCTGGTCGTCACGGACGAGGTGTACGAGCACCTGGTCTTCGACGAGGCCGGGCACCTCCCCCTCGCCACCTTCCCGGGTATGCGCGAGCGCACGGTCACCATCGGCTCGGCCGGCAAGACCTTCTCGTTCACCGGCTGGAAGGTCGGCTGGGTGACCTCGACTCCGGAACTGGTCACGGCGGTGCGCTCGGCGAAGCAGTTCCTGACGTACGTCTCCGCGGGACCCTTCCAGTACGCGGTCGCAGAGGCCCTCGCCCTCCCGGACGCCTACTTCGAGTCCTTCCGCGAGGACATGCGGACCAAGCGCGACATCCTCGCGGCGGGCCTCACGGAGGCGGGCTTCAAGGTCTACGACACCGCCGGCACGTACTTCATCACCACCGACATCCGCCCGCTGGGTGAGACCGACGGCTTCGCCTTCTGCCGTTCGCTCCCGGAGCGGGCGGGGGTCGTCGCCATCCCGAACGCGGTCTTCTACGACCACCGGGAGGCGGGGGCGCCGTTCGTGCGGTTCGCGTTCTGCAAACGCACCGAGGTACTGGCGGACGCGACGGAACGGCTGCGGAAGCTGTCGTAGGCTCCCAGGAAGGGGAGGGGCCTACAGGGCGCTCAGGGGCACCGCCCCCGGCACCGCCCACCCTTCCGGCGCCCGCCAGTCCCGCCACCGCTCCCACCAGCCGGCGCCCCGCTCCACCAGCTCCACGACGGAGGCGGCGGCCTCCCGCACGGCTGCCGCCTCCGCGTCGGTGAAGCCGCCGGTGCGGTGCCGCTCGGCGAAGTGGTCCTCGTCCTTCCAGCGGTACGGCGACCCGTCCGCCGGCAGCAGCAGGTCGAGTTCCTGGTCGAGGGTGTCGAAGCCGTGCTCGGTGCGGAGCATCGGCTCCTGGAAGTTGACGTACCAGCCGGTGAACTCGCCGCCGGCGTAGCGCGCCCAGACCGAGTACCCGTCCCCGGGCCGCTGCAGTTGCAGCACCCCTTCCGACTGCCAGAACGGCTCGAAGGCGGTCCACGGGTGCGGTCCCCAGCGGAACGGGCCGGGGCCGAAGGTGAGCGGGGTGCCCTGGGCGAGGTGGACGGCGAGCAGGTCGCCGGTGTCCTCGACCACGCGCACCGGGTAGACCATCCACTCACGCCCGTCGAGGATCTCCCGGCGGACGATCACCTCGTGCGCGGAGAACAAGCGGTTTCCCATGATCGCGACCGTAGCAGCCGCGCCCGATATCACTCCCGGGCCCGTCGGCGCCCCGCGCCACGCCTGGAGCCGTGCCCGTCCGCTACCCCATCGGGCGCATATTTCTCGCACATCACCTCGGTCCCCCGGCAGGGTGCCAGTGTGAGCCACGCCAGCACCACCGCCAGCACGACCACCGGCACCCCCGCCCTCGCCCCGCCCGTCGCGCCCGGCACCCGGCTGCCCCTCCTCACGGCGGGCGGCGTCGCCGTGGGGCTGTTCGCGGCGGCCCGGCTCATGGGCATGGCCGTGGTCGCGCTGGCCGCCTGGGGCGGCGGCAGGCATCCGCTGACCCTGCTCGGCCGGTCCTGGGACTCGGCCTGGTACCTGGGCATCGCGGCGCACGGCTACGGCCGCACCCTGTACTTCGGCCCCGACGTCGTCCACAGCGACCTGGCGTTCTTCCCGCTCTACCCGGCCCTGATCCGCACCCTGACGGCCGTCACGCCGCTGAGCGGGGCGGGCGCGGGCCTGCTGGTGTCCTGGACGGCCGCCGCCGTCGCCGCCGCCGGCATCTACGCGGTGGGCGCCCGTCTGCACGACCGCGCGGTGGCCACGGCCCTCGTGCTCCTCTGGGGCCTGCTTCCGCACTCCGTCGTCCTGTCCATGGCGTACACGGAACCGGTCCTGACCGCGTTCGCCGCCTGGTCCCTCTACGCGGTCCTGGCCGGGAACTGGCTGTGGACGGGCGCCCTGGCCGCCCTGGCCGGCCTGTCCCGGCCGAACGGCTTCGCGGTCGCGGCGGCCGTGCTGCTCGCCGCGGGCTGCGAGATACACCGCACCCACGGCCGGGTTACCCACAGGCTGTGGACGGGCGCGGCACTCGCCCCGCTCGGCTGGACCGGGTACGTCCTCTGGGTGGGCCGCCGCACCGGCGATCCGCTGGGCGGCTACTTCGACGTACAGCGCCTGTGGGGCTCACGCTTCGACTTCGGCCGGGGCTCGCTCCGCTACGTCCGCGGCCTGCTGCTGCGCGGCGACCGCGTCGTCTTCCCGATCGCCCTGGTGATCGTGGCGGCGGCGGTGGTCCTCTACGCGCTCCTGCTGCTGGACCGGGCTCCCCTCCCCCTCCTCGCCTACACCGCCGTACTCCTCCTGATCACGCTCGGCGGCTCGGGTTTCTTCGAGTCGAAGCCGCGCTTCCTGCTGCCCGCCTTCCCGCTGCTGCTCCCGCTGGCCCGGGCGCTGGTCCGCACGGCGAGAGCCCGGCCCTGGCACGCGACCGTGGTGGTCGCGGCCCTGGCCGGGCTCTCATTCGGCTACGGCGCGTACCTCGTCGTGAACGCCGGCACGCCTCTGTAGAACTGCTTACTCCTCGTCGTCCTCGGGCTTGTCGGCCTCGTTCACGGCATCCTCCAGGCCGAGCTGCTCGACGAGCCACTTGTCGAACTCGATGGCGGCCCGCACCCAGCTGACCGTGGACGACACGAAGTGGTTGATGTCGACACCCGTGCCGATCAGCATCTGCGCCTCACCGATGAGACGGACGGTGCCGTCGTCGTGGGTGTGGGTGTAGACCTTGGGCCACAGGGTCCGCCGGTTCCAGTCGTCGATGGACTCCAGCAGCAGCGGCTTCTCGTCGATCTTGTGGGGGCGGTCGTAGAACGTCCGTACCGAGAAGACCGACTGCTCGTCCTCGCCGCGGAACATGAAGTACGTACGGAACTGCTCCCACGGCGCCGCGAGGTCGCCCTCGTCGTCGACGACGTACTTGAGCTCCATCTGGTCGAGGAGCTGCTTCACGAGATCCTGATCCGGGACGACGGGGCCCGCCGGTCCTTGGGGCTGCGGCTCGGGCTGGCCCCCGAAGTTCGGGATCGAGGACGGGTCGATGGTCACCGTGAATTTCCCTTCGTCTGGACTCCGCCATCCTCCCCCATCCGGGGAGGGGGGTGGCAACCCCCGCCCCGGCGGGTTCATCTCCCTTTGGCGGAATTCCGCTCAGAGCGTCTTTCCGGTGCCCTGACCGGTGCTTTCGACGGCTCCCCCGGCCGTCGCCGGGCCCACGATCAAACTCTCCCCGAAGGCGTCCACCCGGATCGTGTCGCCGTCCTTGACCTCGCCGGACAGGATCTCCTTGGCCAGGCGGTCGCCGATGGCGGTCTGGACCAGTCGGCGGAGCGGGCGGGCGCCGTACGCCGGGTCGTTGCCCTCCTCGGCGAGCCAGGCCAGAGCCTCGGGCGTGACCTCCAGGGCGAGGCGGCGGTCGGCCAGGCGCCTGGCCAGCCGGTCGATCTGGAGCCGGGCGATCCGGGCCAGCTCCTCCTTGGCCAGGGCGGAGAAGACGACCAGGTCGTCCAGGCGGTTGAGGAACTCCGGCTTGAAGGAGCGCCGGACGACGTCGAGGACCTGCCGCTTCTTCTCCTCCTCGCCGAGCCCCGGGTCCACCAGGTACTGGCTGCCAAGGTTGGACGTCAGCACCAGGATGGTGTTGCGGAAGTCGACCGTGCGGCCCTGGCCGTCGGTGAGCCGGCCGTCGTCCAGCACCTGGAGGAGGATGTCGAAGACCTCCGGGTGGGCCTTCTCCACCTCGTCCAGGAGGACCACGGTGTAGGGGCGGCGGCGGACCGCCTCGGTCAGCTGGCCGCCCTCTTCGTAGCCGACGTATCCGGGCGGGGCGCCGACCAGCCGGGCCACGGTGTGCTTCTCGCCGTACTCCGACATGTCGATACGGACCATCGCCCGCTCGTCGTCGAACAGGAAGTCGGCGAGGGCCTTGGCGAGTTCCGTCTTGCCGACACCGGTCGGGCCGAGGAAGAGGAAGGAGCCGGTGGGGCGGTCCGGGTCGGCGATGCCGGCGCGTGAACGTCGTACGGCGTCGGAGACCGCTCGTACGGCCTCGGCCTGGCCGATCAGACGGCGGCCCAGCTCGTCCTCCATGCGGAGCAGCTTCTGGGTCTCGCCCTCCATCAGGCGCCCGGCGGGGATACCCGTCCAGGCCGCCACCACATCCGCGATGTCGTCGGAGCCGACCTCGTCCTTGACCATGGTGTCCCGGGCCGTCTCCTCCTCGGCCTCGGACGCGGCCTCCAACTCCTTCTCCAGCTGCGGGATCTCGCCGTACAGCAGCTTGGAGGCGGTGTCGAAGTCGCCGTCGCGCTGGGCGCGTTCGGCGGTGCCGCGCAGTTCGTCGAGCTTCTCCTTCAGCTCACCGACCCGGTTCAGGGACTGCTTCTCGCGCTCCCAGCGGGCGTTGAGGCCGCGCAGGTCCTCCTCCTTGTCGGCGAGGTCGCGGCGCAGCTTCTCCAGGCGCTCCCGGGAGGCCGGGTCGGTCTCCTTCTCCAGCGCCAGCTCCTCCATCTTCAACCGGTCGACGGAACGCTGGAGTTCGTCGATCTCCACGGGCGAGGAGTCGATCTCCATACGCAGCCGCGAGGCCGCCTCGTCGACCAGGTCGATCGCCTTGTCGGGGAGGAAGCGGGAGGTGATGTAACGGTCGGAGAGGGTCGCGGCGGCGACCAGCGCGCTGTCCGCGATCTGCACCTTGTGATGGGCCTCGTAACGGCCCTTCAGGCCACGGAGGATGGCGATGGTGTCCTCGACGCTCGGCTCGGCGACCAGCACCTGCTGGAAGCGCCGCTCCAGCGCCGGGTCCTTCTCGATCCGCTCCCGGTACTCGTCGAGCGTGGTCGCGCCGACCATGCGCAGCTCACCGCGGGCCAGCATCGGCTTCAGCATGTTGCCGGCGTCCATGGCTGAGTCACCGCCGGCTCCTGCGCCGACGACCGTGTGCAGCTCGTCGATGAAGGTGATGATCTGCCCGTCGGAGTCCTTGATCTCGGCGAGGACGGTCTTGAGCCGCTCCTCGAACTCACCGCGGTACTTCGCGCCCGCGACCATCGCGCCCAGGTCCAGCGCCACCAGCCGCTTGTCCTTCAGCGACTCGGGCACATCCCCCTTGACGATCCGCTGGGCGAGCCCCTCGACCACGGCGGTCTTGCCGACGCCGGGCTCACCGATGAGTACGGGGTTGTTCTTGGTACGGCGGGAGAGCACCTGTACGACCCGGCGGATCTCCTGGTCCCGTCCGATGACCGGGTCGAGCTTGCCGTCCCGGGCGGCGGCGGTGAAGTCCGTGCCGAACTTCTCCAGCGCCTTGTACTGGCCCTCGGGGTCGGCGGTGGTCACCCGGCGCCCGCCGCGCGCCTTCCGGAACGCTTCCGCCAGCTTCTTCGCGGTGGCCCCCTGCCGGTCGAGCACCTCGCCGGCCGCGCCGCCCTTCGCGGCGATGCCGATGAGCAGGTGCTCGGTGGAGAGGTAGTCGTCGCCGAGGTCCCGGGCGCGGTCGGCCGCGTCGGCGAGAACCGCGAGCAGTTCGCGGTTGGGCTGCGGCGGCGCGACCGTGGAGCCGGTCACGCTGGGCAGCGCGGCCAGCGCGCGCTCGGCGCCCTGGCGTACGGCGGCCTGGTCGGCGTCGACCGCCGCGAGCAGGTCGGTGATGTTCGCGATGTCCTGCCGCTGGCCTTGCCCCTGAAGCAGAGCCAGCAGCAGGTGGGCGGGCGTAAGGTCCGCGTGTCCCTCGGTCACGGCCCGGTTGGTGGCCGCGTTGATCGCGTCCCGGCTCCTGTTGGTCAGCTCGGCGTCCACGTTCGCGTTCTCCTCCTCGGCGTCGTTCGGCTGACTCAGCCAACGTACACAAAGTTGAGTCTATTTCACTCAAGATGGGGAACGGGAGGCCTTCCGGGGAGCAGCTTCGTGACACATCTGACGGGCGCTGCGCGCCTCGCGCGGCCGGGCGGTTCCGGTCGATCTCGCATGATCGCGGACAAGTCGGGCGATCACGCCCAGCCGAGCACGAAGGCGGCCGGCCGGCCGGGTGTCGGTAGAGGGGATCGAGCAGGTGCCCCGGGGTGTCCACCCTGTTCCGCCGACGTCTCATCGACGGGTTTCAGCCACCGTGAGTCTTGGCCGAAACCGGCCGATACCTCGAAATGTCCCCAGAAAACTGCAGCGGCGTCACCGTGTTCAGGTCACGGTGACGCCGCTGCGGGGGGAAGTACCTGAGCGATCTTTTACGACGGGGGAATCGCGTCAGGCACTGCGGGGGGTGGCTGAAATGGTCCGCACGTCCGGAACATCCGGCTCAGCCAGCCGGTGGTCCCGTTGGTCCAGATTCACAAAAATCATTCCGTACCGGACCGCACACCGCACGGGCTGCGGCGCACCCCGGGGCTTGCGCAGACACCGGTACGCCCGTACGTCCTCTTCCTCGTCCCGCGTGACGACGACCGGCTCTCCGAAAACGGTCACCATCAGCGAGTCACCACTGTGGGGGATGGCGGTGACCAGGTCGATGAAGTGCCAGCCGGAGCGATAGGCGGTGGCCATCTCGCGGCGGAAGGATCGGTCGTCGGGTGGGGTGGTCACTTCAGCTCCCGGCTCCATCGGTCGCGGAATCAGCAGTGCCGGCAGTCTCGGAGTCCGCGACCACCGCAGGCCAGGTGCTGTTGGCGTGAACCTCACTCCCCCCTGCGGCCGAAAAGCCACTGAGCACCCCGAGGGCTGCAACGGCGGAGAAGGCAGCGACAAGCACCGAGCGAAGCAGTCTGTTACGCATGTTCGGCTTCGTCCTCACTTGTAAGGTCCCCTCTTCCCCCGTCAGGTACGACGATGGCTCATTCGGGCACGTCATGGCCACACAATCGGTGCATCATGTTCCTGCATGTTCAGGACCCTGGGGGGTGGAGTTTTGGTAACAAGTCACTCGAATACGACACATCCCCACGCCTCGAACGAACTGTGCGCGGAGGGTAGTCGTCTGTACGCGGCCGCTCTGCGCGCGGGACGCATTGCCCGCGCGGACGCGGAACCGGCTCCCTGCCTGATGGATTCTGCCCTGCTGCACCCCGATCCCGACGATCCGAACTGGTTGCGCCCGGTGCCGCCGGCGATCGCACTGGCCCAGCGTCTCAATCCCATCGAGCGCGAGATCAGCGCACGCCGTCAGCTGGCCACCGACATCGCCGGCACCTTCGAGCACTTCCTGTCCATCGGCGGTCAGTCGGCGTCGGGCGGCGGCTCGATCACGGTGCTGGAGGGCGGCGAGCGCATCAACGCCGCGCTCAACCTGGCCACGGCCCAGTGCCATACGGAGATGCTCACCGTCCAGCCGAGCGACCGCGTCTCCGAGCAGAGTGTGCTGCGTGGGCTGGAACGCGACAAGCCGCTCATAGAGCGCGGTGTACGGATCCGGACGCTGTACCAGCACACCGCCCGCTACAGCCAGGAGAAGCTGGCCTACGCGGCACAGCTCGCCGACGGCAAGGTGGAGTACCGCTCCATAGACGAGTTGGTGGAACGCCTCATCATCTGTGACGAGACCGTCGCCTTCATACCCATCCGGGACGACCAGCAGGTCGCCCTGGAACTGCGCCACCCGGGCTTGGTCCGCTACCTGGTCAAGGTGTTCGAGTTCATGTGGTCCAGAGCGGTTCCGCTGAGCGCCGGCACCCCCTATGAAACAGCTCCCGACGGTATCACCGACATCCAGCACTCGATCGCGAAGCTGCTCATCGAGGGGCACGTCGACGAGGCCATCGCACGTCGGCTGGGCATGAACGTCCGCACGTGCCGCGCCCACATCGCCAAGCTGGCCCAGGTGCTCGGCAGCGGCAGCCGCGCGCAACTCGGCTACCTGATCGCCCAGTCCGGGATCCTGGACCGGAAGCTCCCCGGGGAGGGCGGTGTCCGGTGACGCCGGCCCCGCACACCGAGCACGACATCGAGGACCTGTGCACCGCGGGGACGGAGCTGTACGAACGGGCCCTGGGTGAAGGGCACATATCTGCCCGGGACGCCGCCGAGGCGCGCTGTCTCGTCGACCTGGGCCTGCTGCACCCGGCGCCGGACGACCCCGGCCGGCTGCACCCCGTGGCCCCCGCCGTGGCCCTGAACCGGCTGCTGCGCGGTGGCCGTGCCCGCATCGCCGAGGCGTGGCTGCGGGACGAACGCCTGGTGGAGTTCCTCGAACCGCTGACCCGCGTCGAACGCCGGCCCACCACGACGGCCGACACCCCGGCACTGCGGCTGCTGAGCGGCACCCGGCGGATCAACCAGGCCATCGACGAGGCCATGGCACAGGCCCGGCGGGAAGTCCTCTGCATCCAGCCGCACGCGGGCATGGTCGGCGAGCGCGG
Source organism: Streptomyces sp. NPDC005866 (assembly GCF_040629895.1). Taxonomy (NCBI): domain Bacteria; kingdom Bacillati; phylum Actinomycetota; class Actinomycetes; order Kitasatosporales; family Streptomycetaceae; genus Streptomyces; species Streptomyces sp. NPDC005866. Next base: position 34,682 of record NZ_JBEXWP010000003.1, read on the forward strand.
CACCGCCGCGTACTCCGCCGCCTACGGCCGCGACAAGGCTTTCCTCGACCGCGGCGGCCGGTTCCGCACGCTCTACCAGCACACCCTGTTCCATGCGCCGAACGTGTACGCCCATGCCGAGGAGATGACGGGCGACAACGTGGCCCGGGGCCTCGACGAGGTGCCCGGCCGGCTGTTGGTCATCGACGGCACGGTCGCCTTCCTCCCCGCCGACGACCACGGGAAACTCGCCCTGGAGGTCAGCCACCCGACGCTGATCACGTACTTCGTCACCACCTTCGACCGCCTCTGGCGCCTGGCCACCCCGATGTTCCCCAAGGCCGAACTCCGTCCCACCGTCAAGGGTGTGACACCACGTCAACAAGCCATCGCCGCCCTCCTTGTCGAAGGCCACACCGACGCCGTCATAGCCGAGCGCCTCGGGATGAACATCCGCACCGCCCGCGACCACATCGCCAAGCTTGCCGCCACCCTCGGCAGTGAGAGCCGGGCCCAGCTCGGCTATCTCATCGGGCGGTCCGGGATCCTCGGGGAACGGGAGAGCGGGCTGTGAGCCGGTGCGAGCACGGGGTCGAGGCACTGTGCGCTGCCGGGGCGAGGGCGTACGAGCAGGCTCTGCGCACGGGCTACATCAGGGCCCGGGACGTGGTGGACGCGCCCTGCCTCACCGACCTCGGTCTGCTCCACCCGGCTCTCGACGACCTGGACCGGCTGGAGCCCGTGGCCCCCGCCGAGGCCCTGCACCGGCTGCTGCGCTCTTCCGCCGCCCGGGTCGCCGACGCACGCCGGCGTGAGGAACGACTGGTGGAGCAGTTCGAAAGGTTCATCGGCGGCACCGCGAAGAACGTTGCGGGCACCGGCACCCCCACGCTCCGCCTGCACAGCGGCACGCGCCCCATCAACCAGGCCATCACCGACGCCATGGCCGAAGCGAGCCGGGAAGTGCTCGGCATCCAGTCGCACGCCGGTCTCACCGGCGCCCGCGGCCGGTCCGCCGCAGCGACCGCCCGTGACCGGGACCAGGCGATCCTCGACCGCGGCGCCCGAATCCGCGCCCTCTACCAGCACACCCTGCGCCATGTGCCGTCCGTGTACGGCGGCTTCGAGCAGCTGCGGGGCGACATCGAGGTGCGCGGTCTGGACGAACTGCCGGACCGGCTGTTCGTCATCGACCGCGCCATCGCCTTCCTGCCGGCGGCCGACGACGGCAGCCTGGCCCTCGAAGTCCGTCATCCCGCGCTGATCACGTACTTCGTCACCGCCTTCGACCGGCTGTGGCGGCTGGCCACTCCCATCTACCCGGACCTGGAGCACCGCCCCACCGTCAACGGCGTCACCCCCCGCCAGCACGCCATCGCCGCCCTCCTCGTCGAGGGCCACACCGACGCCGTCATCGCCGAACGCCTCGGCATGAACATCCGCACCGCCCGCGACCACATCGCCAAACTCGCCGCCACCCTCGGCAGCGACAGCCGCGCCCAACTCGGCTACCTCATCGGACGCTCGGGGATCCTTGATCAGGAAGGCTGATCACGGGCGGCGCCCCGCTCGCCTCGCCCGGCGGCCGGTCCAGCCCCACCTGCGCTATCCGCACGCCCAGTTGGGTACGGCTGGCCGCGCCCAGCGTCTCCGAGAGGCGGGCGATGTGGGCGCGGCAGGTACGGACGCTGATGCCCAGACGTTCGGCGATGACGGCGTCCTGGTGGCCCTCCGCCAGCAGCGCCGCGATGGACCGCTCCCGGTGCGAGATGCCCTCGATACCGGTGTCGGGGAGAGGGGCGGTGAGGGGGATCGCCAGCCGCCACAGCCGTTCGAAGACGGTGACGAAGTACTCGACCAGGGCCGGGTGGCGCAGCTCCAGGGCCATCGTGCGGTCGGCGTTCGCGGGAATGAACGCCACCGTGCGATCGAAGAGGATCAGCCGGTCGATGACCTCGTCGAGCGTCCGGGCCTCCACCGCGTCGCCCATCAGCTCCAGGTAGTTGAGCAGGCCCTGGCCGTGCCGGGCGACATGGGTGTACAGGTCCCGCATGCGCACGCCACGGGCGCAGGGCGACCGCCCGATGCAGTCCCTCGGTCAGTTCGGACTCACGGCGGATACCGCCCGGCTGCACGGTCAGCACCTCGCTCGTGCACGCCTCCGTCGCCTCGTCCATCGCCGCCTGGATCCGCGACAGCCCGTCCAGGACCCGGATCGCCGCCGTGCCCTCGGCGGAGGCCGACACGACCTGCAACGGCCGTCCCAGACCGGCGTACCACTCGAAGGCCGCCACGGCCGAGCCCACCCGCCGCTGGCTGTCGGTGACCTCGTCGTAGAGCCCGCGCAGCAGCCGGGTCATGACCTCCTGCGGGGAGGTCGGCACCAGCCAGTCCATGTCGTCGGGGTCCGGGTGCAACAGTGCCAGCTCCAGCAGGCAGGGCACCGCGTCGGCGTCCGTGCGCAGCACCCGGCCCCGGCGCACGGCACGGGAATACACGCGATCCCCGGCGGCGCACAGTCGGTCGGCACCGTGTGGATGCTTCTCCGTCCCGAGCCCGGCCATCGCCCATTCCACCCCCGGTTTGCTGCCTCTTCCGCAGCGCAACTATGAGCGGTCCGGACCGTGTCCGCAACACGGCTCCCCTCGCACCGGGCGTCTTAATGCACCGTTACGCCCCGCTATCTTCCGGCCTCCGCAGCCCGCGCTGCAACAAGATGACGGTGGTGGCGGCGGGGTCACGGGGGCATCGTGGGTGTCGCTTCCCACGGGTGTTCGCCGGACACTCGGGGGGTCCCGGACCATCCCCCCGATCGGACCGGGGCCCCCGCAACGCGCCCACGGGGGAGGCGCGTTGTGGGAAGGGCCGCTCACAGGCACGTGACGCGGCAGACCTGGCGAATCCCCGAAATTCGCCGGTGACCACCGCGTCACGTGCTCACTCCGACGTCCCTTCATGGCACTTCAGCCGATCGAGCCGAGTGAAGTGCGCTCCGACCAGGTGGCCCGCGCCTTCACCGACCGTGCGTGACCTACGTCTTCGCGGGCGTGGAGCGGCCGTGGCCGCTGGACTTGGTGCCCCGCATCCCCGACGCCCCGGAATGGGATCTAGGGCCTGTTGCGAAAGTCCCGTCGTCCGCCCGGAGGGCGGGCCCCGCGGCGTCCGGTGCGTGCTCTCGGGGTGCCGGGTGCAAGCCCTCGTACTGGACGTACTCGGGTTTGTGCCCGGTGCGGCGAGAGTGCGTGCCGGGCGTCGCGGGGCAGGCGGGACTTTCGCAACAGGCCCTAGTACGAAGAGGCTTCGCCCGGCGGGTCCGCGCCCTGGAGGCCAGTCTCGACGACGCATACGGGCAGGCCCGGGCCTTCGAGGACGGGGGCCCTGCAGCTGCTCGCCGCTCGCCGCGCCGCCGCACCCAGAGGGGCGGTGAGCGACCCCCGGGTCGTCGTCCTCACCCCGAGGCCCGGCCGCGCGGCCTGCATCGAACACGCCCTGCCGGCCCGGCTGGTGGGCGTGTAGCTGGTCGCGGGCCACGACCTGGTGTGCCGCAACAAGCGGGTGTGGATGCGGGCGACGCGCGGCAAGGTACCCGTGTACGTCGTATACCGGCGCCTCGACGACGACTTCCTCGACTCGCTCCGCTTCCGGTCCGGCTCGGTGATCGGCTGACCGCGGCATCCTGGGCAATCGCCGGTCAGGTCACTCGGGAACGCCGTCGTCAACGGCATCGCCGACGACCAACCGTCGACGGCGCCGGCGAACAGGGCAGCGTGAAACGGGCCGAAGGCCGACGCCGAGAACCTGGAACGCACTCGTAAAGCAGTCGTCGCCGGCCCGCGCGGCTTCATCGCCCGGCGTCCGGTCGCCGTCCGCACCTCCCCCACCCCCGCGGGTGAACGCGTGGCGACGCGCCACATTGACCCGCGCCCGTTCGCCGTGAACGACGGCGACGACATCTGGGTGCGCGCTGACCGACCCGCGGCGCGGCCTACTTGAGGCCGGCCGCCGCGCAGGCCGTCTTGTACTCGGCGGTGCAGATCTGCGAGACCTTGTAGATGCCGTCGACGATGACGGTGTCCTTGATCTTGCTCTTCGTCATGGCGCTGACCTGCACCAGCTGGGACGGGATCTTCTTGGTGGTGGGGCTGTCGACCTTGTCCTGGGTGAGCGCGTCGAACCGGATGTCCTTGCCCTGCACCTTGTAGACGGCCATCTGGGCGGCGGCCTCGGCCTCGTCCGGGTAGGGCTTGTAGACGGTCATGTACTGCAGGCCGATGAGGATCCGCTGCACGGCTTCGAGGTCCGCGTCCTGTCCGGTGATCGGCGGCATGTTGGTGAAGCCGGCCGCCTTGAGGGCCTTGACGATGCCAGCCGCCATCGCGTCGTTCGCGGAGTAGACGGCGGCGACGTTGTCCTTGCCGATCGCGTTGATCGCCTTGGTGGTCTCCTGCTCGGCGATGACCGGGTCCCAGTCCTTGGTGTCGAACGAGGCCGCGGGCGGGACCGTCACCTTGCCGTTCAGCTCGGACAGGGCGCCCGTCTTGAACTGCTTGGCGTTCGGGTCCGTCGGCGAGCCGTTGATCATGATGACCTTGTCGGAGGTGTCGGCGTTCGGCCCGAGGCCCTCCAGCAGCGTACGGGCCTGCACCTCGCCGACCAGCTCGTTGTCGAAGGAGACGTAGGCGTCGATCGGGCCCTCGGACAGGCGGTCGTAGGCGATGACCGGGATGCCCGCGTCCTTGGCCTTCTTCACCGTCTCCGCGATGGCGTGCGAGTCGACGGCGTCCAGGATGATGACGTCGACCTTGTCGTCGATCATCTTCTGCATCTGCCCGGCCTGCTTGGGGCCGGACGACCCGGCGTTGGAGTAGTCGACTCTGCCCTGGCCGTTGGTGAGCTCCGCGATCTTGGACTTCATGATCGGGTAGTCGAAGGTGCTGTACCGGGTGTTGACGGTGTCCGGCATCAGCACACCCACCGTGATGTCGTTGCCCTTGGCGGGGCTCGCGGAGCTCGACGATCCCGTCGCGTTGAGCACGCCGCAGCCGGCGAGCGAGAGGGTCATCGTGGACGCGGCCACAAACATGGCTGTACGACGCATAGAGGGCTCACTTCGAGTGCGTTCCGGACGTGGGCTGCTTTGCGACCCAGATGTCTGGAAAGACAACGCGCACGCCACACCCGGCGTCAAGCGAAACTACTTAACGAGTCCGCAACACCACGCTCAGGTGCACCTGTGAAGGAGAAGCGGAACCACCTCCAAACGCCCGTTACGGGCCCTCCATGCAAAGGGAGTTCACAGCCAGGCAAAGATAAGCACAAGCAAAGCCCTTTCCTCGTAATCGACATCGGGGACGGGGTCGTGACGCGCGAGGGCCCGGAGGCTCTGCCGAACCTCCGGGCCCTTCACATCGAACGCGCCTAGTCCTTGGCCTTCTTGGGCCGCCACACCACCAGCGCGCTGGTGTGCTGGACTTCCTGATACGGCACCAGGTCACGGCGGTACGACGCGTGTACCGCCGCTTCCCGCTGCCGCATCGCGGCCGCCGCGCCGTCCAGGGCCGCTTCCATCTCCGCTACGCGGGCCTGGAGCGCGGCGACCTGGTTCTCCAGTTCGATGATGCGCTTGATGCCGGCCAGGTTGATGCCCTCGTCCTGCGACAACGTCTGCACCTGGCGGAGCAGTTCGATGTCGCGGGCTGAGTAGCGGCGGCCCCGCCCGGCCGTGCGGTCCGGGGAGACCAGGCCCAGGCGGTCGTACTGGCGCAGCGTCTGCGGGTGCAGTCCGGAGAGCTGGGCCGCCACCGAGATGACGTAGACCGGGGTCTCCTCGGTCAGTTCATACGGGTTACGCCGACGGCCGTCCATCCCTGTCATGCTCCCTTCGCGGCCTCGAACAGCTCGGCGCGCGGGTCTTCGCCCGCGGTCGCCTCGCGATACGCCTCCAGCGCGTCACGAGCATTCCCCGACAGGTCCTTCGGGACACTCACCTCGACGGTGACCAGGAGGTCGCCGCGGGTGCCATCCTTGCGGACCGCGCCCTTGCCACGGGCGCGCATGGTGCGGCCGTTGGGCGTGCCCGGGGGCAGCTTCAGGGTGACCGGCGGACCGCCCAGGGTGGGGACCCTGACCTCGCCGCCGAGCGCCGCCTCGGTGAAGGTCACCGGGACGGTCACCGTGAGGTTGTCCTCCTTGCGGCCGAACACCGGGTGGGTGTCGACGTGGACCACGACGTACAGGTCGCCCGCCGGGCCGCCGCGTTCGCCGGGCGCGCCCTTGCCGCGCAGGCGGATGCGCTGGCCGTCGGTCACCCCGGCGGGGATGCGGACCTGCATGGTCCGGGACGACTTGGCGCGGCCGCTGCCCTTGCAGTCCGGGCAGGGGTGCTCCGCGATCAGACCGCGGCCCTTGCAGTCCGGGCAGGGGTCGGTGAGGGAGAAGCCGCCTCCGGATCCCCGCGCCACCTGGCCGGTGCCGACGCAGGTCGGGCACACGCGCGGTGTGCCGTTCTTGTCGCCGGTGCCCGAACAGGCCTTGCAGGGGGCCTGCGAGGACATCCGCAGCGGGACCGTGGCACCCTCGATGGCCTCCGTGAAGCTGAGCGTGACCTCGGACTCGATGTCCTGGCCGCGCCGGGGCTGGGTGCGTGTGCCCGCGCCGCCGCCCCGGTTGAACAAGCCCCCCAGGACGTCGCCGAAACCGCCGCCGAAGCCGCCTCCGCCCTGTTGCGGGTTCCCCCCGAAGAGGTCGCCCAGGTCGAAGTTGAAGTTGCCGCCGCCCGCGCCCGGCCCCGGGCGGAAGCCGCCGTTGCCGAAGAGGGCGCGCGCGTCGTCGTACTCCTTGCGCTTCTTGGGGTCGCCGAGCACGTCGTTCGCCTCGGAGATCTCCTTGAAGCGCTCCTCGGCCTTGACGTTGCCCTTGTTGGCGTCCGGGTGGAACTCGCGGGCGAGCTTCCGGTACGCCTTCTTGATCTCGGCCTCGGTGGCGTCCTTGGGGACGCCGAGGACCTTGTAGTAGTCCTTCTCAATGAAGTCCTTGGTGCTCATCCTCGACGCGCCCCCTTTCCGGTGTTCCGCTCAATCTCTACGACTTCAGCCCTCCTCAGGGCCGTTGTCCTTCTCGTCGCCGGCCGGCGGGGCCTCGTCGGTCCCCTCGGCCTTGACCGCCTGCGCTCCTGGCTGCGGTTCGGCGACCGCCACCCGCGCGGGGCGGATGGTGCGCTCGCCGATGCGGTACCCGGGCTGCAGAATCGCCACGCACGTCGTCTCGTTGACGTCCGGCGCGTAGCTGTGCATCAGCGCCTCGTGGATCGTCGGGTCGAAGGGCTCGCCCTCCTTGCCGAACTGCTGCAGGCCCATCTTGGCCGCGACCGTCTCCAGCGACTCGGCCACCGACTTGAAACCGCCGACCAGTTCGCCGTGTTCCCGCGCGCGGCCGATGTCGTCGAGCACCGGCAGGAGTTCGGTCAGGAGGTTCGCGATGGCGATCTCCCGGACCGTGATCCGGTCGCGCTCCACTCGGCGGCGGTAGTTCTGGTACTCGGCCTGGAGGCGCTGGAGGTCCGCGGTGCGCTCGCCGAGCGCGGTGCGCACCTGGTCCAGCTGTGCCGTCAGACCGGTCAGCTCTGCGTTTGCGTCCCCGGCCGGGGCCGCCCCCTGGGTGGGAGCGGCCTTCGGCTCGGCGTCGTCGGAGGTGGCGCCGGAGGGGACGTCGGGCTTCTCCTCGAAGCCCGGGGTCTCCTCCGTCACGCGGCACCGTCCTTGCGCTCGTCGTCGACGATCTCGGCGTCCACCACGTCGTCGGCGTCACCGGCACCGTCAGCGGCGGCACCGCCGGCGGCGGCCTGCGAGGCCTGGGCGTCGGCGTACATGGCCTGGCCCAGCTTCTGGGAGACGGCCGCGACCTTCTCGGTGGCGGTGCGGATCTCGGCGGTGTCCTCGCCCTTGAGCTGTTCCTTCAGCTCGGCGACAGCGGCCTCGACCTCGGTCTTGATCTCGCCCGGGACCTTGTCCTCGTTGTCCTTGAGGAACTTCTCGGTCTGGTAGACGAGCTGCTCGCCCTGGTTGCGGGTCTCGGCGGCCTCGCGGCGGCGGTGGTCCTCCTCCGCGTACTGCTCGGCCTCCTGGCGCATCCGGTCGACCTCGTCCTTCGGCAGCGAGGAGCCGCCGGTGACGGTCATCTTCTGCTCCTTGCCCGTGCCCAGGTCCTTCGCGGTCACGTGCATGATGCCGTTGGCGTCGATGTCGAAGGCGACCTCGATCTGCGGGACACCGCGCGGGGCCGGCGGCAGACCGGTCAGCTCGAACATCCCGAGCTTCTTGTTGTACGCCGCGATCTCGCGCTCGCCCTGGTAGACCTGGATCTGCACGGAGGGCTGGTTGTCCTCGGCGGTGGTGAAGATCTCGGACCGCTTGGTCGGGATCGTCGTGTTCCGCTCGATGAGCTTGGTCATGATGCCGCCCTTGGTCTCGATACCGAGGGACAGCGGGGTCACGTCGAGGAGCAGGACGTCCTTGACCTCACCCTTGAGCACACCGGCCTGCAGGGCGGCGCCGATGGCGACGACCTCGTCCGGGTTGACGCCCTTGTTGGCATCCTTGCCGCCGGTCAGCTCCTTGACGAGCTCGGCGACGGCGGGCATACGGGTCGAGCCGCCGACGAGGACGACGTGGTCGATCTCGCCGAGCTGGATGCCGGCGTCCTTGATGACGTTGTGGAACGGCGTCTTGCAGCGCTCAAGCAGGTCCGCGGTCAGCTGCTGGAACTGAGCGCGGGTCAGCTTCTCGTCCAGGTGCAGCGGGCCCTCGGCGGACGCGGTGATGTACGGCAGGTTGATCGAGGTCTCGGTGGACGAGGACAGCTCGATCTTGGCCTTCTCGGCGGCCTCGCGCAGGCGCTGGAGGGCCATCTTGTCCTTGCCGAGGTCCACGGCGTGACCGGACTTGAACTGCTGGACCAGGTAGTCGACGATGCGCTGGTCCCAGTCGTCACCACCGAGGTGGTTGTCGCCGTTGGTGGCCTTCACCTCGACGACGCCGTCGCCGATCTCCAGGAGGGACACGTCGAAGGTGCCGCCACCGAGGTCGAAGACGAGGATCGTCTGGTCGTCCTTGTCGAGGCCGTAGGCGAGCGCGGCCGCGGTGGGCTCGTTGACGATACGCAGGACGTTCAGACCGGCGATCTCGCCGGCCTCCTTCGTCGCCTGGCGCTCGGAGTCGTTGAAGTAGGCCGGGACGGTGATGACCGCGTCGGTCACCTTCTCACCCAGGTAGGCCTCCGCGTCCCGCTTCAGCTTCTGCAGGATGAACGCGGAGATCTGCTGCGGGTTGAAGTCCTTCCCGTCCAGCTGGATCTTCCAGTCGGTGCCCATGTGACGCTTGACCGACCGGATGGTGCGGTCCACGTTGGTGACCGCCTGGCGCTTGGCGACCTCGCCGACCAGAACCTCGCCGTTCTTGGCGAAGGCGACGACGGACGGCGTGGTCCGGGCGCCCTCGGCGTTGGTGATGACGGTGGGCTCGCCGCCTTCAAGAACGCTGACGACAGAGTTAGTCGTGCCCAGGTCGATGCCGACCGCACGTGCCATGGTGAATCCTCCAGCTGACTTGAGTGGAACGGACTCAAGTGTGCATCAAGCCCCGCCACGGGTCAACGGACCTGAGTCGTATGGGCTCAACTCTTATCCGTTCCTTACGCGCAAGTGCCCACTGACCTGCGTGGATTCCATACGACGGGGCCCATAGACCGGCACCCGAAGGAGTAGCAGTACGACGCTGACGGTGACGCAGGCGACGCATGTGGCGCCCGTCCGCCCGATCCAGCCGCCGTGCACGAGCACCCCGACGAATACCGCCGCGAAGGATCCGGCACCGAGGACCACGGTCGCGCCCGGCGGGGTGAGGCCCAGCCGCCGCAGCCGGTGGGCGAGATGGTCGGGGCCGCGCCGCAGCACCGGACGCCCGGCAACGAGCCGCGACAGTACGACGAGCAGCACGTCGGCGCTCGCGACGGCGGTGAGCGCGAACAGCACGCCCGCGCTGGCGACGGGATCGTGGCCCGCCCGGGTGATCAGCGCGGCCGCGGCCAGCACGAACCCTGCGAACAGCGAGCCGGTGGCACCGAGGGCGATCCGCGCGGGATGCCAGTTGTGCATCAGGAACCCGGTGAGCGCGGCCGCGAGCACGCTCAGCAGCACGGCGAGCCCGTCCATGACCTCGGCGGTGGCACAGGCCCCGACCCCGAAGGCCGTGACCACTCCCACGGTCCCGGCCAGCCCGTCCGCGTGGTCGAGCCCCTTGAAGGCGACGGCGACAAAGGCGATCCATCCGACACCGAGCACGCCTTCCGCCACACCGAACTCCCCGTACGGCACCACACACGCGGCCGCCACGGCCGTACCGAACAACAGGAACCGCGTCTTGAGCCGCCACACGTCGGCGACCACTCCGAGCAGCGCCACGGCGCCCCCGGCGACCAGCAGTTGCCCGACCCCGGTACCGAGCGGGGCGACACCGCTCCAGTCGCCGGCGCCCGCGACCAGGCAGGTGGCACCCACCACGGCCAACCCGCCCAGCACCGGCACAGGCCGCGCGCGCCGGCGGTCGACGAGCCGCAGCCGCAGAGCGAGCGGCCGGATCAGCGCGGCGAGGAGGGCGGCGAGCAGCAGGGCGGTGGTGGCGGCGGCGATCCCGTAGAGCACGGGTCTAAATTAGACCTGAATGTAACCATTCCGTACAAATAACACGAATAACACGATTACTTTGCCACCGCAGGGCCGTGGCGGGCCAGGCCCACCTCAGCGACTCAGATCACCCCGTGCCTGACTACAGTGCGGGTAAAGATGCGGGTAGTCTCAGACCGACTGCATAAGTTACCGCTTAGTAATTTCGGGAACCTCTCGTAAGAGACCCCTCGCAGGCCCGAGGAGCCCCCATGCAACTCGCCGCGATCATCGTGTCGCTGGTTCTGATCGTGGTCGGCGTGGCGTTGTTCGCCCGCGCCGTCCTGCAGATCTACAACTTCATGCGGCTCGGCCAGAACGTGCCCGCCGGCACCCGTACCGACGAGCCCGTCCAGCGGACCGTCACGGTGGTCCGGGAGTTCCTCGGCCACACCCGGATGAACCGCTGGGGCATCGTCGGCGTGGCGCACTGGTTCGTCGCGGTCGGCTTCTTCTCGCTTCTGCTGACGATCGTCAACGCCATCGGCCAGCTCTTCCAGGCCGACTGGCTCCTGCCGGTCATCGGCGAGTGGGCGCCGTACAACGTCTTCGTCGAGTTCATCGGCACGATGACGGTCCTCGGCATCCTGGTGCTGATCGTCATCCGCCAGCTGAGCAAGCCGAACCGGCCGGGCCGCAAGTCCCGCTTCGCCGGCTCCAACTTCGGCCAGGCCTACTTCGTAGAGACGGTCATCCTGGTCGTCGGCGTCTGCATCTTCATGCTGCACGCCCTTGAGGGCGCCCAGCATCACGTGGAGTCGTACGAGGCCTCCTTCTTCATCTCGTACCCGGTGGTCTCCTGGCTGCGGGGCATGGACGTCGCCACGCTCCAAAACCTCACCTACTTCTTCGCCGGTCTGAAGATCGCGACCTCCTTCATCTGGATGATCGTGGTCGCCCTGAAGACCGACATGGGTGTCGCCTGGCACCGCTTCCTGGCCTTCCCGAACATCTGGTTCAAGCGGAACGCGACGGGTGAGACCTCGCTGGGCGCGCTGCTCCCGATGACCTCCGGCGGCAAGCCGATCGACTTCACCGACCCCGGTGACGACGACGTCTTCGGCGTCTCCCAGGTCGAGCAGTTCTCCTGGAAGGGCCTGCTGGACTTCTCGACCTGCACCGAGTGCGGTCGCTGCCAGTCGCAGTGCCCGGCCTGGAACACCGGCAAGCCGCTCTCCCCGAAGCTGCTGATCATGTCGCTGCGCGACAACGCCCACGCCAAGGCGCCCTACCTGCTGGCGGGCGGCGGCAGGACCATGGAGGGCGAGGAGAAGGCGTCGGCCGAGGCCCTCAAGGACGTCCCCGCCGCGGCTCTCGCCGAGGCCGAGCGGCCGCTGATCGGCACCGCGGAGGAGAACGGCGTCATCGACCCGGACGTCCTGTGGTCCTGCACCACCTGCGGCGCCTGTGTCGAGCAGTGCCCGGTGGACATCGAGCACGTCGACCACATCGTCGACATGCGCCGCTACCAGGTGATGATCGAGAGCGCCTTCCCCTCCGAGGCGGGCACGATGCTCAAGAACCTGGAGAAGAAGGGCAACCCCTGGGGCCTGGCCAAGAAGCAGCGCCTGGAGTGGCTCAAGGAGGTCGACTTCGAGGTTCCGGTCGTCGGCAAGGACATCGAGGACCTGACCGAGGTCGAGTACCTGTACTGGGTGGGCTGCGCCGGCTCCCTGGAGGACCGCGCCAAGAAGACCACCAAGGCCTTCGCCGAGCTGCTGCACATCGCGGGCGTCAAGTTCGCGATCATGGGCGGCGACGAGAAGTGCACCGGTGACTCCGCCCGCCGCCTGGGCAACGAGCCGCTCTTCCAGGAGCTCGGCATGGAGAACGTCATGGCGCTCAACATGGCGTTCGGCGAGGAGACGGACGACGACGGCAAGGTGACGCCGGAGTCGAAGAAGCCGAAGTCGGCGAAGAAGATCGTCGCCACCTGCCCGCACTGCCTCAACACGATCGGCAACGAGTACCCGCAGCTCGGCGGCGACTACGAGGTCATCCACCACACCCAGCTGCTCCAGCACCTGGTGGACGAGGGCAAGCTGGTCCCGGTCACCCCGGTCGAGGGCATCATCACCTACCACGACCCCTGTTACCTGGGCCGCCACAACAAGATCTACACGCCCCCGCGCGAGATCATCGCGAGCGTCCCCGGCCTGCGCAACGAGGAGATGCACCGCCACAAGGAGCGCGGCTTCTGCTGTGGCGCCGGCGGTGCCCGGATGTGGATGGAAGAGCGCATCGGCAAGCGCATCAACAACGAGCGCGTCGACGAGGCCCTCTCCGTCAACCCCGACATCGTCTCGACCGCCTGCCCCTTCTGCCTGGTCATGCTGACCGACTCGGTCAACGGCAAGAAGAACGACGGCAAGGCCAAGGAGTCCATCCAGGTGGTCGACGTGGCCCAACTGCTCCTCGACTCGGTCAAGTCCCCGGTCGACCCGGCTGGCGAGGCGGAGCAGGAGAGCGCGCCGGAACCGGAGCCGGTGAAGTAACCCGTCTGCACGCGGAACGTCCCCCGGCCCACTGCGGGCCGGGGGACGTTCGGGTTTCGTACGCGGTGGTGCGCTTCGTCGGTCAGCCGCGGGGGCGCTCGAAGGTCAGCAGCAGGCCCTCGACGGCTCCGGGACCGATCCGGCCCTTGACGTCGGCGGAGGTGATGGCCTTGAGGCCCCAGCCGTCCTCGGCGTGCTTGTTGAGGACCTTCTCCAGCTTGTCGCTGTCCAGTGCGTCGCCGATCAGCGACTCCCGGAAGGTGACGACCTTGTACTCGTACGCGTAGGCACTGCTCATGACTGCGGTGTCCTCCTGCCGGCGGGGCCGGGTAGGGGTGGGGTTGCCGGGGCCAGACAATCATCCCGGGGCGCCGCAACACATCGCGGGACCAGAATTACGCGGCGACGGTCGGGTCAGGCCGCGGTGGTGTTGCTCGACGTCGAGTGGCGCAGGTGCTCGATGCCGGTGTCGAGCGCCGCCTTGAGGTGGGTCGAGTCGCCGGTGGACATCATGATGGTGACACCGCCCTGGATGCCCGCGAGCAGCGCGGCGGCCGTCCGGTCGATGTCGAGGTCCGGCGACACCAGCCCGTTCGTCCGCAGGGCGCGCATACCGCGGGCGAGTTGCCGCTGCCATTGGCGCATCAGCTCCGTCACGATCGCCCGGGCGCCGGGGCTGGACCGCCCGACCTGGAGGAACAGTGCCCCCAGCGGGCACTGGTCGCCCTGGAGTTCGTAGCGTGCCACCACCACGTCCCGCCACTGCCGCCAGGACTCCCAGGAGTCGAGCTGCCCCAAGTGCGGCTGCTGGTCCTCCAGGACGCGGTCCGCCTCGAACCGGGCCACCGCGAGCAGCAGGGCGTCCTTGCCGTCGGGGAAGTAGTGGAAGAGCTGGCTCTTGCTGGTGCCGGTGCGGCCGCGGATGTCGTCGAGCGTGGTGGCGGCGACACCCTGCGCGCGCAGCACCTCGGCGGCCCCCTCGACGATACGGGCCCGGGTGGCGCGCCCCTTCGCGGTCAGCGCTTCCGACATCCGACGCCTCCTTGCGGTCCGACTTTCTGGACTTGCCGGTCCATTTTATCCGACGCACAGTGGACCGCACATCGCCCATCACGGGAGACGGACTTAGGGAGACTGCGTCATGAGTGAACGGCTGCGGAACAAGACGGCCCTGGTCACGGGGTCGACCAGCAACATCGGTCAGGCGATCGCCGTGGCGTTCGCCGCCGAGGGGGCACATGTCATCGTGTCCGGGCGCAATGCGGAACGGGGTGCAGAGGTCGTGGCGGGGATCCGGGCGTCCGGTGGCCGGGCCGACTTCCTGGCGGCCGACCTCGACGGCAGCCCGAAGGCCTCCCAGGACCTGGCCGCCCGGGCCCGGGAGACCCTGGGCGGGCGGATCGACATCCTGGTGAACAACGCCGGTGTCTATCCGGCCCCGGGCACCACCGCCACCGACGAGAAGACGTTCGACGAGGTCTACGGAGTGAACGTCAAGGCGCCGTTCTTCCTCACCGCCGCCGTGGTCCCGGCGATGACGGAGGCCGGCGGCGGGGTGATTGTCAACCTCGGCTCGTGGATCACCCGTCTCGCCGTCCCTCTCGGCGCGCTCTACAGCTCCACCAAGGGGGCCATGGAGACCCTCACCCGGGCCTGGGCGGCTGAGTTCGGCCCCCAGGGCGTGCGGGTCAACGCCGTCTCACCTGGCGTGATCCTGCCCCCGGCGCGGGCGGGTGCGGAACCCCACCCGGGCGAGATCATGATGAAGGGCACCCCGGCCGGCGAGGTCGGCACCCCGGACGCCATCGCCCATGCCGTGGTCTGGCTGGCCAGCGACGAGGCGTCCTTCGTGCACGGGACCGTGGTGGATGTCGACGGGGGCAGGACCGGGGTCGCCGTCATCGCCGCATAGCGCGGCCACGGCGGGACAGACGGATCCGGATGCGGATACGAAGCGGCCACGACCCGGTCGTCGCCGTCCGTCCGGTCGGACAGTCCCCCGTACCGTCCGACCGGCCGTCGGTTGTACGAGCGGGACGCTATCGGCCGGCGCTCGGCGCGGTCTTGGACGAATTTGCACTCGCCGAGAGAGCCAACGCCCCTTCCACCCGGCGGGCGGCCAGCATCTGTCCGGGCGTGGTACCGGCGATGGCCCGGAACTCGCGGTTGAGGTGGGCCTGGTCGTAGTAGCCGCAGGCCGTCGAGATCTCGGACAGACTCGCCGCCCCGCGGCCGAGCAACGCCATGGCGTGCCGGAACCGCAGCACCCGGGCCGACGCCTTCGGGGTGAGCCCGATCTGCTGGGTGAACCGCCGGATCAAGTACCCCTGGCTCCAGCCGACTTCGGCGGCGATACGGGCGATCGGAATCGCGCCTGCGCTGCGGTACAGCAGGCGCCAGGCGTGACCGACCTCGGGCGCGGGCTCCGGGCCGCTCCCCAGCCGGGCCAGCAACGCCGCGTCCAGCAGGTCGAATCTGGCCGCCCAGTCCCCGGTGGCCGCCATGCGGTCCACCAGCCGGCCCGCGTCGGGTCCCAGTACGTCCTGGATCTCGACGGCCAGGTTCGTCAACTCGCTCATCGGCATGCCGAACAGCCGGTACGCGCCCAGCGGCGTGAACTCGACCCGGATCGCCTCCTGGCCGCCGGGGTGCACACAGATCGCGGGACGGTCCTCCACGCCCACCACCAGCGAGCCGATCGTCCCGCTGCCCCCGCCCGGTAAGCCCAAGCGCCGGACCTGCGAGAACGGCTCCGCGAGGCTGATCACCAGCGTCGCCCGCCCGGTCGGCACCAGCCGTACCTGGTACGGCGAGGTCACCGCCTCCCAGTAGCCGACGTAGCTGCGCAGGTATGGCCGTAGTCCCGGATGCCAGGGCCGCGTGACCCGCCACCGACCACGCAGCCGCGAGACCTGGACCGCACCGGCCGTGCCGAGACGTGCACCATGATCCACCGAGAGGCTCCCCTCACCCCCAGGGGTCATTCCGTATGTTCCACAGTATCCGCGCCGCCGTCTCCAACCCGCGGAGCACGCGGTGAAGTTGCGGTGTGGGCGGTGCGGGTCCGGTGACGGGCGGCGGCCGGTGACGGGACGGGTCCGGTGACGGGTTTCTCGGCCGCTACCGCAGACCGATCGCCGCACAGTCCGGACGGACTCCTCTGACGGGCGGCGGCCGGGCCAGGCAAGCGGGCCGCCCGGGCGCCACATTGATCGCCTCCGGGGGACGGGTGTCCGAACAACTCCCCCGGCGGGGAATCCCGGTGCCGGACGCCGGGTGGCCGCTGCCTCCTCGGCGTGCCGCTCCCAGGCCGGCGGCGGTTCGCGCCGAGTGTCAGCCCGGCGGATGGCACCGAGAGCGCACATGACGTCCTGGATCGCCGCGCTGGACGACCCTGCCCAGGCCGCCGTCACGATCAGGCGCTTCGGCGCACTGACCAGATCCACACCCTCCCTGCGGGCCTGTCACCGCGACATGACCGACCGGCTCGTCGCAGCCGCCGCCGAGCTGAAGCAGGAGGCCGAGGCCCAGACCGCCAAGTAACGCGCACCCCCGGGAAGCGCGCCGAGCCCCGCCCGCATCCCCCGCGGGCGGCCCTCCTCATGCGTCAGGCCACCTGGTCGTCCCGGGTCGGAGGGCGGGGGGCGTACGACCGGCCGGCAGCCGCTCGACCAGACCCCCGGGATAGGCGGAGTCGCTGACGTTCCTCACCCGCCGCTCCCGGGCGTCGCCGTCCAGGCCGACTGCGGTGCGCACCAATCCGGTTGACCGGACGCCGGGCTCCTAGGCCGAGGGGCGGATGTGGTCCGGTGGCGGCGTTTTTCCGCGCAGCACCGTGCTGCCCTCGTGCCAGGCGCCGAGGAGTCTGGCCGCCAGGCTGTCTTCGAGGTGGGTGGTCGCGCGGATCCCGAAGACCACGTCGGTCTCCAGGTGCGGTTCGGCCGCCAGGAGTCCGCCGACGACGTCGTGGCGTACGACCTGTTCGTGGACCGCGTCCGCTTCCACGTGCTCGGTGTAGAACCGCACGGCCGCCGGGCCGGCGTCCACGCGGCGCAGTGCCTCGGCCAGGCGGCGGGAGGCGGGGGAAGAGGTCACCTCGACGGCGGCGAAGTGACCGACGAGCGCCGCGCGCAGCGCCCGGTGCAGACCGAACAGGGACATCAGATTGACGGTGGCCAGTGCCTCGGGCGGCGCCGCGTCCAGGTAGTACCCGTAAGTCGTGTCCAGCCCGAGGTCCGCCATGAGGTCGGCGAACAGCTGCGCGTGGATCTCGTCGGCACGGCCGCCGCCGAACTCGTCGAACTCCACGGCGACCATGGCCGCCTTGGCCCGCCCGTACAGCCTGGGCAGGACCCAGGCGTGCGGGTCCGCTTCCTTCAGGTGGTACAGCGAGCGCAGCGCCGCGTACTCGCGCATCTGGTCGAGGCTGCCGTGGTCACGGAGGAAGTGCGAGACGCTGCCGGAGCCGTCCACCGGTTCGACCTGGAGTTCGTCCAGCGCCTGCCGGGCCGTGTCGGTGCCGTCGATCGGTACGTCCTCGCGCAGCGCGCCCAGGAAGCGGTCCTCGATCGCACCGCGGCAGGCCAGCAGACGGCTGTCCCACTCCAGGTCGTCGCTCACGCCCTCGAAGCCCTGGTAGTGCAGCTCGTAGAGGACGTAGAGGGCGAGTTGCAGGTCGTCGCCGTACGGCGAAGAGCGCGACGGGGAGGGCATGCTCCCGGGATCCGCTCCCCGCAGCATGGCTGTCACGGCGGCGGAGAGCTCGCCGCGCGGCTCGGGCAACGGCGGAGGCCGCAGCCGCGACTGCTGTTGGACAGGGGAGCTGTTCACCCGGCCTCGCCTTCGCCGGGCCGCCTGTCGCGGCGGCGGTGGCTGGTGTCGCACCAGGGGAAGATACGGCTGCGGCGGCAGGTGCAGACAGCCACGTTGAAGCGCTTCGAGACGATCACCTCGCCGTCCTCGCCCACCACTTCGACCGGCCCCTCGATGAGCAGGGGGCCGTCGCGCTGGACGCGGACGCGGCGGGGCCGTTCAGATGTGTTGGGCACGGATCACCACCAGCTCCTCTGTTGTCGCACCGTCCGCCGTCAGTCCCTGCTCGCGCAGCCAGGTGAGCCGTGAGCGCAGTACGCGGCCGTAGGGCAGCCGGGCCCGGTCGACGACCTCCGCGCGCAGACCGGCCTCCTCCAGGCGGGTCAGCGTGGTGCCGGTACCGCACAGGTGCGAGTGCACGATCAGGAGCGTTCCCGCCGGCCGCAGCACCCTCGGCGCGGTGTCGCAGATGCGGTCGATCAGCAGCCGCCCGTTCGTTCCGGCGTCCCAGGCCCGGGCGGGGCCTCTCATCGGCAGAGGGCCGGGGGCGGGCACATAGGGCGGGTTGGAGATCACCAGGTCGAAGCGGCGGTCGGGCACGGCAGCCGCCATGTCGCCGTGGCGCACGCGCAGGGTCTGGCCGTTCAGCATCGCGTTCAGCCAGGTGGCGGCGATCGCCCGCCAGGAGATGTCGACCGCGGTGACCCGTCCGCCGAGGCGGGCGGCCTCCACCGCGAGCATGCCGCTTCCGGTGCCCAGATCCAGTACGTCCGTCTCCGCGCCGACCCCCTCGCGGTGCAACGCCCGTACCAGGAGCCGGGTGTCGGTCTGGGGGCGGTAGACGCCCGGGGGGACCCAGCAGCGCAGGCGCGGGGCAGCGGTGAGAGCTTCAGCCGTCATGACGCCTCCCTCAGCCGGACGTCTGCAACGGCAGGGCGGACAGCGCCCGTGCGACCCCGCACAGGTTGTCGGCCATGGTCCGGCCGGTCTGATGCGCCCACTCGCGTCCCTGTTCCTCCTCCAGGTAGTCGGGCCCGGGACCGGGCCCGAGGTGCCAGTACGTCCACGCCTGGCCCGGGATCGTGTAACCGATGTCCGCCAGGGCCCCGGAGATCTCGCTGATGACGTGGTGCGCGCCGTCCTCGTTCCCGGTGACCACCACGCCGGCCACGCGGTTGTAGGCGACCGGGCGGCCCTCGTCGTCCGTCTCGGACAACATCGCGTCCATGCGCTCCAGCACGCGCTGCGCCACCGAGGACGGCCGGCCCAGCCAGGTGGGCGAGGCGATGATCAGGATCTCCGACTCCAGGAGCTTCGCGTGGATCTGGGG
The DNA here is from genome assembly GCF_040629895.1 of Streptomyces sp. NPDC005866. NCBI lineage: Bacteria > Bacillati > Actinomycetota > Actinomycetes > Kitasatosporales > Streptomycetaceae > Streptomyces > Streptomyces sp. NPDC005866. The sequence goes on from NZ_JBEXWP010000003.1 coordinate 54,015, forward strand.
CCACTCGTCGCCGTCGCCCGCGTCCGTCACCACGCCGGGGGCGAGGTCGAGATCGACGGCCCGTACGGAGACCACCCGCACGCCGTGTTCGGCGAGCCGCTGCATGACCACGGAGGCCAACGCCTCGGTGTTCGACGGCTCAGGGGATCTCTTGAGGGTGCAGTTGAGGACGAGTGCTTTCACGATCGCTCCGAGGGTCGGGGACAGGTGTCGCTGCGCGGGAATGACCCGACAGCGGCTCACGAGTACCCCCTGGCCGCAGACGTAACGAGGGAGATCGAACAGCCCTCGCCGCTCTGCCCGGATCGGGCGGAACCCCGCCGCCCCTCGGTGATCGTGTTCATGTGCTGAACTGATACCGATCGGATGGCGGGACGGACGGATAGGGCCTGTCGTTCGGATCAGGCCGCAGGTCAGTGGCGGTGCAGTTCGATGCCGGGGAGCGGGGACTGGTGCGTGTAGCTGCAAGGAGGAGGAGGGAGTCGACGCGGAGCTTCGGCGACCGACGACAACGCGGCAGATGCGCGTGCCAGCCCCCGCGTCTGCGGAGTGATCCAAACGAGAGGCCCTAGGACGGGAGTGATGCCACGTGCCCGAGGTCGAGGGGTTCGTGAGCCGGCTGAATACCGAGATGTGTGTGGTCACGGCCGCGGCGGGCGAGGAGCGGTCGGGGTGTCTGGTGGGGTTCTTCTCGCAGTGTTCGATCCGGCCGGTGCGGTTCACGGTGTGGCTCTCCACGGCCAACCACACCTACGAACTCGCCCGCACCGCTGACCATCTCGCCGTTCACCTGCTGACGCGTGAGCAGCACGAACTGGCCGCCCTGTTCGGCGGGGAGTGCGGCAGGCAGGTCGACAAGTTCGCGCACGTGCCCTGGACGCGGGGACACGGCGGCGCGGTCGTCCTGGAGGACGCGGCGGCCTGGTTCGTCGGCACGATCGAGCGGCAGGTCGAGGGCGGTGACCACGTCGGGTTCGTCGTCGCACCCGTGCAGTGGGGCGAGCGGACCGGCGGCCAGGTGCTGCGGCTCCATGAATGCTTGGGCATCACTCCTGGACATCCGGTGGATTGAGCCGGCCCCGGACTGGCTCACCGTCGCCGGGGCGCCGCAAGGTCTACGCCGATCACGTCATCACGCGGCCTCGGTCCGCCCCGGGCAGAGCAGACCGACGAGTCCGGGGCGGTGCAGGTCGGAGACGGGCGCCAGAAGGTCCGGGTGACGCAGAAGCGCGGCCGCCCGCAGATCCCGTACCTCGGGCTCGACGAGACGCCGGAAGCCGGCCGCCGGCCCCGTCGGGCGTGCGCCGGCCGCCGGCGCGGTGACCGCTGTGCCGGCCGGCTCCCGGTCGGAGAGCAGACAGGCCGCCCAGCTCGCCAAGACCTCGTCCACCCAGGTCCGCCAGGCGTCCCGGTCCGGATCGTGGGGCACGCTCTCGTCGGCCGTCGCGTCGGCGCCCGTGGTGCAGTCGAGCCGTGCGGAGCCATGCGCCGGCCCGACGACGGCACTGCCGACCGGCTGCCTGGGCATCTCCATCAGCCCCACGACGTACTACGGCGCCGGGGACCACGCCCCGCCCCGGGGCATCAGGCTCTGCCTGGGCAACGCCGCCGGCATCGGCACCCTCACCACCCGCCCTGCGCACCCTGGCCGACGGCCTGGAACGCGGTCGGCCGGCCTGGTCCTCGGGCACGCACGCCCGAGACCCCCTCGGGCGACAGCGGCCGGCTGACCAAAGGGCCGACGGCCGGTCGGATCCGTACGCTTCCCACCGGCCGTCGGACGTCGCCCCGTGTTGGTCAGGAGGTGAAGGGCACGCGGGTCCAGTTGAGGACCTGGGGGCTGCGGGGGTCGACCGTCACCTTGAGGTAGTTGGTGGCGTTGCCGGACCCGTCGATGGTGACGCGGTGCAGGTTGGGCACAGCGGCCGTCTGCTTGTAGAACGACAGCCACTTGGAGCCGGTGGCCAGCGGCTGGTCGGCGTTGTAGGCGTGGCTGTCGCCGTTGAACAGGTACACCGGGCCGTGGAACCGGGCGGATTCCTGGGCGATCGCGTCGACGATCGGCTGGAAGGCGTAGTAGTCGGCGTACGAGGGGTCGGTCACGGTGGGGTCGAACATGTCGGCCTGGGTGAGCAGGGCGACGGCCTTGTCGTGGTGGCGGCGGGCCCCGTCGAAGGTGTCGCGGATCGACTGGACCACGGCGGCGGTGCGGCCGAGGACCTCAGCGGCCTGCTCGGGGGTGGGCTGGGTGTTGCCGGTCCACGGCGCCATGCTGTTGTTGCTGCCGACGATGTGCAGCGCGGCGAAGGCCACGTCGGCCCGGGTGTAGCGGACGTCCTCGGGGTATCCCTGGTCCGCCTGCGAGGCGACGCGGACACTGTGCTGCCCGAGTGTCGAGCCGGGCCGCGGGAAGAACACCTTGCGGATCGTGGCGAGGCGGTCGAGCGGGTTGTAGGGGCCGTTGTTCGGCCGGTGGCAGTCGGTCCACTCATTGTCGCCGACGGTGTAGACCAGCGGGTCCTTGAACTGGTCGAAGTCCGACTTGATCATCTGGAAGTAGGCGTCGCTGCATACGGACGAGCCGTTCTTGATGTCGCCGAGGTGATCCACGAACTGCACGTCGGGGTCGGCGTTGATCTGCTGGATGACTTTGGGGAACTGGGCGATCTCGGCGTCCCCGTAGGGAATGTCACCGATCACCGCGAAAGTGAACCGGGAGTCCGGGGAGCCCGCGGTGGCCGCGCCGGCCGACCCCGAGCCGCTGGACAGGGTGACGGCCAACACGCTCAGGGCAACCGCTGCGGATACTGCATGACGCCGCTGTCTCATCGTGTTCCTCCTGTGATCGGAAAGGCGCGTCAATCTCCCGGGCGTGATCGACCAACAGGTCCCTTCACGGAGGACAGGCGGTGAACAGTGCCCGGCGAGGCCGAACGCGGCTCGGCGAACCGCTCGCACAGTTCGCCCTGCCCGGTCACGCTGATCAGGCGTCATACTCCTCACGGCATGCCAAGCGCACCGCATGGGACGCCGGTTGGGACCCCGACGGCCGGGGCAGCCGCGCGCGGCCCGGAAGTGGCGTCCGTCTGCGCCGCCGGGCGGGCGCGGTGCCGGGTCGTCAGTCCAGCACGCCGAGAGCCGCGAGGATGTCGCCGGGTTCGGCTCGGGCGGTGTCGTCGGAGTGGACGAAGGCCCAGCGGATGGCGCCGGCGCGGTCGGCGAACCAAGCAGTCAGCCATGACCCGCGCGACGCCGTACCGCTTCGGTGAATTCGCCGCCCTGTTCATCAGCTGCGAGCCCCCTGTGGTCGCGGGTGGTTCGGCCGTTCGGCTGGAGACGGGCACCGGCTTGCGCCTCAGGCCCGGACAGCCCACCTGACCTGTGCCAACGTGTAGGCGCGGGGGACGTTCCTTTGCGAGCGCGGCTCCAAGACTGGAGGAGACGGCCGATGGCAAATGGCGGGCGGCCGTCGGGTCCGGCCCCGACCGGTGGGTCGAGACGCCGGAGACCGGAAGAGACATCGGCGCTGAAGCGACTCAGGCGCCTCCGTGGCGCTGTGGCCGCCGCCGCGGCCGCGGCCCGTGCTCGCACTCGTGCAACGGCACGGCGTGCCGGGCAGCTGCCGCCGCCCCCGGGCCCGTTCCGTCCTGGGTTCTGGCGCAGTCCGATCCGCGGGCCCTGGCTCACCTCGGTGTTCGGCCTGGTCCTCCTGATCGGCATCCCGGTGCTGTTCATCACCGGACTGCTCTCCTACGCCTCCTACAACCCCGGGCTGAGCCCCCTCAACGACGAGACCCCCGACAAGGGCGTCCTGGGCTTCTACCTCTTCAGCTGGCCCACACATCCCTACTGGTTGTACCGGCTGATCCAGGGCGTGCACGTGACGCTGGGCGTGGTACTGGTGCCGGTGCTGCTGGCCAAGCTGTGGTCGGTGATCCCGAAGCTGTTCGAATGGCTGCCGGTACGCTCCGTCGCCCACGGCCTGGAGAGGCTGTCCCTGCTGATGCTGGTCGGCGGCGTCATCTTCGAATTCGTCACCGGCATCCTCAACATCCAGCTCTACTACGTCTTCCCGGGCTCGTTCTACCGCCTGCACTTCTATGGCGCCTGGGTGTTCATCGCCGCCTTCGTCGTCCACGTGTGCCTCAGACTCGGCCGGCTGACGCGGGCACTGCGCTCGCGCGGCCTGGGCGCCGAGCTGCGTACCGACCTTGCCCACACCGTGCCCGAACCACCGGATCCCGACGGCCTGGTGGCAACCGCTCCCGCCGCGCCGACGATGACCCGGCGCGGCGCGGTGGGCATGGTGGGAGCGGGTTCGCTTCTCCTCCTCGTGGTGACCGCCGGTCAGAGCATCGGCGGACGGCTGCGCGACACGGCGCTGCTCGCCCCGCACAACCGTGATCCGGGCAGCGGCCCGAACAGCTTCCAGATCAACAAGACGGCGGCGAAAGTGGGCGTCACCGCCGCGCTCGTCGGACCGACCTGGCAGCTGGAGGTGTACGGACGCGGAGCGCCACGGGTCTTCACCCGCGATCAGCTTCTGGCGATGCCCCAGCACGCCGCCGCACTGCCGATCGCCTGCGTGGAGGGATGGTCCACCGAGGACCAGCACTGGAGCGGCCTACGGCTGGCCGACCTCGCCGCTCTGGCCGGACTGCCCGACGCGGGAAGTGTCCTGGTCAGGTCGATCCAACCCCCCGGCCCCTTCACCAGGGTGATGCTGCGGGGCAACCAGATCCACGATCCCCGGTCGCTGCTCGCGCTCCGCGTCAACGGCGCGGACCTCTCGCTCGATCACGGCTACCCGGCCCGCGTCATCGTTCCGGCCAACCCCGGTGTGAACAACACCAAGTGGGTTCACCAGCTCACCTTCAGGGCGTGACCATGGCACGATTCGTCCGCTGGTACGGCTCCGGACCTCTGCACCTGCTCGTCCTGATCGCCTCGTTCGCCCTGACCGGCTACGCCATGGAGCGCCTGTTCACCGTCCAGCCCTGGGACGTGGCGATCTGGTTCGTCGGTGCGGCGATCCTCCATGACCTCGTCCTCCTGCCGTTGTACTCGCTCGCCGACCTGTCGGCCCTGTCGGTACTGCGGCACCGAGCCGCCGCCGGCCCGAGGGTGCCGTGGATCAACTATCTGCGCGTCCCCGTCTTCCTGTCAGGTCTGCTCCTGCTGGTCTGGTTCCCTCTCGTCTTCCGTCTGGCGGTTCCCTACCCCGGCGACACCGGGCTGTCCGACAGCGTCTACCTGGGCCGATGGCTGGCGATCACCGGTGTGCTCTTCGCGGCCTCCGCGGTGGCCTTCGCGATGAGACTGCGCCGGGCGAGACGGGCCGGCCAGGGCGACGAGAGCCGACCCGCTGCGGGGCATGGCACGACACTATGACAGCGGACGACGAGCTGTACGACGCCGACGAGGATCCCTACGCGCTCACCCTGCGACCTGACCGGGAACCGGTGTACCTGCGGCTGGCCGACGGACGCCGGATCCGGATGCCGGTGCACCGCTGGCACGAGCGGCCCACGATGGCCGACAGGACCGTACTGGAACGCTGCATCGGTCCCGTCCTCGATGTCGGCTGCGGCCCGGGCCGTATGTGCAGGACCCTCCTGAGCCGGGGAGTCTTCGCTCTCGGGGTCGACATCGCGCCTCGGGCGGTCGCCCTGACCACCGCTCTGGGCGGGCTCGCACTGTGCCGATCGGTCTTCGACCAGTTGCCGGCCGAGAGAGTCTGGCAGACGGTGCTGCTCATCGACGGCAACATCGGCATCGGAGGCGACCCCCATGGCCTGCTGCGCCGCTGCGGCGGGCTTGTCGCTCCGACCGGGCGCCTCGTCGTCGAGGTTGACCCCGACGACGTCGAGGAGCTGTGCACCGCCCGGTTCGAGGACCTCCAGGGCCAGAGCGGTCCCTTCTTTCCCTGGGCACGGCTCGGACGACGAGCGCTCCAGGGGATCGCCGCCGGCCTTGACCTCAGCGTCACCGATCAGTGGACGAGCGGGCACCGCTGCTTTGCCACCCTCGTGCACCAGGGCTCATCCGGGCCCCCTCCCAGCAACGGCGACCGCCGCCCCACGCCCGCGTGATCAGCTGGAACCGGGACTGGAACTGCCGGACGCTTCGTTCGCGGCACGGCGGTACTCGGCGTTGATGCGCTGAGCTTCCTCGAGCTGGTCCTCGAGGATGACGATGCGGCAAGCAGCCTCGATCGGGGTTCCCCTGTCGACGAGCTCGCGGGCGCGGGCGGCGATCCGCAGTTGGTAACGGGAGTACCGGCGATGTCCTCCCTCCGAACGCAGCGGAGTGATCAGACGAGCCTCACCGATGGCTCGGAGGAAGCCAGGGGTGGTGCCGAGCATTTCGGCGGCCCGGCCCATGGTGTACGCGGGGTAGTCGTCGTCATCCAGACGACCGCTGAGCGGAGTATCTGCTGCCATGTCACCTCGTTGTGCAACGCGTCGAGGGGCCCTGGTGCCGTACGGCACCAGGGCCCCGAAGGAAATTGAACACCATCGGTCGGCCCTAATGCTGCGCCGACCTTCTGTTTCCGCTACCCGGCCCGGTAAGGGGAGGGGTGCGAGGATCGCGGCTGCGTGACCGGGGACCACCTTCCATTCCGGGTTGTCTTGCGGTACCTGGACCGAGAGCTTCTCGGACCGAGCGTCCTGATGGCGTCTGCTCCTCCGTCCTTCCTCTGAACCAACCGACCTGCGAACTTCACGTACTGCTACCCGCCAGTTCGTGTCTGCCGGGTCTCACTTGACCGTGTCAACGAGAAGAACACTAACCATCCCGGGAGCCAATGTCTACTCCGACAAGGATAGATTTTCGCGTCCAGGAACCACAGGGCAGCCGCCCCGGCCAGGAGGATCCGAACGGACGGCGACACGGCGACACGTAAAGACCCAGAGACCCAAGAGACCCGGTGGGGGTCTCTGGGTCTCTGGGCCTGTGGGTCTCTGGTGGCGGTCGCCGCCTGTCCTTCACACCTTCACGGAAGTGGTGCCTTAGCGGACGTGCTCCCCGGCGGTGCCGGGCCGGGCGCCGTGCATGGTGAACGGTCCGGCGAGGACGTCCCGTAGACGGACCCGGTCCGTGTAGGTGGGGCTGTCGCGGAGGAGGGCGAGCCGGGTCCGGGTGATCAGGCCCGTGCGCTGGTCGTCCCCGTCGCACAGGACGAGGTGATCGACACGGGCGCCGGCCATGAGCGACAGGGCCACCTCGATCGTCATGTCGTCACGGACCCGGGGTCCGGCGGCATACGCGTCCCTGTCGTCCACGACGCCCTTGGGGAAGCGATCCGCTACATGGTGCTGTGTCTGAGCCGGCGCCATAGGTGCCTCCTGCCGAAGGAAAGGGTGACCTGTGATCACAGCGGCTCTAGGCAGCCGAGCCGACGCTGGGCCGCCGCTCCGCCCTGCGGCGCGCCGCCTCGCCGACGGGCCGGCCCTGGCCCGCGCGGCCCCGGCGACCCCGGCGCCCCTGGGACCGCCCCTGGGACGAAGAAGACGCGCCGCCGGGACGTTCCACGGCCGGCGCGGCGATGACGACCGGGACACCGGACGGAGCCTGGGCACCCGTGATGCGGCTCAGCTCCGCCTCGCCCGAACGAACCTGGGCGACCTGGGGGGTGATGCCTGCCGAAGCCATCAGTCGGCTCATGTCGCGCCGCTGAGCAGGGGTCACCAGAGTGACGACGCTGCCGGACTGGCCGGCGCGGGCCGTACGACCGCCGCGGTGCAGGTAGTCCTTGTGGTCGCTGGGCGGATCCACATTGACGACCAGGTCGAGGTTGTCGACGTGGATCCCGCGCGCCGCGACGTTGGTCGCCACCAGTGCCGTCACATGCCCGCTCTTGAACTGGGCCAGCGTCCGCGTGCGCTGTGGCTGGGACTTGCCACCGTGCAGGGCCGCGGCGCGGACACCGCTGCTCAGCAGGTGCTTGGTCAGCCGGTCCACCGCGTGCTTGGTGTCGAGGAACATGATCACTCGGCCGTCTCGCGCCGCGATCTCGGTGGTCGTCCGGTGCTTGTCCGCGTCGTGCACATGGAGGACGTGGTGCTCCATCGTGGTGACCGCGCCCGCCGACGGGTCGACGGAGTGGACCACCGGGTCCGTCAGGTAGCGGCGGACCAGCAGGTCGACGTTGCGGTCCAGGGTGGCCGAGAAGAGCATCCGCTGCCCGTCGGGCCGTACCTGGTCGAGCAGGGCCGTGACCTGGGGCATGAAGCCCATGTCGGCCATCTGGTCGGCCTCGTCGAGGACGGTGATGGCGACGGCGTCCAGCCGGCAGTCGCCCCGGTCGATGAGGTCCTTGAGCCGCCCGGGCGTCGCGACGACCACCTCGGCCCCGGTGCGCAGCGCACCGGCCTGCCTGCCGATGGACATCCCGCCGACGACGGTGGCCAGCCGCAGGCTCACCGAGCGGGCGTACGGCGTGAGCGCGTCGGTGACCTGCTGGGCGAGTTCGCGGGTGGGGACGAGGACGAGGGCGAGCGGCTGCCGTGGTTCGGCGCGCCGTCCCGCGGTACGGGCCAGTGCGGCGAGTCCGAAGGCGAGGGTCTTGCCCGAGCCGGTGCGGCCACGGCCGAGTACGTCACGACCGGCCAGGGAGTTCGGCAGGGTCGCCGCCTGGATCGGGAAGGGTACGGTCACGCCTTCGTGGCCGAGCGTTGCCAACAGCCGTGCAGGCAGGGCGAGTTCGGCGAACGACTCGACAGCCGGCAGCGCGGGCGTGATCGTCTTCGGCGTCGCGAACTCGCCCTGTACGGCTCCGGCCTGTCCGGGCCGCCCGGACTGTCGATTTCCGTAGCCCTTGGAACGGCGCGGACCAGCGGAACGCTTGGCGCCGGCGCCTCCTCCGAAGCGGTCATATGTTCGGGATGTCTGTGCACGAGTCATGCGGAACCTTCCTTGATGCGGCGCGTAGCAAGGAATTCCCGCAGCAGATGAGCGGCGCAGAGAATCTCGAGACGAGCCGAGTTCGATGTGGGCGGAGTCGGACCGACGGGGAATGCGTCACCGGCCGGTGATGTGGCGGGGCCTTCCCGTCGCGCGCCCTTAAAATGCACGCGAACTGGGGCCCGCACCCCAGAGGTGCGGGCCCCAGCTGCGAAGTATGCGTCAGCGAGTGTGCGTCGGCGCCGGTGTCAGGCGGGGACGATGTTCTCGGCCGTCGGGCCCTTCTGGCCCTGCGCGATGTCGAACGACACCTTCTGGCCTTCCTGCAGCTCGCGGAAGCCCTGGGCGGAGATGTTCGAGTAGTGGGCGAAGACGTCGGCGCCGCCGCCGTCCTGCTCGATGAAGCCGAAGCCCTTTTCCGCGTTGAACCACTTCACGGTGCCAGTAGCCATTTCATTTCTCCTTCGGAGGCGGTGTCAGGAGTTCGCCGTGTGCGAATTCCGTGTCGCCGTGGTGATTACCCCGTAGGAAATGAACCTTCTGGCAACCACACCTGCAACTTCGATCGACAGTAGCACGGAGCGACCGCCCTTGCACGCTGGGATAATTGCACTCGGGTCGGTGGTCGAGGAATACTCGCTGTACCCCATACCCATTTCTCATTTCACGGGCACAGGTATTGCTCTGCGCGGGCACGGCTTTCCTGCGCCGCGCTTCCGCCCGCAGCCCTGTGACCTCCGCCATCGGGAGATATGTCGCCCCCACCGCCGCCGGCGGTTCGCGCAACGGTGAACGCTCCGGGACTCCCCCATCGCGATGAAGATCACATCCTCCGCGCCGGGCCCGACGACCGGCGGCGGCCGGACGACTGCGGTGCCGAAATATCAGCCCTGCGCGGTCGGGCGCACGATGAGTTCGTTGACGTCGACGTTTGACGGCTGGTCGACGGCGAAGGCGATGGCGTCCGCGATGGCCGAGGCCGGGATCGCCAGTTGCTCGGCCGCCGACCGTGCGGCGGACCGGGCCTGGGCCGAGCCGCCGCGGTCGGTCAGCTCGCTCCGCGTGAAGCCGGGGCTGACGACGGTGACGCGGACGTCCCGGCTCTCCTGCCGCAGCCCCTCCGACAGCGCCGCCACGGCGAACTTGGTGGCGCTGTAGACCGCGGCGGTCGGGTCCACCCGATGCCCGGACACCGAGGACACGTTGACGATGTGCCCGCCCCCCTGCCGCTGCATCTGGGGCAGCACGGCGGCGATGCCGTGGAGCACGCCGCGCAGATTGACGTCGATCATCTGCTCCCACTCGGCGATCCGCAGTTCGGCGATCGCCGACAGCGGCATCACCCCGGCGTTGTTGATCAGTACGTCGATACGGCCGTACTCCTCGATGCCGGCGGCGGCGAAGGCGCGCACGGAGTCAAGGCTGGTCACGTCCAGCGCACGGTGGGCGACCGGCGCCCCGCCGGCGCGCAGCTCCTCGGCGAGCGAGGACAGGCGGTCGGTTCGACGGGCGCCGAGGAGCAGACGGTGGCCGACCCCGGCCAGCCGGCGGGCGGTCGCCTCGCCGATGCCGCTGCTGGCACCGGTGATGAGGACGGTCTTTGATGCTGCTGACGTGGTCACGCGTGCTCCTTCGGGGTGTTGCGGCGGCGGTCGCCGTCCCTTCAACTCCAACGCGCGGGGTCGGATCCAGGAAGGGAGCGTCAGCCTGGGTGTGCGGCACCCAGGCTCACGCCGCCTTTCTCGTCGCCCGCACCCTTCAGGGCATGGGGCGCAGGTTCGTGACCGCGCTTCCAGCGGAGCGCATAGCATCGGTGCCATGACGGCACGCGACAACGAGCTCGGCGCGTTTCTGCGCGCGAGCCGCGCACGTCTTGAGCCGGCTGACGCCGGACTCGTCGGCGGGGTCTCGGGGCGACGGGTGCGCGGCCTTCGACGGGAAGAGGTCGCTGTGCTCTCCGGGGTCAGCGCGGACTACTACGCCCGCCTTGAGCAGGGGCGCGAGCGCAATCCCTCCGCGCAGGTGATCGATGCCATCGGGCGCGCGCTTCGCCTGGCGCCCGACGCACGCGAGCACCTGCACCGGCTGGCGGGGCTGCACCCCAGGCCCGGGCCGGACAGCCCACGCAATCTCGTGCACCCTTCCCTGCTGCACCTGCTGGACGCCTTTCCCCACGCGGCGGCCTATGTGCTCGGCCCGGCCTTCGACGTACTCGCGACCAACCCGATCGCCGACGCGCTGCTCGCGCCGTTCGGCGACGAGCGGAGCATGCCGCGCATCCTGTTCACCCACCCGCAGGCGAGCACGGTGTTCACGGATTGGGAGCTGCTGCGACGCAGCACCGTGTACGCACTGCGCCTGAACGCCGGGCGGTTCCCGGACGACGGGGACATCGCCGGCCTGGTTGCCGAGCTGAGGAAGGCCTCACCGGAGTTCGTCGCCCTGTGGGACGACCACAACGTCGGTGGACTGACCCGCGCCTTCAAGGTGTTCGTGCACCCCGAAGTGGGGCGCATCGAGCTGACATACCAGACCTTCGACGTGCGCGACGCCCCAGGGCAGCAACTCCTCGTCGGTACCCCCGAGCCCGGGAGCCGCAGTGAGGAGGCCATGACCTGGCTGGCCTCGACGGCGGAACCGGCTTGAGCTTCCACTGCCCCGCACGGACCACGCGTCCGCTTCCTGGGTGCCGTACACCCAGGAAGGCGCTGCCTTCTGGCCCGCCGCCCCGCACGCCACGCTGGAGAGGCCGCCGGCGGACGACACCGGCCGGCGGCGTCGCACTCACCCGCCACCGGAAAGGACCCCGTCATGGCCGAGATCCTGGAAGTGACCAGCCTGCGCCCCGCGCCCGGCCGTACGCCGGAGGACTTCGTCGCGGCGAACGCGGACATCAACGAGTACCTCAAGGGCCGGCCCGGCTTCCAGTGGCGCCGCATCGTCCTGCGCCAGGACGGCACGATCCTGGACATCGTCGCCTACGACAGCGTCGAGCACGCCCGCTCCGGGGCCGCCGGAATCACCGGCGAGATGGGCGGCTCACCGGTGCACGCCGCGATCGACCACAGCGCCGTCGACTGGCAGTTCACGACCGTGCTCCAGCACGTCGAGTGAGCACCCCGAATCACCTGGAAGAGACGACCATGCCCTTCGCCGACGAACTCATCAACGGTCACACGGCGCAGGCCCTGACCCGGGCCGTCCAGACCGCGGCTCCCGGTGCGGAACTCGCCTCGTTGCGGGCGGCCGCGCAGCAGCTCGGCGCGCTCTCGCTGCGTGAGCGGGCCGACCTGCTGAGGGACGCCCTGCTCGCGGACGTACCGGGGGACTACGCCGAGCTGGCGCGAGTCGTGCGGGCGGCCCGGGACGGCGTGCCGGCGTTCGGCGGATGGCTCATCTGGCCGGTCACGAGTGCCGTCGCCACGAAGGCCGTCGCCGAACGGACCGACGATGCCTTCGACGACGCGATGGCGCTCCTCGCCGACCTCACCGGGCAGCTGACCTCCGAGTTCGCCCTCCGCATCCTGCTACGGCACGACCTGGGCCGAGCACTCGGCATCATTGGGGGATGGACGGTGTCCCCAGACACCGATGTGCGCCGCCTCGCTTCGGAGGGCACCCGGCCCTACCTCCCGTGGTCGATCCGGGTTCCGGCGCTCATCGCCCGCCCCGGCGCGACCGTGCCGGTCCTCGACACCCTCTACGGCGATGAGAGCGAGTACGTACGGCGATCGGTCGCCAACCACCTCAACGACCTCAGCCGCGACCACGCGGACCTCACCGTGGCGACCGCCCGCCGCTGGCTCGCCGCCCCGGCCCCGACCACCGAACGGCTGGTGCGTCACGGGCTGCGTACGCTCCTCAAACGCGGTCACCCCGGCGCCCTCGAACTGCTCGGCTTGGCTCCGGCGACGCTGGAGATCGACGGGCCGGTGCTCGACCGCGTCGGGGTGCCCTTCGGCGGCAGCGTCCGCTTCACCGCGACCATCCGCAACAGCGGCGCCGAGCAGGCCCGGTTGTCAATCGACTACGTGGTCCACCACCACAAGGCCAACGGCTCACAGAGCGCCAAGACGTTCAAGCTCACGACCCGCACCGTCGCCCCGGGCGAGACGATCGAGGTGAGCCGTGAACACTCCTTCCGGCCGATCACCACCCGCCGCTACCACCCGGGCCCGCACGCCATCACGTTGCAGATCAACGGCGTGGCGTCGGACAGGGCGGAGTTCGAACTCAAAGCACCCTGACCACCACGGAATCGCAGGGCAGGACGCGCCACTATGGTGGTCCGATGGCATCGGTCAAGCAGTTCCAAGTCACCTTCGACTGCGCGGAACCTGAGCGCGTCGCTCGTTTCTGGTGCGAGGTGTTGGGGTACGTCGTACCACCGCCACCTGAGGGGTTTGCCACTTGGGACGATTTCAAGCGCTCACTGCCACCTGAGCAGCAGGACGCATGGTTCGCCTGCATTGATCCCTCGGATGTGGGACCGCGCCTGTTCTTCCAGCGCGTTCCCGAAGGCAAGGTCGTCAAGAACCGGGTGCATCTTGACGTGCGGGTCGGCACCGGGCTCGTGGGTGAAGAACGCCTCGCCACACTCGAGGCCGAGTGCGCACGACTGGTGGCGCTCGGCGCCGTACGTGTGGGACTACTGCCTGCCGATGGCGTCAACGAGTCGTGCATTCCGATGCAGGACATCGAGGGCAACGAGTTCTGTCTCGACTGAGGGGCCGCGAACGTGCCCCCGTCGCTCGGGCACGCGGCATGGGAGGGGCCCGCAGCCGGCCCGGGAGGGATGAACTCCTACCCGATCCACAGGATCCTGCCAGGCAGGCTTTAATCGCCGGCGAAATCGGCGAAATCGTCAGCGACATGGCCAACTCAACGCACGCCACCCCGTCCGGCCCGCCCGCCGGTGGCGGCTTCGGCCAGACCATCGCGTACGACGACTTCGTCGGCGTCACCACCGACGGCACCAGTGGAACGAAGCCGTGGTGCTGATCCGGTGAGCGGGGACCAAGGCGCGGTGGGCGATCGCCACGTTGGCGTCCCGGATACCGACGGCTCCGTCCCCGCCCACCTCGCTAGGCGAAGACGGACAGCAGCAGGGCCATGCCCAAGCCCAGCACGCTGACCAGAGTCTGCACGACGGTCTGTGTCTTCGTGGCCTGCGTGAGGTCCATGCCGAAGGATTCCTTGACCAGCCAGAAACCGGCGTGGTTGACGTAGTTCAGGCCGAGGGAGCCCGCCCCGATGGCCACGACGAGCAGCGAGGCTTCCAGGCCACCCCCGCTGACCAGCGGGGCGACGATGCCGGTGGCGGAGACGATGCCGACGGTGGCGGAGCCGGTGGTCAGCGACAGCAGGAGTGCGATCAGCCAGCCGAGCACGATGATGTTGAGATGCGCCCCCTCGGCGGCGGTGGCGATCGCGTCACCGATACCGGAGTCCTGGAGAACCTGCTTGAACGCGCCACCGCCGCCGATGATGAGCAGGATCGCCGCGATGGACTTCAGGCTGTCCGTCAGGGACGCGCGGACCTCGTCACCGGTGCGGCCCGTGCGCAGGGCGGTCACGCCGAGGGCGAAGAGCAGTCCGGCGAGCATGGCCACGAGGGGTTCACCGACGAAGGTCAGCCCGGAGCGCAGGGTGTTGCTCTCGTCGAGCACCGTCTCTGCAAGGGTGCGCAGCAGCATGAGGACGACGGGGACGAGCACCACGGCGACGGCCAGACCGGTTGGTATGTGGGGACGGGGCTCTGTGTCCGTACCCACGGTGTCCGTACCGACGGTGTCCGTACCGAGTTGCGCGCCCGCGGGCCGCGCGGCACCGGTGAACTGGGCTATGAGAGCGGCGTCCGGGCGGACCTCGGGAAGACGGGGTGCGATCCACCGGGCGTAGACCGGACCGGCCAGGATCACCGTGGGCACGGCGCAGACGAGACCGACGACCATGGTGAGGCCGAGGTCGGCGTGGAGACCGGTCATGGCGGTGAGCGGCCCCGGGTGCGGCGGCAGCATGCCGTGCAGCGTGGACAGCGCGGCGATGGCCGGCACCCCGATCAGGACGTACGGGGAACCCTTCGCACCGCCCTGGGCCTCCATCCGCCGCGCTACGCTGAAGATCAGCGGCAGCAGCACGATCAGGCCGACCTCGAAGAACATCGGGATGCCGATGACGAACGCGGCGGCCGCGACCAGCCAGGGCAGTCTGTGGGTGCTGGACCGGTCCACCAGGGCGTGGGCGAGGGCGTCGGTGGCGCCCGAGTCGGACAGCAGGCGCCCGAGCATGGCGCCCAGGGCCAGGGTGACGCCCACGTCGCCGAGGGTGCCGCCGGCGCCGTCCTCGATGGACGCGACCAGTTTCGCGGCGGGCTCACCGGCCGCGACACCGGTGACGACGGTGACGACGACGAGCGCGACGAACGGGTGGACGCGCAGGCGGGAGTTGATGAGGTAGATCAGCGCCGCGATCGCGACGGTGAGGATGAGCAGCAGCCACCAGCTGTGCGAGGTCATGCGGGTGCCTTTCGACGGGCGGGTTTTCGATCCGGGGTGAGGTGCGGGGCAGGACAGGGCGCATGGCGGACCGGCTCGCGGGCAGGGGTGAGCGCGTAACGCCGTTCGCCGGTCGGTGGTCTGGAACAGGAAGCGGCAGCCCGGTCAGTTCAGTCCGAGGCTCGTGACAAGGCGGGCGACCGATGTGTCCTGTTCGGACAAGAACGTTCCGAAGGTGTCGCCGACGGCGAACGCATCGGTCCAGCCATGTCGGCGGAGTGCCGCTCTCCACTGGCGGGACGCGTGCAGCGCGGTCAGTGCGGCGATCCAGCGCTCGCGGTCGGCGTCGCTGATGCCGGGCGGGGCCACGATTCCGCGCCAGTTACTGAAGACGAGGCCGCCGGGAGCGCCCCCGGCGGCCGGGACCTTTGGGTGGAGGTCGAAATCAGGCAGGCCGCGGCCAGCGTGGAGATCGTCGTGTCCGACTCCGGTCCGGGCGTCGCCCCCGAACTCGCCCAAGAGGTGTTCCACCACGGCTTCACCACCAAGGCCGCCGCGGAGGGCGAGCGGGGCATCGGCCTCGCCCTGACCCAGCTCGTCTGCGAGCGCCGTGGCGGGGAGATCACGGTGGCCAACACCTCCGACGGGGCCCGTTTCACCGCCCGTATGTCCGTGAGCCACCCCGCCGAAGCGGTGGCGGAAGGAGCAACCCCATGACGGACACGTCGGACACGTCGGACACATCGGATACAACGGACACGATCGACGTCCTCATCGTCGACGACGACTTCATGGTGGCCCGGGTCCACCGGACCTTCGTCGAGCGGGTGGCGCCCTTCAGGGTCGTCGGCACGGCCGGCACCGGCGAGCAGGCCATCACCGCGGTCGACGAACTACGCCCGGACCTCGTCCTCCTCGACCTCTACCTGCCCGACCTCTTCGGCCTGGACGTCATCCCGAGGCTGCGGACCGCCGGGCACGACTGCGACGTCATGGTCATCAGCGCCGCCCGGGAGGCCGACACGGTGCGCCGCGCCGTACGCCACGGAGTGGTGGACTACCTGCTCAAACCCTTCGACTACGAGGACCTGCACCCTCGCCTGGAGCGATACGCCGCCCGACGCGGCCGGCTGCTGACCACGGTGGTGCGCAGCCAGGCCGACATCGACCGGGTCCTGTCCGCGGGCCCGGTCCCCAGCGCCCTCTCCACCCTGCCGAAGGGCCTGAGCGTGGAAACCGCCGACCTCGTCGAACGCGCACTCCGCGACGCGGGCGGCACCCTGTCCGCCGCCGAATGCGCGGCCGCCACCGGCATCTCCCGAGTCAGCGCCCGCCGCTACCTGGAGCACTTCCACACCACCGGCACCGCCGCCGTCTCCCTGCGCTACGGCGCCGCCGGCCGCCCCGAACGACGGTACGGCTGGCAAGGCTGATCCCGCTCTCGCGCGCGACCGGACGCGGTGCCGGACCGGGTGCCGTCCACCCGAAGGAACATGGACCCCGCTGCGGCCTCGCGGGCTCGGCCGCGCGATGTCCGCATCCGCTGGTTCGGCATCTCCAACTGGCCCTGACGAAAAGGCGATCTCGGCATCTCTCGCCTGTCAGACCTTGCGCCAGCGCGCGTTGGCCCAGGAGAAGACCCCGAAGGCCACGAGGCCGACCGCTATCAGCGCCAGCAGCCAGGGTCCCGCAGGGGTGTCGGCGAACGTACGCAGGGTGTCGTCCATACCCTTGGCCTTGCCGGGCTCGTGCTGGACGGCCGCGGCGATGGCGAAGCCGCCTGCGGTGGCGAAGACGATGCCCCGGGCCGTACCGCCGAACATGCCGAAGAAGGCCACGAACTCACGCGTCCTCCGTGACATCTCCGACATCCTGAGGTGCTTCTCGAACTTGCGCATCACGGCCCGGACGGCGATCCATATGCCGGCAGCGGTCACCGCGGCACCCGCGACACCGACGATCCACTGCCCGCCGGGCCAGTCCAACGCCTTCGCCGTGACGTCCTGGGAGTTCTTGTCGGAACTGCCGCTGCCGCTGGCCTTGTCCCCGGCGGCGTAGGAGAGCACGGAGTATGCGACGAATCCATAGAAGCAGAAACGTCCCGCGGCCATCGCCCTCCTGCCCGGCTTTTCGCCGTCGGGACCCGCTTGCCCGAAGGCAGCCTCGGACAGCCGCCACAGGGCCATCCCGGCCAGGGCGATTCCGAGCAGCCACAGCAGTACGGCACCGAAGGGCTTTTGGGCGATTTCGGCGATCGCGCCGCCCCGGTCGGCCTGCTTGCCCCCTCCGGAGAAGGCGATCCGCAGTGAGAGAACGCCGATCAGCGCGTAGAGGACCCCGCGGGCGACGAAGCCTGCACGGGCCGCTGCCGCGAGCGTTCTGCTGTTCGCCGCACGTTGAGCCTGACCGCGTCCGCGTGCCGTTGCCGATCCAGTAGCCATGCCCTACCGGATGCCCCCGAAGGACGAGGCCATCCCGGGGCCGACTCTCCGCTTTGTCCTCCGGCCCGCTGTCCAGGCAGGTGCAGCCACGGCACATACGCGGAATGCACCCGAAGATTCCGCCGGGACAACTGGAACCCGGAGCGTCCGGCGCCCGGCTGTCACGCATGGGTGCCGCCAACCGGGCAATGCGCCAGATGTGACACGCGTCGGAATCATCGTCCTGACCCTGGTGACGGCTGTCGCGGCGGTGGCCGCGGCGGTCGTCCTCTCGCCCTACTGGTGGTTCGCGGCCCTCCCCCTCACTTTCGTGGGTGTGGTGGGGGTCCGGGACCTGCTGCAGCGTCGGCACTCGGTGCTGCGCAACTATCCGGTCCTCGGCCATGCCCGCTTCCTCCTGGAGCGCATCCGCCCGGAGTTGCAGCAGTACTTCATCGAGCGGAACTACGACGGCCGCCCCTTCGACCGGGACGTGCGCAGCATCGTCTACGAGCGTGCCAAGGGCACCGACGCGGAGGAACCGTACGGCACCGAACGGGACGTGTACCGGCCCGGTCACGAGTTCCTGGTTCCGTCGATGGCGCCGTGCCCGGTGCCGGAGACACCGCCGCGTGTGCGGATCGGCGGTCCGGACTGCGGCCGTCCGTACGACATGGCGCTGCTGAACGTCTCGGCGATGAGCTTCGGCTCGCTCTCCGCCAACGCGGTCCTCGCGCTCAACGGGGGTGCGGCGGCCGGGGGTTTCGCCCAGGACACCGGTGAGGGCGGGCTGTCCGAGTACCACCTCCGTCCGGGAGGCGACCTCGTCTGGGAGATCGGCACCGGATACTTCGGCTGCCGTACCGACAGGGGCGATTTCGACGCGGCCGAGTTCGCCGAGAAGGCCGCCCACGATCATGTCAGGTGCGTGTCCCTGAAGCTGTCGCAGGGCGCCAAGCCCGGCATCGGCGGCGTTCTGCCGGGAGCCAAGGTGAACGCCGAGATCGCCAGGGTCCGGGACGTCCCCGCAGGGCGGACGGTGGTCTCCCCGCCGTACCACCGGGTGTTCTCCACCCCGCGTGAACTCGTGCGCTTCATAGCCCGCATGCGCGAGTTGTCCGGGGGCAAGCCTGCCGGGTTCAAGCTGTGTGTGGGCTCGCGCCGGCAGTTCCTGGCCGTCTGCAAGGCCATGCTGGAGGAGGGGACGGCGCCTGATTTCATCGTCGTGGACGGCGCCGAGGGCGGAACCGGTGCGGCGCCCCTGGAGTTTGCGGACCATGTGGGCACCCCGCTCACCGAGGGCTTGCACACCGTGCACAACGCCCTGGTGGGCGCGGGGCTGCGCGACCGGATCAGGATCGGGGCGAGCGGCAAGATCGCCACCGGCAGCGACCTGGTCAAACGCATGGTCCAGGGTGCCGACTACGGCAACTCCGCGCGGGCGATGATGTTCGCCGTCGGCTGCATCCAGGCCCAGAAGTGCCATACGAACACCTGCCCCACCGGCGTCACCACCCAGGACCCGCGCCGGGCCCGCGCCCTCGACGTCACCGACAAGACGGCGCGCGTCCAGCGCTTCCAGGAAGCGACCGTCGCCAGCGCGTTGCAGATCATGGCGTCCATGGGCGTCAGCGATCCCGCGGAGCTGCGTCCGCACATGCTCCGCCAGCGCGTGGACAGCTTCACCGAGCGTTCCTACGAGGAGCTGTACGACTGGCTCGAGCCTGGGCAGTTGCTCGCCGAGCCGCCGGCTTCCTGGGCGGCCGACTGGGCGGCCGCCGACCCCGACCGTTTCACCGTGTGACCTGGAGGATCCAAGTGGCCCGTACCGTTGCCCGCGTCATCGTGGACGCGCTGAGCGAGCTCGGCGTACGCCAGGTGTTCGGCGTCGTAGGAGACGCGCTCAATCCGCTGACGGACGCCATCCGCACCACCGAGGGCCTGGAGTGGGTGGGCTGCCGGCACGAGGAGGCGGCGGCGTTCGCCGCGAGCGCCCAGTCGCAGCTCGGCGGAGCCCTCGGCGTGTGCATGGGCACGGTCGGCCCCGGCTCCGTCCACCTCCTCAACGGGCTGTACGACGCGGCCAAGAGCCATGCCCCGGTCCTGGCGATCGCCGGTCAGGTACCGCTCGCCGAACTCGGCAGCGACTACTTCCAGGAGGTCGACAACGACTCGCTCTTCAGCGACGTGGCCGTCTTCCGCGCGACCATCACTTCTCCCGACCAGCTCCCGCAGATGCTGGAGACGGCGGTGCGCACCGCACTCGGCCGCAGGGGCGTCGCCGTCCTCACCGTGCCGGGCGACCTGGGCGAACGGGAACTGGCCGACGACCGGCCGGCCCGGTTCTCCCTGAACGCCGCGGTGAGCCGGCCGGACGGCCCGGCTGTCCGCCGCGCCGCGGAACTCCTCGACCGCTCCGAACGCGTCACCCTGCTCGTCGGCGAGGGAGCCCGCGCCGCTCGTGAGGACGTCCTCGCCCTCGCCGACCGCCTGGCCGCGCCGATGGTGCTCACGCTGAAGGCCAAGGCGGGCTTCGAGGGCGACCACAACCCCTTCCAGGTCGGCCAGACGGGATTGATCGGCAACCCCGCCGCCGCGTCGGCCCTCCAGGACGCGGACACCCTCCTGCTGCTCGGCACGGACTTCCCCTACCGGGACTGGTATCCCGAGGGCCGCACCGTGATCCAGGTCGACACCGAGGCCACCCACATCGGACGCCGGGTACCCGTCGACGTCGGCCTCGTGGGGGACACCGGCGCCACCGTACGCGACCTCCTGGACCACCTCACCACCGCGCCCGCCGGGTCCGAAGGCGCACGTGACCGCTCCCATCTGGTGAAGGCGCGCGACCGCTTCGACCAGTGGCGCGCAGGTCAGGCCCGGCTCGCCGACCCGTCGCACGACAAGGGAGTTGTGGGCCGTATCCGCTCCGCGCTGGACAACCGTGCCCACGACATACGGCCCGAAGCGCTGGCCGCGGCCGTCGACCGGATCGCCGCCGACGACGCCGTCTTCACCTCCGACACGGGCATGGCCACCGTGTGGCTGTCGCGCTTCGTGGAAATGCGCGGTGAGCGACGCCTCATCGGCTCCTACAACCTCGGCTCGATGGCCAACGCCATGCCCCACGCTCTGGGCGCCCAGAGCCTGGACCGCGACCGCCAGGTCGTGGCCTTCTGCGGCGACGGCGGACTGAGCATGCTCCTCGGCGACCTCATGACCCTGAAGACGTACCGCCTTCCCGTCAAGCTCGTCGTCTTCGACAACCGCCGGCTGGGCATGGTCAAACTCGAACAGGAACAGGCCGGACTGCCCGAGTTCGGCACCGTGCTGGACAACCCCGACTTCGCCGCCGTGGCCGAAGCCATGGGCATCACCGGCATCCGCGTCACTGACCCGGCCGACGTGGAGAACGCCGTGCGGCGCGCCTTCCACAGCCCGGGCCCCGTCCTGCTGGACGTTCTCACCAACCCCGACGAGATCGCCGTACCGGCCAAGCCGACCGTCGAACAGGGCTGGGGGTTCGCCGTCGCCAAGATGAAGGAGATCGTACGCAGTCACGGTGAGCCCGGCGAAGACTGACGGCAGCTTCAGGAATGCCGGTCGGCGGCCGGGGTAGGCGCGTGCTTGCCGGACGACGGACCGGCGAGGACCAGGGCGGACGGACAGGGGGGGCGCATCATACCGACGACGACCTTGCAGACCGCCGGGCAGACGGTGGACCAGTTGACGGTACTGGAGGAGGGCACGCCCGACTACCAGTACGCCCGCAACACGCTGGTGGAGGACTTCCGCGCCCTGGCCCCGTTGATCGCCGAACTCGGCGAGCGTGACCGGTAGATCATCCACATGCGGTTCGTGGAGGAACTCACCCGGGCCCAGATCGGCGAACGCCCGGGCGTCTCCCGGATGCACGTCTCCCGGCTCCTGCCCCGCACCTCGCCCGTCTGCGCGAAGGCATGCTCACCTGATACCTAACTCGGTGGCGGGCTTGCGCAGACGGAGGTGAGCGACGACCTGTTTGCCGGTGTCCAGTGCGTCGGTGTGCAGCCGCCCACAGAGCCGGGTGACCAGGTGCAGGCCATGTCCGCCGACGCGGCGGGCGTCGTGTGCGCGCAGCTCGGGCGGGCGAGGGGAGGTGTCGCTCACGGTGATGCGCAGCAGGGCGGCGTCGGGGGACACCTCCAGCGCCAGGCCGACCGGACCGGGTGCGTGGCGCAGCGCATTGGTGACCAGTTCACTGACGATGAGTTGGGCGTCCTGGCTCGGCCGGTGGTCGGGGTGGTGGCCGACCCGGGCCAGCAGCGCGCGGACGGCCGCTCGGGCGTCGGCGATCGATGTGTCCGTCGTGTCCCAGGCGGCGCTGTACCGCAGGGGCGCCGCGGATTCGGGTTCATTCGATACCCGGTTCTTCAGCGGGATGACCATAGAACTCTTCCTGTGGGTCGTCCTTCTCTTCTCGTCACAGGCTCTCGCCGTCGTTCCAGTTCATGTACCCGCGGTCGCGTTGTTCATGAGGCGACCGTGCAAAGCAGCCCGATCACGACACAACTGAGAAGGGCCTTCCCGGATCCTTTCCGGGAAGGCCCTCTGCCTGGGGAGAGAAGGACGTCAGCGCTTGAAAGCGTCCTTGGTCTTCTCCTTGGCCTCACGAGCGTCGCCCTTGCTCTTTTCCGCCTGCCCCTCGGCGGCCATGCGGTCATTGCCGATGGCGTTTCCCACAGTCTCCTTGGTCTTACCCTTGGCCTGCTCGGTCTTCGCCTTGGCCTGCTCGGTCTTCGCCTTGGCCTTCTCGCCGGCAGTCATGGAACATGCCTCCTCATAGCTTATAGTGCCGCCTTCGCGGTAACTCCACGAGTGCCCGGCCCTTCGCTTCATAAACAAGGCGCCACGAGTGAGTGGCGGGGAATTGGCGGGGCACACGGAGACGCAGGAGGTCGATAATTATGGTTCCCCTGCTTCTTGTGCTGCTTCTCGCGGTAATCCTTTTCGGCGCCGGCTTCGCCGTCAACGTTCTTTGGTGGGTGGCCCTCGCCGTGCTGGTGCTGTGGGTGCTCGGATTCGCGATGCGCTCCCCCAGCGCCGGCGGGGGCCGAGGTCGCTGGTACCGATGGTGATCTGACTGCGCGCACCCCATCGCAGGGACCGGCCGCCATGACGGCCGGTCCCTGCGGGTGTGCCCGACGAACGAGGGCACGGGCGGCCGGGGCGGAGGTGCGCGGCCGGGCACCGTCGCATCGATGTTCAGCCGCTCACCGTCGTGGCCCGCGTCGTCACCGCGGCCGGTGATCTGTGATCGGGCTCATTCCCTCTTCGGGTTCGGCCGCCTACGCTGGTGCGTCACGAGTGGGGCAGCGTAGCTCCGCGAAACAGCTCGCGGGCCCGATCTGCCGGACACAGGCGAGCACCCTCCCAAGGGACCGACCGCCGTGACCGATGATCTGACACCTGTCATAACCGCCTCCACCCGTTGGCTCCTCGCCGCCTATCCCGCCCCCGGCGGCGCGCTCAGCCGGGCGCTGGCCGAGGCCCAGGCCCGCCAGGCCGTCGCCCTCGCCGCCACCCTGCGGTACCCCACCGATATCGACGTGGAGCTCCTCCACCTGCTCGCACCCAGCGGATCCCATCGCCTGGACTGGCTCACCGGATGCGAGCCGCAGCCCGACGACACCGCCTGGCGGACCTGGATCGACGAAACCGTCGTCAGCTGGGCGGCCTGCCTCCTGGCCGCCCCCGCCCTGGCCGCCCACGCCGCCGGCCAGGCCCACTCCATGAGCGAGCACGAGTCCGCCGGAGGCCTGCGGCGGCTGACCGACCCCGGGAAGTGGGACACCGAAGCCGCGCCTCTGCTGCGCCATCCCGACCTGCTCGAGGACATAGCCGGCCTCCACCGGACCCAGCTCATGGAACTGCTCAGCCTCGACAGCGCGGAGCTGCCCTGATCCAAGCGCCCGAGAGCCTGCTGCTCCGCTCGGGCACCGACGAGCTGCCGAGACGTCCTCACGCTGCTGCGACGTCTCTACGCGGCCCCGGCACGCCAAGCGCCACGGGAGCCTCTCACACCGCTCGGCCGGCTCCCGCACGAGCGAGCACTGCGCCCTCGGCCTGCTGGTGTACCTCAGCCCTCGACTCCGGTGGCGGTGTGGGCGGCGCCCACGGGCTTGGACTCGGGGGATCCGCGCTGGCGCAGGTAGACGGAGAGGATGGCCATGGAGGCGACGGCGAGGAGTTCGGACTGCCAGTTCTGCAGGGTGCGGTTCCAGAAGTCGGCGGAGCCGAGGTACTGCGTCCACGAGACGGGTGCCTCAAGCTGGCGCAGCTGTTGCTCGTTGTAGGCGGACGTGCCGGTGATGGACTGAGCCAGCCACGACCACAGGAAGATGGCGCCCATGACGATGCCGAGTGAGTGCGAGTACAGCTTCTGCCGCCATCCCTTGTCGGCTGCCCAGCGGGGCGATGACGGGTCGGCGTGGTCTCCGACTTTCTGCTCGCGGTCGCTTTCCACACCGGCCTGGTGCAGTTCCTTGGATTCGGGCGAGCCGCGTTGGAGCAGCCAGATGGTGCCGAAGATGTAGAGGGAGAACTGGAGGTATTCCGACTGCCAGTTCTCCGTGACGTCCACGGCGAAGTCGGAGGTCGTGAGGTAGGCGAGGAAGCCGATGGGGTGGAGGCCGTCGGTGACCAGCTGGTTGTTGAAGTCGGCGTGTCCGGATACGGCCTGGCCGGCGAGGGTGAGCAAGAAGCCGGTGCCGAAGGCCAGGGTCAGACTGTTGTGCTTCACGAACCGTGTCAGGCGGCTCATCGGTGCATCAGTCCGATGGCGGTGAAGTAGCCGAGGCCGGCGCCGACGGTGAGCAGCAGCAGGGTGAAAAGGGTGCGCATCCTGCGGTCATCCTCCCTTGACCTGGCACTGGTAGGGCTGTTGGGGGCGCGGCACACAGCCTGCCGCGGTGACCTTCCAGCCGGCCGGGAACGCTGACAGGAAGAGGGTGTCGGTATGGAGGACCACCCGTGCCTGCCGTCCGTAGACCTGGACCCCGCGTACCGGCCCCGCCTGGGTCAGTTCCTCATCGAACAGAGCCTGGACGCAGGGCTTCTTCGCGGACTGCTCGACTTCCTGCCGGGTTTGGGGTGCCAGCGCCGCGCAGGCGCGTGCCCCGTCCTTCCGCCGGAGGCTCTCCTCGAAGCTCAGGGCCGCACGGGATGCGGCCGTCTCCCGTTCGCCGAGCGTGGTGCACCCGGTCAACCAGGCAACACAGACGGCGGCCATCAGCCCAGTGCTCCTCCAGCGCGACAAGAAAGACCTCCACCTGCACGTCAGGGGCGTGTCGGGCCATGCTGGTGCGGTGGCGATCGTGATCGGCGGACGCCGCGCCGTATTTCAGGTGAGCACAGAACGTTCGGGCTATTCGGCCGGGGTGGGATCGCGGCAGTCCCCCCAGCGGGTGGCGCAGTGCCCCGTCCGCGCACAGCACCGCATCCGTGAGGTCCCTACCGGGAAACACCGTGCGCCTCACAAGTCTCGCTTCTCCAGCGGTTTTACGGCGGGCCCCTGGAGGATCCGGCCGTCCGGGGCGAAGCGGGAACCGTGGCACGGGCATTCCCACGCCTGCTCGGCGCGGTTGAAGGCGACGAGACAGCCGAGATGGGTACAGGCGGCGGACACGGCCTGGAGCTGACCGCTCTCGTCGCGGTGGACCGCGCAGTAATGTCCGCCGATCCGCACCACGGCGCCGTCGCCCGGGACGATGTCCTCCGGGCGCGGTCCGGTCAGAGCCGGCAGCCGGTCGCCGATGAAGTGCCGGGCGACCTGCGCCTGGTGCTTGAGGAACGACATCCCCTCACGGACCACCGGGCCCAGGCGCCGAGGGTCGTACAAACCGGCCCACTCGACCTCGCGTCCGCCGACGAGGTCGCTGATCAGACGGCCCGCCATGATGCCGCCGCTCAGACCCCAGCCGCCGAAACCGGTGGCCACGTAGGCGTGGTGGCTGCCGGGGTGGAGCGGGCCGACCAGGGGTACGGAGTCGGTCGAGTCGTTGTCCTGGGTGGCCCAGCGGTGGGTGAACGTCAGCCCGGGGAAGTGGTCGCCGGCCCAGTCGGAGAGCCGGGCGAAGCGTTGCTCGACGTCGGTGGTGCCGGGCGTGAAGTGTTCGCCGGTGACGATCAGCAGGCGTTTGCCATCCCCGTAGGGTGCGCTGCGGACGGACCGGGTGCCCTGCTCCGGCGTGATGTACATGTCGCGCGGGGCCCGGTCCTCGTCGACGGTCCCGGCCACGACCAGCTCCCGGCGCGGGGAGAGCCGGGTGAACAGCATGGCCCGGTCGAAGACGGGATAGTGGGTGGCGACCACGACCTTCTCGGCACGCACCGACACCCCCGAGTCCGTCTCCAGCACACAGGGATCGCCCTCGGTGAGACCCACGACCCGCGTCCCCTCGTACACCGTGCCGCCGCGCCGGCGCAGGTCGTCCGCCAGTGCCAGCAGGTACTTGCGGGGATGGAACTGGGCCTGCCCGGTCACCCGGACCGCCCCGGCCACCTCGAAGGGCAGGTCCGTCTCCGTGACGAAGTCGGCGGGCAGCCCGGCCTCCCGTGCCGCCCGAGCTTCCGCGCGCAGTTCCTCCACCCGCCCGGGGTTCTGCGCGTACGTGAAAGCCGCCGCTTCCTCCCAGTCGCAGTCGACGCCCAGCTCCGTCACGATCTCGGCGGCATGCCGGATCGCCTCGCTCTGCGACAGCGCGTAGAGCCGCGCGCCCTCGGGGCCGCGGGTCCGGCGCAGGTGGTCGTAGATCAGGGTGTGCAGGGCGGTCAGCTTGGCCGTGGTGTGCCCGGTCACCCCGGAGGCCAGCCGGTCCGCCTCCAGCACCGCCACCTCGCGACCCTGCCGGGCCAGCTCCCAGGCCGTACTGAGCCCGGCGATGCCACCGCCGACCACGGCGACCTCCACCGAAAGGTCACCGGGCGGCGGCGGCGCGGGTTCGGCGGGCGGCGCCGTCTCCAGCCAGTACGACCCCCGGATTCCACTTTCGGCGTCTTTCATGGGCGTGCCCCTGTCTCAGCGTTCATGGCCGCCGGGTTCCCGCCATGGCGACATGACACCCGGAACTGGGCCAGAAGCCGCGGGAACGCCCGTTCGGCCGCCTGCAAGGGTCACAGGGTCATCGGACTCTTCGAGGAAGGGGATCCCGGCGGATGCGCAGCAGACGGTGACCCGCTTCCGGCGGGGAGCGGCGCTCGACCTCCCCAGGCGTGCGCCGCTCCCCCACCAGCCCGCGTCGATTACCCCCGGATTCCCGCCCTACACCCACCCGCGGCCGGCTCGTGCGCCATCGCGCGTGCCGGCATCATGCCGTCCCGGCACAACGACGACCCGGGGGCCTGCAAGCTGCGCCAGACCGCCGGGCAATGCGTCCACCGCCCCAAGCAGTGCCGCGGCCGCGCTTCCCACCCCGTTTCGGGGGCACTCCTGAGCGAATTGGTGCCCTTCTCGCGCTGTCACCGCCTGGCTCGCGCGGACGCCCTGACCGAACGTTTCCTTCCATCGCTCCCGTGCTCACTGTGCGATCCGCTGGTGTAGGCGAAGCGGTCCCGGGTGTTATTGAATGAGGTGTGCGGTCAGGAATCTCGGGACCCTGTCGCCCGGGTTCTGGTACGGCCCCGGCGCTGTGCCGGGGTTGGCGAGCGAGCTGAGAGAGCCGCATGGACTCCACCCCCTCCCCCTCGTCTGCGTCGCCGTTCGACATGGTCAGCGGCGCTTTGGGGCAGTACATCCCGGGCGGCGGAGCGGCAGCGGCCGGCGGTACCGCCGACCCGCAGGGTGACAGTGCCGCCCGCCAACGCGTACAGGCCAATGCGACCCCCAGCCGTCAGGAGCAGATCCTCGGTGCGGTCAACCTGGACCGGGATCTGAGAATCGCCCGCTGCAATCTGGACGCCGCCGTTTTCGCGGGGGTGGAGGCCGTGGCCGGAAGCCCCTTCGTCGATCTTCTGCCTCCCTGGGACGTACCGACGGTCACTCGTCGGTTGCGGCAGGTCCTCGAGACCGGTGAGCCGCACGTCGCCCGGGTCCAGCGCCTGCGGCGCAGCGACGGGTCGGAGCTGGTGGTCTCGATGAGCATCCTGGCCGCCGCGGCGCCCCAGGAGGGCCTGACCGTCTCTCTGATCGCCATGGCCAGGCGGCTGCACCTGTACGCCGCCGAGACCGCGATCGGCACCTCCCTGGACATCGGCGAGACCGCGCAGTCGCTGGCGGAGTCTCTGCTGGCCTGGGGAGACGTGACCGCCATCGACCTCGACTTCGCCGTGTGGACGGGCGAGGTGGTCACCGAGCAGCCGCAGGGGCGCATCCGGCTGCGGCGGGCGGCCCTGGTGCCGGACCGGGCGTGGCCCGACGGCTACGTGACTCCGGGCGACGATCTTCCCAGCGACGCGAGCCGCTTGCTGTCGCAGGCGATACGGCGTGACGATGCCGCGCAGGCCATCGTCATACCCGACCGGGAAGCGATCCTGCGCGTACTCGGCAGTCCGCGGCTGGTACATGCCCTGGTGCCCGGTGACCGGGCGGCAGGTGTGGCGTGCATACCGCTGGTCCTGGACGGCGCGCCGCCCGTCGTTCTGGGGGTGGCGGAGGTGTGGCGGCGGGCGGACCGCCCCTTCGACGACAGCGAGCTGTTCGACCTGCAGGAGCTGGTGGCCAGGACGTCTCATCACGTCGACCTGGCCCGTCAGCATCAGCGCGAGCACACGCAGGTGCTGGCGTTGCAGCGCCGGCTGCTGCCTCGGTCCGCCGGCGACACCATCGAGACTGCCAGCGTCTACCAGCCCGCCACCCCCGACAGCGCGGGCGTCGGCGGTGACTGGGTGAACAGCTTTCCGCTGCCGGACGGCCGTACCGCGCTGGTGGTCGGCGACGTCGTCGGGCACGGCCTGGGAGCGGCGGCGACCATGGGACAGCTGAGCATGGAGGCCCGCGCGCTGCTGTCCGCGGGGCTGGCGCCAGACGAGGTGCTGGAGCACCTGGACGAGACCGTGACGCTGCTGGACGACGCGGAGTCCGGGCTGGCGGCCGGTTACAGCGCCCTCGGGTCGACCTGCTGCATCGCCGTTTACGACCCGGTCAGCCACCACTTGGCGCTGTCCAGCGCCGGCCACCTCCCCCCGGTCCTGATGCCCCCGGACGGGCCCGCCGCCCCGGTCGCGGTGCGCCCCCACCCCGGGCTGGGCGCCGAGTTCGCGCTGCGGGAGCCGTACGAAGTGCACGCGTTCGCCGCACCCCCGGGCTCGCTGCTCGCCCTCTACACCGACGGCCTGGTGGAGGACCCGGCCCTGTCGATCGACGAGGGCATCGGCAGGCTGGCGGACGCCGTGTCCACGGTGCACCCCTGGGATGCCCTGCAGCAGGCCGCGCGGCACGTGGTCTCCGCGCTGGCGCCTGTGCACCGGCGCGACGACGTGACCCTGCTGCTCGCGCGCATGATCGGCTACCGCAAGGAGGACACCGCGACCTGGCGTCTGCCCGCCCGCGGCGACGCGGCCGCACGGGCCCGCACGCTGGTCTCCGAGCTGCTGGGGCGGTGGCGCACCAGAGACGACACCCGGGACAGCGTGCTGCTGGTGATCAGCGAACTCGTCGCCAACGCCGTCCGCTTCGCCGAAGGACCCATCACGGTACGGCTGATCAGGACCGGTCACGGTCTGCTGTGCGAGGTGGGCGACAGCGGCAACGGCAGGCCCCGGCTGGGCCGCAACGCGCTCCTCGACGACGGTGGTCGTGGCTTGCACGTCGTCCATGGACTCACCTCCCGGTGGGGGGTGCGGTGGACGAACACCGGCAAGGTGGTCTGGGCGTCGGTCGAGAGGTGACGCGGCTGGTAGGGCCTGGTCAGGTTCGCTCGTCAGGCGGCGGTACGGGCGGCCCGAGCTCGCACTACAGCCACTCCCCTTCCAGCGCGGTGGCCGTGAGGCCCGGGGCCGCCGCGTACAGGACGGCACGACTGCCCCGTTCCTGCCCGGCGTCGTACGCCCTGCGCAGGATGTCGAACACGGCGGCGCCTCCGCGGTTGCCGCTGGTGTAGCTGTCCCGGCTGTAGTCCAGCAGCCCCGACGGCCACCCGTCGGGCATCGTGTGCTCCATGTACTCCAGCACTCGCGTCCCGCCGGGGTGCGCGAGCAGGACGTCGGGGTGCCAGGAGTCGGGGTCGTCCTGGTAACGGAGGCGCAGCCACTCCCACATCGCGGTGACCGTCTCCTGTACGGCGCGCGGCCCGCGCCGGTCCATCACGAAGTGGGTGCCGTCCTCCCGTGTCTCCAGGCGGTGCAGGTCCTGGGTGCCCGGCAGGGTGTGGTGCCAGGCGGCGTCCAGCCGCAGCACCGACTCGGGCCTCGGGCGGCCCGTGACCACCGCGGCGACCGCGGTGTCCGCGAACAGCAACCGGACGATCAAGGACTCCAGGGTGTCGTCCGCGGGCTGGTAGGTCGTGCTCAGTGCCTCCGCGATCACCACCAGGACCACCCGGTCGGGGTCCGCGGCCACGAGATCCGCCGCCAGTGCCAGGGAGCGGGTCCCGGCTATGCAGGCCCACTGCGTGGCCGGCAGCAGCAGCACATCGTTGCGGAGCGGGAGTTTGTTGGCCAGGGCGACGTCCAGCCCCGGCAGCGCTGGGGTGGTGGAGTGACTGGTGATCAAGCAGTCGATGTCCGCGGCGTCCAGCCCGGCGATCTGCAGGGCCCCCCGAGCCGCCCGCTCACCGCAGGACTGCACGGCCGCCCAGGCCGGTGCGGTGCGCTCCTGGACGGTCTGCGGCGCGGGTATCGCCTCGAGGGCGGCGATCACGCGATCCACGTCCTGCTCGGTGAACCCGTCGCCGGCCAGCGCCTCCCGGGCCGGCCCGATGCCGGCAGCCGGCAGGCCGCTCCCGTTGCCGGGCGCGACGGCGGTCTCCAGCGGCAGCATCCACCCGCGGGTTTCGATGCCCGTGCCGGCCGCGATGCCGTCAATCCGCGGCGCCCACGCCGCGTGCGGGTGCCGACCGCGCACTTCCGCCACGATCTGGCTGGTCTGCACGGTGTACTCGCCGTGTATCACGGCAGGCGGGCACAGGTAAGCGGCCATGATTGGGGCCTTTCTAAGGGGAATGAGGCAGGACGACTCGAACGCTGTGTCATGGCCCACTTCGACGCAGTGCATCCAAGTCCATGGCAGTGCGCTCTACTTCGGGGTTCCGTATCCGCTTCGAGGATGGGGGCTAAATGCACATTTGCGCTGTGACCTGGGCAACTTGGGCAGTCTTTGCGTGAGTGACACGGCGCACACTGCTCCACAGAAGGCCGACGCGGTGCGGCGCCCACCCGACATGCCGTCAGCCCAGCACCCGAATCCGAGGAACGGCCAACCCCATTCGTGCGAGTTCAGACGATATGTCCGAATCCCCGAGGGTGCCCTTCGCGATTCCATCGCCTCTCGCACCACGGGCCACTGAAGAAGCCTCGGTCCCGCTTCGGAAGGGCTGCCGCCTGATGCCCAACAGCAAGGCAGCCGTTGCCGTTTCGGCGCGATCAGACGGCTTCCGCGCGGCCGCTGCCCAGCCGGGGCCTGGACGCGACAACCGAGGGACCTCCGCTCTTCAGCGCACATCGCCTTCGGAGCGGTGGAGCGAGCCGGTGTCGGGGAGCCTGAGGCGCTCCCCGTGCGTGGCCGTCATTACGCACCTTCTTCACGAAGTACCCGGCGGTAACCATCGTCGCTCTTGCTACTTTCCCTTTCAATATCTTTTGGCCCGTCAGTTCTTCGACCCCAGTCTTAAGGCTCAACTGTGCTTAGATTCCTGCCTGCCGCGACTGTCAGCGGCCGTCACCGCAAGCCCAAAGCGATGAGCCCGGCGGTCCGCCGAGCACTCGTGGTCGTGGCGACCGGCCCCATCGCGGGGTCGATCCTGGCCGCTCCGTCGGCCTTCGCCGCCGACAAGGCCGTCTCGAAGAGCAGCGTCACCGAACTCGATGCCGCCGAGCAGAAGATCGCGGACAATCTCAACACCCGTAGCCAGGACACACGGCTCGGCAGCACGCTCAGCGGTGTCGTGGTCGACGCCAAGTCCGACAAGGTGGTCTGGGGCCATGACGCGACCACCGCGCTCATGCCCGCGTCCAACACCAAACTCGCCACCTCCACCGCCGCGTTGACCGTGCTCGGCCCCGACCACCGGTTCACCACCAGGGTCGTCTACGGCGACGGCACGCTCACCCTCGTCGGCGGGGGCGACCGCACGCTGTCCACCGGGGACCTCGACGCGCTGGCCAAGACCGCGGTCGCGGGTCTGAAGAACGCCGGTCTCACCTCCGTGAATGTCCGCGTCGACGACAGCCTCTTCCCCGAGCCGACACTCGCCAACGGCTGGAACACCGGCTACTACCCGACCGAGGTCGCGCCGGTCCGGGCCCTGGTGGTGGACGGACACGCCGTCACGGACACCTCCTTGGACGCCGGGCAGGCGTTCGCCAGACTCCTCGCCGACCGGGGCGTCACGGTCACCGGTGATGTCACCCGCGGTGTGGCCGGGGACGGAGACGTCCCCGTGGCTCGGCACCGGTCCGACAAGCTGTCCGCGATCGTGAAGCACATGCTCAAGGTGAGCGACAACAACTTCGCCGAAACGCTGCTGCGGATGACCGCGCTCGGCACCGGCCGCCCGGCCACGTTCGAGGACGGAACGGCGGTGGTACGGGAGGTACTCAGCCACACGTACGGCGTGTCGCTGGACAACTTCGAGCTGTACGACGGCAGCGGCCTCTCCCGCTCCACCCGGATCCCGGCCCAGACCCTGGCCGACATCCTCGATCTGACCACCGACCCCCGCTACAGCCGGACCCTGAAGTCCGTCGCGGACGGCCTGCCCGTGGCGGGCGAGGCGGGAGCCACCCTTGGTCCTGAGTGGGGCCGGTTCGACACCCCGGACTCCCAGTGTGCCGTCGGAAAGGTCAAGGCCAAGACCGGCACCCTCACCGGCGCCATCGCTTTGAGCGGCATGACGAAGGCACAGGACGGGCGTTGGAAGATCTTCTCCTTCGTCGAGAACGGTTCCACCGCCAACCCGGGCGACATCAAGGACGCCTTGGACGGCCTCGCCGCGACCGTCAACGGCTGCTGGGCGTGACACGCTGCAGCGCTACGGGTCCTGTCAGCTCTCCCGTTTGATCCACTCGCTGCCGCCCAGTGGGTAGTCGTAGCCCGGGCGGCCCGTGCCGGCGCTGGTGCGGAACGCGGTGCCGTTGTTGTCGATGTGGACGGTGCCGTGGTGGCTGCCGCTGGACCAGTCCAGGGTGAGGTCCCAGCGGACGTCGTGCGCCTTGGTGTGGGCGGTGACGTAGAAGACCTCCGGGTCGGACTCGCTGACCTTGTACGGGAAGCCGCGCTGACCGTTCTTGACGGTGACGGTGGGACTGCCGTTGTCGAGGTCGACGTCGAACGACTTGGTGTCGACGCCGCCGCCGCAGCCGACGCCCATCGAGTAGTCGTTCCAGGCGAGCGGCGCGCCCTTGGCGAGGACGCGTATGTGCAACGCCTCCAGGACGACGGTCTCCTCGCCGGTGCCCTGGACGGTGAGGGCGACCCGCTGTTCGCCCGAGGACACCGCCCCGTACGCGGCGGCCCAGCGCGGGGCGTCCTGCTCGTTCGCCGGCGGGCCGACCTGCGCGGGTTCGCTGTCGACGAGGAAGTGCTGGCTGCACGGGTTGTCGTAGACGTAGGGGCGGGTGCCGACGGTGAGCGGGACGGCGGTGGTGACGGCGGTGGGGGTGTGGCGGCGGGCTCCGCCGACTTCTGCTTGCCGTCGTCCTTCGAGGGGTCGGCCGCTGTGGACGCGGACGGCTTGTTCGCCTTTCGGCTCGGGGTCGGGGTGGCGGACGGCTTCGCGTTGTCCGTCGTGCCGGTGATCGAGGCTGCGGCGCCGGCCTCCTGGCGGCCCCCCGTGTCGTCCCCGCCGGCCGGCAAACGTATGGCGAGGGCCGCGGCTCCCAGCACCACGGCCACGGCGGCGGAGGCGATCAGCACGGTACGACGACCAGGGCGCGGACGTGACGGCGCGCTTGGGTGGGCCACGGCGACGACAACCGGGGCGCCGTCGCGGTCGCCGTCGCCGTCGCCTTCGTTCGATGCGGGCGGGTCAGCCACAGCGGTCGCACCGGCCGGACCGGGCCCCTGCGTCGAGTTCGTCGGCGCGGCCGCCTGGTCCCCCCTGCGCCCCCGTGCCGCGTCCGCCAGGATCCACCGTCGGTGCAGTTCCACCAGCTCCTGCGGCGTTGCCCGGCACAGCCTCGCGAGGCGCTCCACGGGTGCGTAATCGTTCGGCACCGCGGTCCCGTTGCAGTAGCGGTGCAGCGTCGACGTACTCATGTGCAGTCGCTTGGCCAACGCCCCGTAGCTCAGCCCCGAGCGGTCCTTGAGCTCGCCCAACTGCCGTGCGAAGGCCTCCGTCTCCTCGGCCCCTGTCGCCTCCGACACCCGTTCCTCCATGCCCCGGTGTTCCAGTCGCGCGTTCCAAGGACAGTGCTTTCTCCCTGGTCAGACCGTATTCCACCGTTCCAGTGTCCCCAACTGCCCGCCAGGCATGGCGGCTGGGACGGATCACCTCACAAGCTTCGGTCATCCAATCACCACCCCACCCGAACACCGAAGGGGATCAGTCACATGTCCGGCATCCGTACCTCCCGCACCCGTCTCGCCGCCGCCGCGACCGTCGTACTCGCCGCGCTCTCACTGACCGCGTGCAACGACGGAACAGGCATCAAGGACAACGGCGCCCCGGCGAACACCTCCAGTACCTTCCACAACTCCACCGCTTCCGCGGCCCCGTCCCCCTCTTCCGACGCCGGCGCCGGCTCCGGCTCCGGCTCCGGCGCCTCCTCCTCGGACTCGGACGCCAAGTCGGCCCCCGCCGGTGCGACGACCGCCACGCACACCCCCGCCGCGAAGACACCCGTCGTCTCCTCCGGCAAGCCGGTCACCTGCGAGGGCTCCAACACCAAGACGGTCGCGGCCCCGCTGACCCGCCCCGTGAACCACATGCTGCTCACGGTGACCAACACCGGCAGCAAGAGCTGCTTCCTCTACGGCTACCCGGCGGTCAGCTTCGGCGAGGCCCAGGCCGTGCCCCCGGTCATCGACGACTCCCAGCCGCAGGCGGTCGTCACGCTCAAGCCGGGCCAGTCCGGCTACGCCTCCGTGAACCTGTCCGCCGCCGACGGCAGCGGCTCGAACGGCTACACCGCGAAGTCCCTGACCGTCTACTTCTACGGCCCCTCCCTCAGCGGAAGCGTCGGCGCGGCCGCCCGTCCGTCGCTGCCCGCGAAGGGCGTCTACGTCGACGACTCGCTCAAGGTCACGTACTGGCAGCAGTCGATGGACGACGCCATCAGCTGGTGATGTCCGAGAACGCGCTCGAAGAAGAACAGCGGCCCACAAACCCGGTCAGGCAGGTACCTCGCATGAGCAGCACCCGCAAGATCTCCCGTTTCGTGACCATCTTCGTCGGCGCGGCCTTCCAGGTGATCGTCCTGGGCGGCACCGGCGACCTCGCGGAGGAAGCAGGGGTCGTCCGGCGGCACCACCCGGCCTGAACACGCCGGCTGCGGGTTCTCTTGGGTTGCTGCGGTGCTCCCCCCACACCGCGCCGCATGTGGAGCCTCCCCCGTACCGGTGCAGGTGGTCCGCGTCGGTGCGGGCGGGGTTCAGAGCCTGTCAGCCCAGCCGCCACTGCTGGTTGGCGCCGCCGTTGCAGGTGTAGAGCTGCACCTTGGCGCCGGGCGTGGTGCCGTTGTCGTAGGCGTCCAGGCCCCGGGTGCCGCCGTAGAGCCGGAGCTCACCGGCGGCGGTGATGGTCACGGCCTGGTTGGCGCTCCGCCGCAGTCCCAGATCTCGATCTTGGTGCCGGGGGCGGTCCGGTTGCGGTAGGCGTCCAGGCAGCGGTTGGAGGAGGCGCCGATCAGCGGTGAGTGCTACCGACGCTGGAGCCGCTTCCCGCCCCGGGCGGGTCCCACTGGCCGGCCTCAGCCGTCAATGGTCCGGCCAAACTGTCGTAAAACTGAACAACCCGTGCCACCAGAGGCGTTGACGATACCTCCTCGGCGTCGGAGGCGACCGCGGTGACCGCGGTGGGAGGCGCCGGAGACCAGGGGCCGACGCAGGTGCACTCAGCGCCTGCACGCGGATGAGACCATGCGGACCGCCATCCGCCGTGTTCGGCCGGACGGAAGAAGCCTTCTGAAGGGGCGCGCCGAGATCGAGTGTGGCGCAG
Organism: Streptomyces sp. NPDC005866; assembly: GCF_040629895.1. Lineage (NCBI taxonomy): Bacteria > Bacillati > Actinomycetota > Actinomycetes > Kitasatosporales > Streptomycetaceae > Streptomyces > Streptomyces sp. NPDC005866. The sequence goes on from NZ_JBEXWP010000003.1 coordinate 90,129, forward strand.
GTCACGGGAAGTCGGTGTGGGGTGCCGGACAGCTCATTGAGGTGAGCACTCATATGCGAACCCGGGTACGGGCCGGGGAATCGAGCGCGTTCGCTGAGCTCTTCGACAGCTACGCCCGCGCGGTCTACAACCACGCCTTTCGGCTGACCGCCGACTGGTCGGTGGCCGAGGACGTGATGGCGGCGACCTTCTTGGAGGCGTGGCGGCTTCGCGACAGGGTCGAGCCCGAGGGCGGCCCCCTGCGGCCCTGGCTGCTGGGCATCGCCACCAACACGGCGCGCAACCAGTACCGGAGCAACCGGCGCTACCGGGCGGCGGCCAACGCCGCCGCGGCGGCCGAGCTGTCGGTGGCCGACCACGCCGACGAGGTGGCCGGCCGGGTCGACGACCGGCGGCGGCTCGCGACGGCCCTCACCGCACTCGCCGCGCTGCGCAGACCGGAACGCGAGGTCATCACGCTCTGTCTGGGGGAGGGCCTGGACTACGAGGCCGCGGCTCAGGCGCTGGGGGTCCCGGTCGGAACGGTGGCCTCCCGGCTCGCTCGCCGCCTTCCAGGCCGACGCGAGCCTGGCGTTCATGCACCCAGCCTTTACCGAGGCTTTCGAGGCCGCGATCGCCACCTTCCTCCGGGGGCTCATCGTGGAGACCGCCGACGCGACCTAACGGACATTTCGCCCCTGCTGCCCGCCCGCTGGACGAAGCCGGGAACGTGACTTCGGCATCCCACGCCCGCTTGATCAACAAATGATGCGTCGAGCGCCATCAAGCCAGCCCCACTGACAACGGGGCTGCGTCTGCGGCCGACCTGTTCCGACCGAGCCGCACCCGGACTCGCCTCCGCAACACCCTTGCCTCTGTTGCGAACTCGCCCTCTGCTAAAGCGATTTCAACGCACCTCCGCGCATGGGCGGCGCAGGTCACACAAAAAAGCGTCTGAATATCCGAGGCTCTCTGGGGCTGAAGCGCCAGAAATGGCATTCCGCCACCCCTGTGAGACAGTCCATCGTCGACTTAGGGCACACAGAGGGCACGCGACGCCCAAATTGGACTAGACAACAAAGAAGCCCCAGGCCATTGACCTGGGGTCTCATCATGGAGCGGGTGACGAGAATCGACTCGCGCTCTCAGCTTGGGAAGGCCTTCTCCCGGTTCGGAGCTCTTTGACGCGCAGGTCGGCTGGGAGGAGCCGTCGCGACTGCGCATGGGATGGATCGGGCGCATCCTTGCGAGCCGCATCCTGTCCGGCTCAGCGGACCGGGCGGCCGCTTCTTACCTCACGCCGAGAACCTGCCCTGCCTTCCGGCCATCTCACAGAGGGGCGCATGACGCAGGGGAACCGAGCAAGGCGACAAGAACCGAAAGTGAGAAAGCGTGTCGGCCATCAGCCAGCGGGTACACCTGATGCTGCTCACCGCCTGGACAATCCTCTGGTTCGCCGTGGTCCAGCCGCACGGAGGGTTCTCCTGGCACTACCTGCGTACTGGTGGGGAGTTGCTCTACGCGGGCTCGGGCAGGGCAGATGGGGGTCTGAATCTGTACGCCCACCACCCCGAACTCCAGATGGGTCCGGTCAGCTTCCTGGCGGCGGGCCTGTTCAACCCTCTTTCCGAGTCCGTCGGGCAGTTCCTGGCCGCAGGTGTGATGTCCCTGCTCGGTCTGCTGATCCTGGTGGTGGTCGGACGCAGCGCCGCCTGGCATCTCCTGGGCACGGGCACCAATCACCAGCGACTGCGCCAGCGGGTGCTGATCGCGGGCCTGGCCTTCATCCCGATGTGGATCGAGGTCGCCGTCCGTTTCGGCCATCTCGACGACGTACTGGCACTTTTCTTCACGGCCCTTGCCGTATGTACTCTCACCCGCGGCAACCCCGCTGCGACGGGCGTCTTCCTGGCTCTGGCCATGGACTCCAAACCGACCGCGCTGGCCTTCCTGCCGCTGCTGCTCGCCCTGCGGAGGGAGCAGTGGCTGCGCGCAGGTCTGTGGTGCGCGGCTCTGGTCGCGCTCGCCTGGCTGCCGTTCCTCCTCAGTGCCCCGCAGTCGTTGACCGCAGCCGAGTTCACCATCCCCACCCAGCCTGCGTCCGCGCTGCACTGGCTCGGCGTCCACAATCCGCGAACCCCTCCCTGGGACCGGCCGGCACAGGCCACGGTGGGGCTGGCGCTGGGTTGCATCGCGGTCTGGCGAGGCCGCTGGCCGGCCGTCGTCCTCCTCGGCGCCAACGCCCGGATCGCCCTGGACCCCAGCGTCTACACGTACTACACCGCCTCCGTCCTGCTGGGCACACTGCTGTGGGATGTGATCGGACAGCGGCGCCTGGTGCCTTGGTGGAGCTGGATCGGTCTGATCACCCTGTACGGCACGGTCTTCGTCGTTCCCGGTGACGCGGCCCGCGGCCTGATCCGCCTGGGCTTCGTCATCGTCTCCACCGCATATGTCCTGCTCTGGCCGGTACGAGACCGGCGTCGGCGACCCTCCCGGCCCCGCAGCAGGCGGGTGGGAACCGATCAGGCACTGGGCACGGCGAAGTGAACCACGCTCGGCGCGCCGGAAAGATCGCCTCCCTGACGTGTCAGGGCAGGCCGCACGCACCGTCACGTGGTTGTGGCGCCGGGCCGGTGGACCATGGTGACGCGGCCAGCGGACGTACCCGCGCCGTGGCCCACCCCTACGGCGGCGACCCGCGCCACTCCGGCTGACCAGCCGCAGCGGCTCGGGTGCTGTCGTCCCAACGACGGGCTTGCTGACCCGCATCCCGTCCGGTCAGCAACACCGCTGCCTGGTGCTGCGTGTGTTCCGCGGCGAGTTGAGCTTCGGCTACGACGTCACCCCGCTCGCGAATCAGGTCCTCATAGATCGGCAAGCGATCGTTTCCGGGTGAGCTGTGTGTCATGGTCGGCCCAGTTTCATGGCGATCAATAAAGGGGCCGGTCCACTGTCAGGCTCGGTTGAGCCGGGCAGCGATCCCGTGACCGATCAGCAAATAGATGACGGCCGGGAGACCGTAATTGAGGACAACGCGTAGCCCCTCTGTGTCCATTGTGAAAATGTCCTGTGACCACCAGGACAGCCAGCCCGCTGTGCCCCGCACGAATACGACGAACACATTCGCGCGGTTCGCGTCGAGCAGGAAAAGCAGGATCCACAGGCCCAGCAGGCCCGCCGCAATGTCGGCGATCGTGCAGATGGTGATGGCCGTACGCCGTGTGGTGGCCTGACGGTGCAGAGAGCGGTCCGGGTCCGGCGGCTCGTTGTATGCCTGGTATCCGGGAACCGGGTCGATGTTTCTCACAGGGATATCCGATCTGACGTAGTGCCGTGTCTGCGCGCTCGGGCCAGGGCACCCAGATTCAGCCGGTCGGTACCCCGCTTCTCCCTACTTCTGCGTTCCGCATGCACTGCAGCGTTACACCGACGTCTGTGATGTCCCGAATATGGCTGTCCATACAGGCACTTACCTGCATGTTCATACACCAGGCCAGATTTCCGGACGGAATGGACGGGTGCGATTTGGGTGCAGCCACATTCCCCGGCCTCCGGTATTCGCGTAATTCGTGACCAGATCATGAAGGAGGCCAGGGTTTTCCTTCACGCATTTGTCGTTCTCGCAACGATTCTCGTCCCCCCGCGACACTTCTGACCTGCGGGGCGCTGTTGGAATTGACTTCGGGCGGGGTCATGGCGCCCATCCTCCGGGGGGAGGTTCGCAGGCGCCGACGTGCTGGGGCAGGTTGGGTTCCCCCCGTGCCGGGCCTGCCCCTGCTCTCCCAGCTCGCAGAGCCGTGTGGCGTCGGGCGCTCCAGGGGTGTGACGGCCCGGCACTCCGGTGCGCTGTAGGAGTGGGCCGAGGGGCCTCGTGGCACCTGCTCGCCCCCTATTCCGAGTGGGTGGTCGCGCAATGAAGGGCAGGCAGGTGAATCCCCCGTCGTCTGCCTGCCCCGTGCGCACCCCGGTGCCGGGCCTGAGAGAGAGCGTGCGTCGACCGGGCAAAGGGACCCGATGACCGCAAACCGCAACCATCGGCCCTGGGGTTCTACGAGCAACGCGATGATCGAGGTGGGTGTGCAGGGTCTGCTGGCGAACCGCTACGAATTGCAGGAGCTGCTGGGACGCGGCGCGATGGGCGAGGTGTGGCGAGCCTGCGACCACCTCCTCGGGCGGCCCGTGGCGGTCAAACTTCTGCATGCCGAGGAGGCGGCGGACGCCGAGCGATTCCGCTTGGAGGCGCAGATCGCGGCCCGGCTCAACCACCCCAACGTCGTGGGCATGTACGACTTCGACTCGTACCATGACCAGCCCCACCTGGTCATGGAACTCGTCGAGGGCTGGAACCTGGCCGAAGAACGCTCCCTGCGCGGCGCCCTGGCCCCGGCCGAGGCGGCAGCCATCACGGCCCAGGCGGCCGCCGGCCTCTACGCGGCACACCGGCAGGGGGTGGTCCACCGGGATGTCAAACCCGCCAACGTGATGCTGACCACCGACCGCACAGCGAAGATCACCGACTTCGGCATCGCACGCTTCGCCGAGGAGGCCGCCAGCAGCCTGACCGCCACAGGCAAGATCATCGGCACTGCCGACTACCTGGCTCCGGAGCGCGCGCTGGGCCGTCCCGCTCAGCCCGCGTCCGACGTCTACTCCCTCGGCTGTGTCCTGTACGAACTGCTCACCGGGCGGCCTCCGTTCAGCGGAGCCACGTCACTCGCCGTGGTCCAGCAGCACGTCAGTGCCACACCAGCACCGCCCGACCGCCTGCGCCCCGACATCCCGCAGCCGCTCTCCGACTACGTGCTGCACATGCTCGCGAAGGACCCGGCCCACCGGCCCACCGCCGAACAGGCAGCCGCCTGGCTCGCCACGCAGAACGGGCCACCACGACCGGCCGAGCACAACGGCACCACCCTCATGCCCACCCCGACAAGTCCACCGCCTCCGGCCCTGCACGCCAGTGAATCCCGTACCGGCACGCACTCCCGTCCCATCGGTCGCCGCAAACTGGCCTCCAAAGCCGTCCTCGCCGGCGCCGGCCTCGTCCTGTTCGCCGGGGCCACGGCCCTCGGCGCCTCGCTCAATTCCGGCGCCACGGCACCTACGTCTCCGGCCTCTCCCTCACCCACTCGCATCGCGCCAACACCCGCCGGTCGAACCTCGGCCACGATGCCATCGGCTGCCCCTCCGTCCGCCAGAACGCCACCCAGACCGGGGCCCGGTGACGACAAGGGCGGCGAGTGGTCAGGCAAGCACGACGACGGGAAAGGAGGAAAAGGACGGTGACGGCACTCCGGCGACTGAGTCGCTGGGAGATGCCGCGTAATGCCGTGAAGGCAGGCAGAGGGAAGCCGGTTCACCTGCGTGAGGACTGCGCTGAGGTTTTGACGGTATCCGGGTGCGCAACTAGTGGCGCTTCGGATCTGAGGCTGAACGTATGGAGCTGCCTGGGCAGGAGGAGGGTCCACGGCCGCTCGCGGACCGTCTGATCTCGGCGTCTGCCGCGTTCGAGGGCACTGAGGAGATCGCCGAGGGCCGGGACCTGGCCCGGTCCTTCCTGACCGATGTGCAAGCGGTGCACGGACTGCCAGTGTCGATCCGCGCGATGGGCGTGGTGCAGCTGGTCGTCAGCGAGCTGGTGACCAACGCCCACAAATACGCACCCGGCCCGTGCCTGCTGACGCTGCAGGTCATCGGGGGCTGCGTGGAGGTCACAGTGTGGGACAGCGAGCCGCACCTGCCGGTCGTCCTCGCAACTGACCCGAGCCGGGTCGGGCAGCACGGACTGGAGATCGTCATCGCGGTCTGCCGGAGCTTGGAGATGCGTCGAGAGCCGGTGGGCAAGCGGATCACCGCGACCGTCGCGTTGGCCGATGATCCCGGCGGGGCAGTGGCCGGCCGCCAGATCCTCTGAGAGCCGCGTGCATGCGGGCGCTTCTACAGAGCCTCGTGGACACGATGTGGTCCAGGCGTCCTGCTGAGAGGTTCGCCATGGAGACCCACATCCTCGCGTCCATCGCGATCACCTCGAGCTGTGGCTCAGTGTGCGCCGTTGCCGCTCGGTGCGGTGAACGGCTCGACAGCGGTCCGTCGGCGGAGCCGACGGACACCCGCTCCGGCGCCGGTGTCCTGAGCAGGTTCCGTATCCGATAGGCCCGGCACGGCATGGAGCGTGCGGTCTTCGGCCGACTGGGGCTGAGACGAGGCAAGGGCTGGGCTCGCGCCGCAGTAGCGCGACGCGAGCCCAGCCCTTGTCGGTCAGATAGAGCCGCCGTCAAAAGGCGCCGGTGCCGTTGGGCGTGCCGAGACCGGTCGGCCCGTCGTATCCCGAACCCGCGGTGCACAGGTAACTGCCGCCGCAGGAGCCGCTGCTGCCCGAGGTGACGTCGTTGAGTGCCGACCTGTGGTTGTACGGGTACGAGCCGTTGACGACCTGAGAGGTGTTTCCGGCCAGTGCGTAGACGCTCGCGATGATCGGCGCCGAGACGCTGGTGCCGCCGGCTTCGACCCATCCGTCGGCACCCTGTGCGAGACCGAGTTGAAGCTCGGTGTCGCACAACAAACCGCCGCCGCAGCTGTTGTACGTGTCGTAGACCGCCACCCCGGTGTGGGGGTCGGCGACCGCTGACACATCGGCGACGGCGCGCTTGGCGCATCCGGAGTCGTGCTGCCAGGACGGCTTGGCCTCATAGGCCGAGCAGCCCGAGCCGGCGCCGCTCCAGGCGGTCTCGGTCCAGCTGCGGGAGTTGGACGCCCTGCTCAGCGAGGTGCCGCCCACGGCGGTGACGTAGGGGGAAGAGGCCGGCCAGGAGACGCCGTAACCGGAGTCACCCGAGCTCGCTGTGATCGCGACGCCGGGGTGGTTGAAGTGCGAGTCGAAGGAGGTGATGGTGTTGTCCTCGGACCCGCCCCAGCTGTTGGAGACAGAGACGACGCCCGAAGTGGTGGCGGCGGTGTCCTCGGCTGTCATGAGATCCGGGACGTTTGCCGAGTCCGCCTCGACCAGGACGATGTGGCAGCCAGGGCATGTCGCCGAGACCATGTCGAGGTCGAGGCTGATCTCCTCGGCCCATCCGTGGTCACCGGAGGGCAGCGGCGATGCCTGGCCCCTCTGGTTCACCTTGCGGAAGCAGCCGTTGGCGGTGGTGCACGACGGCAGACCGTAGGCGCTGCGGTAGGCAGCCAGGTCGGATTCGGCGTTCGGATCGTCCATGGCGTCGACGATCGCCACCGTTCGACCGGATCCCGAGGTACCGCCCAGGTTGTAGGCGGAACGCAGATCGGACGGTACGTACCCCACCGTGGTCGGGGATCCGGTGGTGAACGGTGACATGCGGCCCGAGGTGGTGCGGTGGGCCTTCATGACGCCGAAACAGTGGACTTGTCCCGGTTGCAAGGGATGGAAGCAGCCGAAGTCCGTCGTACCCGCGGAGGCGGATGCACGCGGAGCGGACGAGAGAGCGGCGGCCTGAGCGCCGGTGGCCAGGCCGATGGTGAGGGCAGTGACGACCAGTGTGAACATCGCGGTGAGGGCAGCTGCCATCCTCCGCACCCGGCGTCTCAGTTGATGGTGGTGGATCACCGGGGATCCGGAGGGTATCTCGCTGCCTTGCATCAAGCCTCCGTACGGTTGAGCCGGTTCGGAAGGGCCACATGACCAAAATCAGCGTTGACAGACGGCATGTCAGGTCAGTGGCCGCCGATTGGTTTCACCATGCTGTCCCCCTCTTGCACTGGTCAAGGCGATGCCAATGCAGGTCTTGTGAGGCTGCTGCGGTAAGCGAGTGAACCGTCGTTGACCCTGGTGTGTCTGCGCCAGTACTCACTACGGGCCACGAAAGCTTCTGCGCCACCTGTGGTATTGAGTTACGGCGGTGCTGCTGTCGTCCGGAGCCATCACCGGATCAACCCGCCTGCGGGCGATCGCCCACTCCTGCCATTCCCGCTCAGTCTCGGCCAGCTCGGCCCGGATTCGGGTCGGCCTACTCCCGCAGCCCGTCCACGCGACGGCGAGCAGCGAACTCCGCCGAAACGATGGTGCGGAACGCCGGTGGTTGTTTCCAGCCGTCCAACGACATCTGTTCGACGTCGACTCCGTAGGTGCGGGCGAGGCCGTCGATGCCGTCTGCCCATCCCTGACCGAGGGTCCGTAGCTTCCACGCGGGTAGGCCGTCGCCCGTGTGCCGATACAACTCGGTGACGACCATGGCTCGGATATCCGGGTGTGCGGAGGGCTGGAAAGCCCATGCCGCCCCGGCTCAAGCACCAGCTCGACGGTGAGACCCCGGTCGGCATGAACCACTTCGGTTTCCACAACGAGGACACGGCGGCCACCTCCGAAGTCTGGTGGCGGCCGGCACTCCGAAACCGGCCGAATGCTTCACCGGCCGCCCCGGACGGTCCCAGGACCGGGGGCAGCACCCCCGCGAAGAGCTCCCGGAACCGCCCGGACCAGATCAGTCGGCCAGCCGGTTGACGGCACCGGCGGTGATGCCCTCCATGTAGCCGGGGTCGTCACTGGGCTGACCGGTGAGTTCGACGATGCCGAACCTGTGGCCACTGCGGATCACCGCGACGCCGCCGGAAACCTTGCCGTCGCCGCTGAAGGCCGGGTACCAACTGCCCTCGCCGGCCTTGACGGTGATCGTGCGGCCCTTGCCGTAGTACCAGTGACCATGCGGCTCGTCCTGGCAGCCGCGCACCAGCTTGTCGAGCTGCTTCTCGTACGAGGCCGCCGATGTGTCGGTGGAACCGTCAGCGACGGATTCGGTCAGCGAGGTGCCTTTGGTGTCGAAGGACCAGGTCACGTCGGCATAGGCGGCGGCCTTCCCCTTGGTCAGCTCTCGCATCGTCTCCTCGCCGGAGCATGCAGAGAGAGCTTGCTTCCCGGTCAGGTCCACCGTCGCGCGGACCGGGGCCAGGCCCTGCTGGAAGAAGTCGTCACTCTGCATCAGGCCGGCGGAGCCGACGCCGGGTTCGGCAGGGGCGGCGGCAAGGGCGGTTGCCGACCGGCTCGCAGAGCTCGTGTCCGCGCCGGCGGCGGGAAGCGCGCCGATACCGACCGCTATCAGGGCGGCACCGACGGAGGCGACTATTCCTGCGGTACGACCGCGACGCGCGAACTTCCTGCGGGCTGTCTGGTTGTCGAACATCTCATCTCCTGTCTGGTCGCGACGCGGTTGGCGTCGTCATACATCTGGGAGATGCCGGAAGTACGGGAGATGTTGGATAGCGATCTACCGCGATCGATGTGACGTATGTCACGTCCACTGGTGGGGTGGTGGTGGTCTCAGAGCCGTGTCACGGCCGCACGGACGATCCGCGTCATCGCAGCCGTGTCCAGGCAGGCATCAATCTCCAGGACCCCGTAGTGCGAGCCGTTGCGGAGTATGGCGACGCCTCCACACGGCTCCTTGCCTCGTGGTGCGGTCCCTGTGGTGTTCAGGCCGCCGCCGTAAACACCCATCCAACTCGCGGTGATGTCCGCAGCGACGTCAATCGTGTGCGTCGGCCCGTAGATCCAGTGGGTGGCGGGCTCGCTCTGGCACGGCACTTCCTCCAACAGCAGGCGTTGCGCGTAGTTCTGAGCCAGTGCGCGGCTTCCGGCGTCGTCGGCGACTTCGCGTGCGACCTGATCGTCGATGTTCGCCGCCTCGGTAGGGTCGCCGTGGCCTGTGTCCTTGCTCGTCACCAACCCGCGGAAGTGCGCGCCGTACGATCCCAGCGTCTCGCCGAGGGTCTTCTCGCCGGCGCAGGTCGCGTTGGCGTAGTTGCCGTCTCCGACGCGATCCCGCACGTAGATGCGCTTGGAGAGACCGACCTTCCTGAATTCGGCCGCTGTCAACAAGTGCCGGTTCGTCATGGGCCCGCTCGCGGGCCTCGGCGTCGGAGAGCCGTTGCCTGGCGAGGACGCCGCAGCGCCCGGCGTCACCTTCGGGGTGGCCGGAGCAGAGGGCGCGGGCAGGACGAACCGGCCGGTCAACAGGCCGAGTCCGATGGCTACCGCCAGGATGACGACGATCGTCCGAGGACGCACGGCAGCACCTCCCGGCCCGCGGTCGAGTTGATGCCAGGTGAGAGCGGGAAGCCGGGGCGTCTCAGAGGCCACCGCCGAGGCGGTCCCGCATGAAGCGGCGGGCCTGATGGATGCGGTCCTTGACCGTGCCCAAAGGAGCGTCGGTGATCTCGGCGACCTGAAGATAGGTCAGGTCTCCGAGATCGCGGAGCACGAAGGACTCCACCAGGGCCGGGTGCCGCTCCTCCAGTGCGGCCAGCGACTCCATCAGGTCCAGGCGGGTCCCCGCGATGACGCTCGTCGTCCGTGGATCGACACCGTCGGGAACGACGGCATGACTGTCCTCCGCGCGTCGGCGCATCGAGCGATACGTGGACCTGGCGGCGTTCGAGGCGATCACTGTCACCCAGCCGAGGAACGAGCCTCGCCCGGTGTACTCGTGCAGATGTGTGCTGATGGACAACAGGGCGTCCTGCGCGGCCTCTTCGGCGTCGGCGTGGTGCGGAAGAAACCGGGAGCAGCGGCGCATCACGGTGGGTCGAAGCCTGACGAGGAGGCGGTCCAGGGACGCCCGGTCACCTGCCTGGGCAGACGCCACGAGGTCCGTCAGTTCATCCTGCTCGAGCACCCTGCTGTCCCCCCGCTATCGTCCGACCTGGACCCCACTGGGTCGCACGGAAGTTCCCGACTACAGCCGGCCACATCCGCCACATCGCCCCGGGAAAAATGTTGCCACATGCAGAAGCTAGGTCGTTATCTCCTTGAGGACAGGCTGGGAGCCGGTTCGTTCGCCACCGTCTGGAAGGCATACGACCCCGAGCTCGACACCGATGTCGCGGTCAAGGTGCTGGCCGACAACTGGGCGTCGAACGCCGATGTACGACAGCGCTTCCTGGCGGAGGCGAGGCTGCTCCGCAGGATTTCCAGCCCACGTGTCGTGCGCGTTCACGACGTCGGCGTCCAGGACGACCGGCCGTACTTCGTCATGGACTACGTCCGAGGCGGCACGCTGGCCGAGAAGACAGGGCACTGCCGGCCTGCGGAGGCGCTCCGGCTCGCGGCCGAGGCCGGATACGCAGTTCAGGTGCTCCATGACGCGGGCGTCATCCACCGCGACATCAAGCCGTCGAACCTCCTGCTCGACGCCGGCCGCACGCCTGCCGCCGTACTTGTCGCGGACCTCGGCAGCGCGAAGCAACTGGCCGACGCGTCGGGGCTGACAGTCACCACCGGCACTCCCGCGTACATGGCGCCCGAACAGGCCTTCCAGACGGTCGGGTTCGACGGCCGAGCCGATGTGTACGCCCTCGGTGTCGTCGCGTTCGAGTTGTTGACCGGACGCAAGCCGTTCGGGTCGGGCGGTCGCACAGTCCTTGTGACGCAGCAGGCGTCGACGACGTCGTTGCCGTCCCTTCCCAGGGAGCTGGGGGTTCCGGACGGCATCGAAACACTGCTTCGCGCTGCGCTGTCCGTTGAACCTGACGAACGACCGCAGACCGCGCAGGCGTTCGCGGACGCGCTGCTGTCACGGGAGGGAGAGGAGTGGGCGTCGGTCAGGTCTTCGGGGCCGACGCGCCTGATGGTCTGGCTTGCGGCGGTCGTCGTGTTCCTGATGACAGCGGTGCTGACCTGGTTGTTCCGCTGAACTTGCGGGTACCGCCTCCCATGCAGAAGGTGCCGCCTGTTCGCGAGCGCCGCAGCAGGTTCCGGTACGACGCTCGCCGCGGCTCATGGTCCGCCTCGGTGCCTTCGGCCCGCTGCGGAGACATTGCTGTCCGCGGTGCACTGCCGGACGAGTGGCTCGCCCGCCGACCTGTACTCGTACCGACACGGGAGAGCCGGCCGCTCATGGTCGAGCCGTCGGAGCCGGGCGCTTCGGTCAGCGCCCCCACATGACCGAGCGGGCCGCGCTGCACAAGATCGCCCGCATCCTCGGAGTGGGCACCAGTCCGCGCTGGGCCTCCTTGTCTTGCATGGTTACTGGGATCCGCTGCCAACGGCACGGCACCTCGTCACCATTGCGGAACCGACGAGGGAAGTGTTCTCAGGCGTCTGGGCGGAACGGACTTGGCGCAACGTCCCAGGCCCGTTCTACGGTGCGGCCACCGACTCCATGGCCACCGGCCGGCTGGATGCACGGTTGTGGCACGGCCTACCCTCTCGACCCTCCCTGTCAGTCTGTGGCGAGACACCCGGTATGCCAGGTTTTGACGTGAGCGCGGTGACCGTGTGCCTGGAGTGGCAGCCTTGCAGTACGGCGATGCCCTTGGATCAGACCCGGTTGGCGTTCCGGTCGAGGATGGCCCGCAGCTGGTCGACATCCGCCGGTTTCGCGGTGCCGCGCTTGGGGAGGACGACGATGCCGACGCTGTGCTTGTCGGGTGTCATCAGCACGAAGAGCGTGTCAGTCTCCGTGTACCGGGTGATCATCGGCCACCGGTACGTCGCCTCGCTGTCGTGCGAGGTCAGCCGCACCCCGACGTCGCCCACAACAGCCCGGAACTCCCCCTGCGGGGCGACCATCCGGTGTACCTGTCGCCCCTGCAGGGCGGGTACCAGCAGATGCATACCGATGAGCAGGGCCAGCGCCGCGAGGCAAAGCACCGTCAACCCCAGGTGGGGCCCCTTCGGTCCCGTGAAGGTCACAACAAGCGCGCCCAGCACGACGATTGCCCCGGCAAGGAATATCCCGCTCTGCAGCCGCCCCGCCGATGTGGCCCGTATCCGCGCGCGGAGTGCCCCCGTTGCGTCCGCGGTAGTCGGCACGTAGGCCAGCTCCACGGTGCTCGTTTCCTGCATGGTCCCTCCCCAATCGGCGCGCTGCCGAGCCGCGATCGTAGCGGGCCCGCCGACAGCCGGGCCCCAGGGCTACGCCTTGTTGAGCTGGCATGCACCTTCGCTGGAGGAAGTGATGCCGGGGGGGCCACTGACTACAGGGCGGCGGAGTTTCAATGACCCATTCAAGCGCTGCTGCCCGGGGCTTGGGCACTGGGTGTATTGACCCGCAGGGTTGTTCACACGGCTGATCGGTGGCTGGCCTCCGAGTGCGGTGTGGCAGCGGTGGTGGTTGTAGGTGTGCAGGAAGTCTGCCAGGGCCGACGTGCGCTCGGTGTTGCCGGTGTAGGGCCGCAGGTAGGCCCACTCCTCCAGCAGAGTGCGGTTGAAGCGTTCGACCTTGCCATTGGTCTGGGGCCGGTAGGCACGGGTGAGTTTGCCGGCCGCGCCCAGGTCGGCCAGCGCCTGCCGCCAGGCGAAGCTCTTGCGGTAGGGCCAGGCGTTGTCGGTCAGGACCCGCTCGATGCGGTCGATGCCCGTGGCGGCGAAGAAGGCCGCGGCCCGGCGCAGGAAGCCGGCGCACGTGGCGGCCTTCTCGTCGCTGTGGATCTCGCTGTAGGCCAGGCGGGAATGGTCGTCGACGGCGGAGTGGACGTAGTCGAAACCCACGCTGCTACGCCGGGCGCGGCCGGCCTGGCGGCCCAGGACTTTATGGCCGCCACCGTCAGGGATGCGGCCCAGTTTCTTCACGTCCACGTGGACCAGCTCGCCGGGCCGGTCGCGTTCGTAGCGGCGGATGACGTCGCCGGTGGCTCGGTCCATGAACGCGAGACGGTTCAGGCCGTGCCGGGTCAGGATGCGGTGGACGGTCGAGGCGGGCAGGCCCAGGATCGGGCCGATGCGGGCCGGTCCGAGCTTGCGGTCCTGGCGCAGCCGGCAGACGCGGGCCTCCACCGTCGCCGCAGTGCGGTGCGGTGTCGTTCGTACACCACTTCCCTGGACGCAACCGCCTGCGGTGAGGACGGCGCCCTTACGAGACCGAGGCTTTGAGGTCTGTGCGCATCCTTATCAGGTCGATCATCGTGAACTCTAGGCACTGGTTCTTGGCCGCCATGCGGCGTGGGCGTGGTCGCTAGGGTTCGCCCTGATCCGCCTTCGTCCGCCGCTGTTGGTGTCAACCGCGGGTGTCAGACTTCAGTCGCCCACTTGACGGTCGTCCTGGATAGGGATTAGGGGTGGCACTCAGTCGCCGTCGCCAGCGCGACGAGCCCCAGAGCTACGGTGGAAAGCACCATCGCCGCTCCGGAAGCGAAGCCGAGGAGTTTGGGTTCTCCGTCCAGGAGGGGGCAGCCAGCCATCGGCGGTCAGTGCCGTGCGGCTGCCGTACGGCGTCGCGCCGCGAATAGCACGCCTGCGCCAGCCGTGATCACCACGGCGGCCGATCCGCCGATCAGCGTGGTGTTACTGCCGCCTCCGGTCTCAGCGAGTCCGGTGCCCGCAGCTGGCGAGGACGCGGACGTCGAGGGGACCGGGGACGTCGAGGTCGCGGGCGCGGCGGCCGGAGAGGTCGGCGTCGCGGTGGCGGTCGGCGATGCCGAGGGGGCCGGGCCGGTCGGCGTGCTGGAGGGGTGGGAGGAGGTGGCCACGCAGGGGGTGTCCGGGGAGATCGGCAGGTTCGTCAACGGCTCTTCGTGGATGGTGCCCGCCGTCACGTAGATGTTCCACTGGTAGCCCTGCATCCACGGCACCAGAACCGTCGTGCTCACACCTGCCGCGGTGGGGTGCTCGATGTGCCCGGTACCGACGGTCTCACCGTCGCTACCAACCGCCATCCGTATCCGCACGGTGATGTCCGCGGGTGTGCCGGAGGGATCCTTGTCCGTGACCGTGATGGCGGCCCGGGCCTCGCCCGTGCTGGTGTCGCATGTCGCCTTCGCGGTGAAGTCGCTGATGCTGCAGGCGTAGGCGCTTCCGGAGGCCAGGAGCACGGCAGCTGTTGCGGTCGCGGCGGCAGCGGTGACGGCACGCTTGAATGTCACGGGTCCCTCCCCAGGGAACGTTCCACGAAGGGTGCCCGGATCCAGGCACCTGTTTGCCGCGGGCGCACACCCACGGAAGGCTTCGAGGGGCCGGAAGCCCGATCGGAGCGGCTCATCATTGCACCCTGGCGATCTGTCTCGCACCTGCCCCGGGCTGCGAGAGACGTGCCCGTCGGCTCTCACCGCCCCGCTCACTCACCTCAAGCACCGTCCCCAGCTCCCATCCCGTCTGCCGTCGGCCCACACACCGTGGAGCAGACGCGGCCCAGGGCGTCCAGGTGGAGCGCGCCACTGCACGAACGACCTGGACGCCATGGGCCGCGTCTGCTCGGCTTTGCCTGGGTCGACGGTGTACCGGATGGGAGCACCCCGCGCACGCCACGACGAACCCGCAGTCGGGAACGGCGCCCCATCCATCCCGGTGCCGGCCGATCCCCCGCCGGAGGCTCTGTTCTGACCGGGGCCGCGAATGCGGTGATCGACTCATGGCCGCCGGCCCTATCCACATGTGGGCGCGCGTCGGCGCAGCGCGGGCGGAGCGGGCCGAAGGCAGGAGCGGCGCCCGCAGCGGAGCCGGGAGCGCGCCCGGCGGAGCGGAGCGCAGCCGGGGCTTGAACCAGTAGAGAGGGTTGTTACTCAGTCGGCGCTTGGGGCGGCTGTGATGCTGCGGGACTGTGCTGCGGCTCGTCGTAGAGCGTCGGCTACTCGGTCGGCGGCATCGGCGGACAAGAGGATCTCTTGCGTCCACAGAATCGAGAGCCTGATGTCGCCGTTGAGCAAGTTGGTGGCAACGTCGACTTCCGTGCCGTTGCCCGTGACGTCGTACACGTTGAGGTCCGGATCGCTGCTGTAGGCGCTCATGGTGTCCGGCTCGGGTCCTGAGGGCTCGCGCCCGAAACGCTCCACAACGGGGCTGTGTACTGCTCCGGGTGGCTGTTAAGGAGCATCTGGCGCAGTTCATCGCGCTGTGAGCCGTCGAGGCTCAAGACCTCGGTGAGGTGGCGGAACGTCGTATGAGTGACTCCGCGGCTCCGGGCCTCTTCCTCGAACTGGGCGAGTCGGCGTTGGACCGACTCGGGGTCGAGCGTGGCCGGCTGTTGTTCCTTGAACCAGAGAGCCTTGTTGCGCTCGTAGTCGATTTCGGAGAAGCCGCAGATCTCGCGGCTGAGGGCCTCCGCTTCGGCCAGTGTCGTGGTCGACATGATGGCGCGGGACAGCTCATTGCGGCTGAGGGCCTCGTCCAGGTCGACTTCGTGGACTGTCGGGCTCTCGTCAGTGAGGGGGATGGGAAGGCCGGCGTCCCGGATTTCGCATGTGCCGCGTACGCCTCTGGCTGTCGCCGCGAGCATGCCTGTCGCCTCTGAAGGGTGCCATTCCAGGATGGGGCCGATCGGCTCGGCGTCCTTCGCGGTGAAGGTGTGGATGAGCGGACCGAGGATGCCCCGTAGGTCCTCGTGTCGAAGCTCGCCGTCCAGGCCGGGGCCTGCCACCAGCAGGCGGATAGGCGCGTTCACTTGGGCGCAGGCTGCCAGTGTCAGGGCATCGGCCAGCGGGCTTTTCAGGGTTGGTTCGTCACCTCGGGCCAGTACGTCACCGCCTACGTCGAGGAGATCGATCGAGGTCGGCTGAAGGCGGGTGATCAGGTCTTCGAGCTGGTGGGTGATGCCCTCGGCGCCGTTGTTCGGGTCGATCAGCGCGATGGTGTGAGGGAGCTCCGCGGCGAGTCGAGGAAGGGTGGAGCCTGCCGGTGCGATCGGGCGGGCCTCCGCCGGCACCTTCGAGACGGCCGGGCTGAGCGGTTCGAGACCGGTGAAGTCTTCGGTTCCGCGGGGCCCCGGTAGAGGGTCGATCAGCAAGCGGTCCCACGCGTACGTGAGGATCACCGCCTGGTCCGCATCGCCGTACAGGGCGGCGTGAAGCATTGCGGCGGCGACGGCGTCGCCCCCTCCTCCTGCTGCGACGATCAACCGCGTCATGAGCCCCAGGGTACGGGGTAGGGCATTGACCACTCACCCTATAGTGGCTAGAGGCTATAGCCACTTGGACGAGGAGGGGACATGCCTCAGATCGAGGAGGCGCAACCGAAGTATCTGCAGATCGCGCACTTCATCCGCGATCAGATCCTTCGAGGTGACCTGCGGCCCGGGGACGAGGTTCCCTCGGAACGGCAACTGGCGTCGGACTGGAAGGTGTCCAGGCCGACGGCAGCGCGGTCGCTGGAGGCGCTGAGCCATCAAGGGCTCGTCGAGAAGCGGCAGGGATCCGGGACGTACGTTCGGAGTCTTGAGGTGAACCGCCGGGCTCGGGAGTTGTACGGGCGGGCTCGGCCCACCGGGAAGATCTACTCAGCCGGTGAGTATGCGGTGATCACGTCGGCTGGATGGTTGGACGCGCCGGACCACGTTGCTGAGGCGCTGGGGCTGCTGAAGGATCGCCGGGCCGTCCATCGCCGGCGGGTCACCAACAGCCAGGACGGGCCGATCACGCTGTCCTCGTCGTGGTTCGCACCGGACGTGGGGCAGCGTGCGCCCAAGCTCCTGGAGCCGGAGCGGATCCAGGAAGGCACCCTGATGTACGTCGAAAACATCACGGGGCGGAAGGGGAGCTACGCGGAAGACCGCATGTGTGCTCGACAGGCGACCGAAGAGGAGGTTGCAGACCTCCAGCTGGAGCCCGGTTCTGCGGTGCTGATCGTGCATCACGTCGTCTTCGACCTCCAGGACCGGCCGCTGGAGTTCGCCGAAGCCACCTATCCGC
This sequence comes from Streptomyces sp. NPDC005866, assembly GCF_040629895.1. NCBI lineage: Bacteria > Bacillati > Actinomycetota > Actinomycetes > Kitasatosporales > Streptomycetaceae > Streptomyces > Streptomyces sp. NPDC005866. The sequence goes on from NZ_JBEXWP010000003.1 coordinate 107,697, forward strand.
CGAACCGTTGGGCCTTCGAGCAGGGGTATCCACTTACCTGACGGAGTGTCATTTCGTGGAACTGCTTGCGCCGCGCGAGTGGCTAAGGCCACTTACTGGAAAGGGGGGCCCGGCGTGACGAGTCAGCGGCCGGACCAGGGAGCGCACTTACCTTGCCGGAGTTGCCGGGGGCGCGGCTGGAAGCGCGTTGGATCGCGCACATCTCTGGTGCTCTCCTCTGCCGCCGACCGCACCCGTGCCACATCGAAGTGGCGCTGCCTCGACTGCGACGGCAGCGGCAAGGAGTGAGCGCGAATGGCGGCTTACACGATCGACCGCGACCCCTCTGAGGGCTCACCGCGACTCGGAGCGATGGCGTTGCATCCGGGCCCGGAGTCCGTTCCTCGGGCTCGCTGGTTCCGGAAGTTCATCGCCCCGTACAACCCGCCTGTTCGGTCGAGGACTGTGTGCTGATGATCTCGGAACTGGTCACCGACGCGATCCGCTACGGGCAGGCTGACGAACCGTGGCTTGTGCGAGTCGAGTGGTTCCGGGACGGCACCTCGCTGCGGGTTGAGGTGCACAACCCTGGCTTCCCGGCGAACGTGAGGCTCCGGCGGCCCGATGCCACTGACGCACACGGGCGGGGGCTTCTGCTGGTCGACTCGATCGCCGAGTCCTGGAACTCCGGACCCAGTCGCTTCGGTGGGACGGTGGTCTCCTTCGTGGTGGCCGATGCCTGGCCGAGCTGATCGCTCGGCAACCCCTGTTGCGGGCGCAACAGGGAACGCTAGTCAGGAGGGGCTCCGGGCAACCAGAGCCAAGACGACCGTCGCCAAGGCGTACCGGCTCGTCAAAGCCGTCATAGAAACCGCCGTTGACGACGAACTGATCAGCCGCCACCCGTGCCGGATCAAGGGCGCGGGCAAGGAGTCAGCCGCCGAACGTCGTATCGCCACCGTCGCCCAGGTCGACGCTCTCGCTGATGCAATGGGTATCCGCTGGCGGCTCATGGCTTGCATCGGCGCGTACGGCCCGATGCGCCCCGAGGAGCTGGCCGGCCTTCGGCGCCGCGACGTCGATCTCGACGACCTGGTGATCCGCGTCCGCGTCGCCGAACCGGAGCGGACCAACGGCAAGCGTGCTCCTGGCGAGACAAAATCCGATGCAGGTATCCGGGCCGTCGTCCTCCCGGCCTTCCTGCACAAGGAGGTGAGGCAGCACCTCGCCTGGTACGCCGAGAAGGGGCCCGACGCTCTGGTCTTCGTGGGTGAGAAGGGCGCGCCTTTCCGGCGCACGTCGTTCGGCCGGAAGTGGCGTCGTGCTCGCGCCGTCACCGGGCTTCCGGACGGCTTCCGCTTCTACGACCTTCGTCACACCGGACACACGCTCTCGACCCGTTCGGGCGCCACCCTCAAGGACACGATGGTCCGCGCCGGCCAGTCCTCGGAGAAAGCCGCGCTGATCTATCAGCACTCCGACGAGGAGCGGCAACGAGAGGTGGCCTCCGGCCTCGATGGCTTGGTCCGCGCCGAGCGTGCCAAGCACCACAAGGACATCGACCACAACCGTGCGCACCACAAGGAGGAACACACGGGCAGCTAGCAGCGCCTTGTGGTGCGGATGTGGCGCGCACTCCGCCCACCGGTCTAGACAACAAAGAACCCCCGGGCCTCTGGCCTGGGGGTTTCTGCTGGAGCGGGTGACGAGAATCGAACTCGCGCTCTCAGCTTGGGAAGCTGATGTTCTACCATTAAACTACACCCGCGTAAGACGCCGACCGGAGTCGGTGTCCGAACGCTCGCTCACTCTACCTCATCGCGAACCCGCGGCGCCCAGACCGGGGAGTTCGGGTGCGTTTCAGGGGTGAGTCGGGGGTGGGATCCGGGTGCGGGTGACCGGAGTTGGGGCGTACGGTGGGGACTTGGGAGAGGGGCCGGGTGAGCCGGAGTGCCGCCTGGAGAGCCGTCCCTTTGATCCCGTAATGTGGCTTTCCGTCGTCACGGTAGTAAGCCCGACGCGGCTCCTGGGGAAGGGACTTAAGGGACTTGATGGAACGCACCGTCGTCCGCTGTGCCGAAGGGCACGTGTTCAGTACCGCTTCGTTCCCGATGCAGCAGGCCGAGCGGCTCGGCCCTGGCCGGCTCGTCCGGTGTCCGAAGTGCGCCCGGCTGCGCAGCGTCGTGCCGGTCGCACTTGAGAAGCATGAGCGGGAAGCAGTCGTGAGAAGCGGTAGCTGGAAGCAGTAGCTGGAACAGGTTCAAACAGCTGTCGCAGAGGCGCGTGGGCTCGTCATGGTTTTCCTGGGTCCGCGCGCCTTGCGTATCCTCGGGGCGTGCTTCTCTCAGACAAGGACATCCGGGCCGAGATCGACGCCGGGCGGGTGCGGATCGATCCCTACGACGAATCAATGGTGCAGCCGTCGAGCATCGACGTGCGGCTGGACCGCTTCTTCCGGGTGTTCGAGAACCACCGGTACCCGCACATCGACCCCTCCGTCGAGCAGCCGGACCTGACCCGGCTGGTGGAGCCGGATGGCGACGAGCCCTTCATCCTCCACCCCGGTGAGTTCGTTCTCGCGTCGTCGTACGAGGTGATCTCGCTGCCCGACGACCTTGCCTCCCGGCTGGAGGGGAAGTCCTCGCTGGGGCGGCTCGGGCTGGTCACACACTCCACCGCAGGGTTCATCGACCCGGGATTCAGCGGGCATGTGACCCTTGAGCTGTCCAATCTCGCAACCCTTCCCATCAAGCTGTGGCCGGGCATGAAGATCGGGCAGCTGTGCATGTTCCGGCTCTCCTCCCCCGCCGAGCACTCCTACGGCAGCGAGCGCTACGGCTCCCGTTACCAGGGGCAGCGCGGACCCACCGCCTCCCGCTCCTACCTCAATTTCCATCGGACGCAGGTGTGAGGGCCCAGGCATGAGCAGTGATGTACGGGAGAACCTCACCTACGAGCAGTTCGGCGTCGCCGTGCGCGAGCTCGCGCAGACCATCGCCGACGACGGGTTCGAGCCCGACATAGTGCTGAGCATCGCCCGCGGTGGTGTGTTCGTCGCCGGCGGGCTCGCCTACGCCCTCGACTGCAAGAATCTGCATCTGGTCAATGTCGAGTTCTATACGGGCGTGGGGACCACCCTTGAGATGCCCGTCATGCTCGCTCCCGTCCCCAACGCCATCGACTTCAGCGACAAGAAGGTCCTCATCACGGACGACGTCGCCGACACCGGAAAGACGCTGAAGCTCGTCCGAGACTTCTGCCTCGACACCGTCGCCGAGGTCCGGTCCGCGGTGATCTATGAGAAGTCCCACTCGCTCGTGAAGTGCGAGTACGTGTGGAAGCGGACCGATGACTGGATCAACTTCCCGTGGAGCGTCTTGCCTCCGGTACATAAGTCGGGAGAGGCACCCAAGGAGAACAAGGAAGCAGTCTGACCTGCGCGTTCTCCGTACATTTCAGAGAGCCCCTCGACGGATCAGGGGCGGTCGCTGTGGTTGCGGTACTGCCCTGCTGTAGCCCGTGCGCGGTCAGCCCGCTCGCGTAGCACGGGACGCGGGGGATGGACAACGCGATACCGGATCGCCAAACTACGTGGACGATCATGCGCAGCTGTGACTGCACGGTCTGCGGGGGAAGGCTCGATGGGGCGACAGCAGAGCAAGGGCTTGGCGCCGGAGCGCATCCGCTACCGTTTGACGCACCTCCAGCGCCTGCTGCCAGTGCTGCCCGCCATCGTGGGCATGGCGCCCTTTCAAATCTTGATCTGGTTGGACGGCGGGCGAGTTGGTCCTCCACTCGCGGCAGCCTTGCTGCCGTTCGTGCTGCTGATTGCCTCGCGGCCGTTCGGGGTCACTCTCACGCAGTCAGCGGCCGTCGTGCACAACCTGGCCCGCCGCACCATCCCCTGGGCCGACGTACAGGCCATACAGATCGAGTCCTCCCTCGGAACCCGAACTGTCGTGATCTACGAAGCGAGCGGGCGCCGTACACGCCTACGGGCGCCGATCACAGGGTTCCTCAGCTGGGATCGCACCTTCGAGGAGAAGTTCCACCCCATAGGCAGATGGTGGCTGGATCACCGCGGACCGGATTGGGCTCCTGCCCCGCCGCCGATGGCACGGTGGAGCGGTCCACCGGCACCCGGCGGGAATCCTTTCGCCCCTCCCACATAGTCCGCAGATGGCTGTCCGGGGCTCCGGCCGCTGCGGCCGGAGCCCCGGACAGCTTCTGGAACGATCTCTAGAACGTGCCCAGCTTCACGATCGACAGCAGTGCGATCAGCTGGATTGCCGACGCGCCCAGGGCCTTCGGCCAGGGCAGGTCGTGGGACTTGCCGACCATGAGGGTGAGGAGGGTGCCCGCCGCGATCCAGGTGGCCCAGCCGAGGACCTGGACGAAGCCCGCGTCGCCGCCGAAGAACATGGCGAAGAGGAGGCGGGGAGCGTCGGTGATCGACATGATCAGCATCGACAGGCCGACCGTCGGCTGCCAGGCGCCGTCGCCGCCCAGCTGGCGGGCGAGGGTGTGGGTCACGACGCCCAGCACGAAGGAGGAGAGCACCATCGCGATCGCCGTCGTCAGGACGATCGGGATCGCGTTGGTGAGTGTGGCGTTTATCGCGTCCGCGCGGGCGCCGTCGAAGCCGAAGACCGCGAGCAGGCCGTAGAGGAACGTGACGATGAGAGCCGGGCCCCACATCGTGTAGTCCCGCATCTGGAGGAACGTCTGGTTCGGGGAGAAGACGATCCCCTTCAGCAGGTCCTTCCAGTGCAGGCGCGGGCCGATCGGGCCGGACGGTCCGGCCGAGCCGGCGTGGTAGGTCGCGCCCCGCGTGTAGCCGTCGGCCTCGTCGACCGAGAACGCCTGGGTGTGACCCGGGTTGTTCGCCGCGTACGGGTCGGGGACACCCGGTCGGCCGCCGTAGCCGTTGTCGTCGCCGAAGTACTCCGGGCCGTCGCCGCCGGGCTGCGCCGGGTGGCCGCCTCGGGTCTGCGGCCAGCCGGCGCCCCCGCTCTGCGGGTACGGCTGCGGTGCCGACGGGTATCCGTACGACGGTCCCGCCGGCTGTCCGCCGAAGCTCTGGGGCGGCGTCTGCTGCCCGTACGCGGGTTGTTGCGGTCGCGTTTGCGGGGCACGGCCGTCCCGGCCACCGCGTCCGATCCTGAATCCAGCCACGTCATCGAACGTACCCGGTCCCGCGGAGCCGTGTGCGGGCTCGGCGGCCCGAGCCGGCCATTGCCGCAGAGCTGTGACATCCCCTAAGGGGAAGCAGAGGCGACCCTGAAGGGACGGACCCGAGCAGGCCCGAGGGGGACCTGGGGCGGACCTCAGGGACATCCGGGGAGGCCTGGGAGGTCCGCACCGCACCGGGGTCTCACTGCCCGAACAGCGCCCCCAGCAGCGCCCATGAGCCCGGCAGCCCCGCGGATGCCGGCCGGAAGCTCACCGAGCCCGTCGTCGTCAGGCCGGTGGACGAGCCGCGCAGGGTCCATACGGCGCCCTGCCCGCCGTTCTCGTGCCGTGCCCCGACCGCCAGGTCGGCCTTGCGGTCGCCGTTGAGGTCGGCCAGGTGGACGGCGGTGCCCCAGAAGTCGTTGTCCTCGTCCACGTCCGGCACGCCGGGTGTGTTCTGGGTCCACCGGGTCGAGCGCACGCCCGTCAGACCGGTGGCGGAGCCGCGTAGCAGCGTGACGGTGCCGGTCTGCCAGGCCGCGCCGACCCCTTCGTAGGGCGTGCCGGCCGCCACGTCGGCGTACCCGTCGCCGTCGACGTCGCCGACGGAGAGCGAGTCGCCGAACGAGTCCGGTGCCCGCGGCGCGGGTGGCGCCGGGGACGCCCGGGCTGTCCTGGGTGAGCGCCGCCGGGGCGTGTGGGGCTGATGCCGTGCGCGCCGCCCAGGTAGGCGGCGACGTCCCCAACAGGTGCGTTGATGTCCTGCTAAGTCGCTCACGCGCTCCTGATCAGCCTTGCGGCAGGATGGAGACATGAGCGTAGTCAAGATCAACGTACTGACCGTGCCGGCGGAGCAGCGGGAGACGCTGGAGAAGCGGTTCGCCCATCGTGCCCATGCCGTGGAGAACTCCGACGGGTTCGAGTGGTTCGAGCTTCTTCGCCCGGCCGAAGGCACTGACAACTACCTCGTCTACACGCGGTGGCGCGACGAGGCGTCTTTCCAGGCCTGGATGGAGGGGCCGATGAAGACGGCGCACCAGGGCGGCGACGAGGCGAGCGGTGAGAAGCCGAAGCCTGCCGCCACGGGGTCGACCCTGTGGTCCTTCGAGGTCGTTCAGCAGGCCGGGCCCAAGAGCTAGTAGCGCAAATCTTGGTGGCTCGTCGGATCCACGTCGGGCCGCTCCGGCGAGCTGCCCGCCCTCGGCCCCGGTAGGAGCCGGAGGCGTGATGGACGGCGCGGCCAGGACAGCAGAGGACCTGCTGGTCCATGGTTGGCCGACAGCGTGATCAGCAGTGCGGCCACGCCGGAGTTTGAGGCCGACCGCCCAGGTCACGGGCTTACCTTCGCTGAGCGCGAGGACATCCGCGATCAATTCCGGCAATGCGGTCTCGGCGCTGTCCACCCTTCGCGACAGCCTCTTGGACTCACCCGCCGTCGCACGACACCTAGACGGAGTCGGTAGGCGGGCGCGAGTCCGCTGCCGGTGAGGCAGCCATCCGCCGACCAGTAGCTGGTCCCGAGGCATGGCTGACGAAATGCTCACCAACATGTGCCTCAACCTGCTCACCTCGGCCCGCGCCCGGCGCGAGACCTACGTGGGACAGTGGCTCCCCGAGCCGGTGCCGGCGGCCTGCCCGGGGCAGAGACACGTGTCCTGCACGGCGGCTGCGGCGCCGCCCGCCTCCGCCGAGCGACCCGGGCCGCTGTCGCCGTAAAGAGGTATACACATATTGTCGTTAATGGGTGGAATAGGTGGTATGTGCCGCAACTCTCGGGGGAGGGTACGAGACGGTACGGCGCGCCTCCCACGGCACACGACCGGAGGACGACGTCATGTTGCACCGTGCCCGGCCCAGGGATGACCGCCCGGTCGACGATGCCCTGGGCGTGGCGCTGGCCGGCATGGTGCACCGGACGGGGGCGGCGATCGGCGGGGTGTATCTCATCGAGGTGCCGGCCGCGCTGCTGCGCCTGGTGGCGCTGTGCGGACTGCCCGTCGACTTCACCGCGCCATGGCAGCGGCTGGCGCTGAGCGCCCCCGTCCCGTTGGCCGACGCGATCCGCGAGGACCACCTCGTCTGGGTCGGCAGCCAGGACGAGATGGCACGCCGCTATCCGCGTACGGCGGCCGTCCTGCCGTACGCCTTCGCGCTCGCCGCGGTGCCGCTGCGTGGGATGCGCCGCTGCTGGGGCGGGGTCGTGCTGATGTGGCCCGCCGACCATCCGCCCCGGGCCACGGCCCGCGAACGTCACCACATCACCGCGAACGCCCGCCGGCTGGCCCGGCTACTGGACGACTCGCCGGTACCGCCCGCCCTCCCCGACCGGCCGCGTGTCGTACCCGTGGACTCCCCGCGCCAGACCGCCCGGACCGGACTGGCCGCCGCCGACTATCTGGACCGTCTCCCCGAGGGCGCCCTGGCCCTCGACCTGGAGGGCCGCGTCACGTTCGTCTCCGCCGCTGCCGCCCGGCTGCTCGGCCGGGACACCGACCTGCTGCTGGGCACCCGGCCCTGGCAGTCCCTGCCCTGGCTGGACGACCTGCGGTATGAGGAGCGGTACCGCATGGCGGTCGTCAGCCGCGCGCCCGTGTCCTTCAGCGCGCGTCGCCCGCCGGACCGGTGGCTGACCTTCCAGCTGCACCCGGACGACAGCGGCATCAGCGTGCGCATCACCCCCGGCGCGGAGACGGCGGCCGCCCCGCCCGCCGGCACGGAGCCGGCCCCGACCGCGCCCGGCCGTCTCTACCAGCTGATCCACCAGGCGGCCGCGCTCACGGAGACGGTGACCACACAGGACCTGGTCGCACTGATCGCGGACCAGATCCTGCCGGCGTTCGGCGCCCAGGGGCTGGTGCTCAGCATCGCCGAGGCGGGCCGTCTCCGGATCGCCGGACAGCACGGCTACCCCGCCGCCATCGCCGAACGCCTTGACGCCCTCCCCCTCGACACCGGCCTCACCCCCGCCGGCCAGGTCCTGGCGAGCGGCATCCCGGCCTTCTTCGGCAGCCCGGCCGAAATGGCCCACAGCTACCCCGGCGCCCCGCAGATCAGCGGAAAGCAGGCGTGGGCCTTTCTGCCCCTGGTCATCTCGGGACGTCCGGTGGGCTGCTGCATCCTCTCCTACGACCGCCCCCACGCCTTCACCGCCGACGAACGCGCCGTCCTCATCCCGCTGTCCGGCCTGCTCGCCCAGGCCCTCGACCGGGCTCGCCTGTACGACACCCAGCACCACCTCGTCCACCAGCTCCAGCAGGCGCTGCTGCCCCGCGGCCTCCCCACCCTGCCCGGTCTCGACGTCGCGGCCCGCTATCTGCCGGCCGGGCACGGCATGGACGTCGGCGGCGACTTCTACGACCTGCTGCGCCTCGACGACACCAACGCGGCGGCCGTGATCGGCGACGTGGAGGGCCACAGCATGGCCGCGGCCGCCCTCATGGGTCAGGTCCGCACCGCCATCCACGCCCACGCCACCACCGGAGCCACCCCGGACCAGGTCATCGCCCGCACCAACCGGCTGCTCGTCGATCTCTCCTCCGACCTCCTGGTGACCTGCCTCTACGCCCGGCTGGACCTCGTCCGCCGGGAACTGACCCTGGCCAGTGCCGGCCACGCACCGCCCCTGCTGCGCCCCGCGCCCGGCCGGGCCCACCCGCTCGACCTCGACCCCGGACCGCCGCTGGGCGTCGACGCATGCGCCCGCTACCCCGTCACCCGCGCCGCGCTCCCGGCCGGCGCCGTCCTCGCCCTCTACACCGACGGCCTGGTCGAACGTCCCGGAACCGACGTCCTGGACGCCACCGCCGACCTCGCCGCCCACCTCGCCCACGCCGGCGTCGACGACCTGGAACACCTCATCGACAGCCTCGTCCAAGGCACCTGGCCGGCCGGCGGCCACACCGACGACGTGGCCGTGCTCCTGCTGCGGACCGCGGGGACTCCGGGGACGGGCCCGAGCGCGGGGTCCAGCGGTGGCAGCCGCAGGTCGTAGCGGGCGTCCCGGCGCGGAGCAGACGGCCGCCCGCGCGAGCCGGCCGGGCCTCCCGACGTCGATTGAAGGGGCCACTCGGTGCGGCGGGATGCTGGGAGCGGATGCGGGAACTCGGACGCCGGGGCACCCGGACAGTCGGAGGGACCATGGCGGGACGCGTACCGGAGGACGGGGCGGTCGTACCGGACGACCTGGCGGTCGTCGTCGACGCCGGCGGGACGGTTCTGGTGTGGAGCGACGGTGCCCGGCGGCTGCTCGGATACGAGCCCGCCGAGGTCGTCGGCCGCCCCGCCCGGATGCTGCTCTCCGCCGACCTGCCCGCATCCGCGCGCCGCCACCTCGCCGACGGTCACCGCTGGTCCACCGACGTGGCACTGCGGCACCGCACCGGCGACCGGATCGTCGTACGCCTCCAGGGCACCCCGCTCGCGGACGCGCGCGCCAGGCCGCTCTGGCTGGTGACCGGCGCCGCGCGGTCGGCCGTGTCAGGGCGGGACCAGGCCGGGACGACGGCCCTGTGGGACCTCACGCTCGCCCAGCTGCCCATGCCGGTGGCGATCTACGACCGCGAGGCCCGGCTGGTCGCCGCCAACGAGGTCATGACCCGGATCATGGGACTGCCCGTGGCGGAGATGCGGGGCCTGACCCTGCGGGAGATCGAACCCAGCTGCCCCTTCGACGTGTACGACCGCCTCCAGCGGCAGGTCCTGCGCACCGGGCGGACGGTCTTCCACGAGCGGCACGGCCAGGCGCCCGGGGAGACCCGGGAGCACTCCTGGTCGATGTACTTCTCCCGGAGTCCTGGGGTCTGACGGACGCGGCCTTCGCCACGGAGCTGATAGTCAGCGAGCTCGTCACGAACGCGGTCCGTTACGGCGACGGCCCGATCGCCCTCCGTCTGATCCGCGACTCCTCCCTGATCTGCGAGGTCTCCGACGGCAACAGCACGGCGCCGCATCTGCGCCGGGCGCGTGTCTACGACGAGGGCGGCCGGGGTCTGCTCCTGGTCGCCCAGCTCGCGGAACGCTGGGGCAGCCGCCAGACGCCGACCGGCAAGACGATCTGGGCGGAACAGCCGCTGCCCACCTGACTCGGCGGCCAGCGGCCACCAGGCAACAGGCAACAGGCAACAGGCAACAGGCAACAGGCAACAGGCAACAGGCAACAGGCAACGGCCAACGGCCAACGGCCAACGGCCAACGGCCAACGGCCAACGGCCAGCGGTCAGCGGTCAGCGGTCAGCGGTCAAGGGCCAACGCTCAGCGGGCGAGCGGAAGGTCCCGGCGCAGCACGTCGACCACGGCGGAGACGACCGCTGAGGCGACGAAACTCCCCACCATCACAAGCCCCACCCCCACCATGAACAGCCCGCTGGCGTCGTCCGACCAGTCGACGTACGCGGCGAGCGTCAGCCCCACGGTCGTACCGCCCACGGCGGCCGCGCTGTGCCCCCGGACGGCCGCCCAGCAGACGGGCACGAGCACGGTGAGCACGAGCCCGACGACCTGCCAGGCCTCGTACGGCCCGCTCTTGGACCCGTCAGGCCGCACGTCGTAGTGCTGGTCCCACCCCAGCCAGGCGGCCCAGGCCGCCACCGAAACCCCGGCCAGCACGAGCGCCGGCAGCGCCACCCGGAGAACGCCCTTGTGAAGTCCCATGTCCTCAGCGTCGCGGACCGGCCGGTCACCGGACAGAGTGCGGATACTCAGACCGACCCGAGTACATGCACGCACCGGCCGGGGTGTGGACGCGGCAGCGTGCTGGGCTGTTCGCGTGGTTCAGGGTGTCGCCGGGCTGGCGGCACGTGTACGGCGCCCGGTCTGCCGCAGGATGGCCGCGACTGCTCTGCCGCAGGACGGTTCCGACCGCCTGTGACGTGCCCCCCGGCCTGGTGAGGACGATGACCACCGAGACCAAGCGGCCGACGAGTCTCCACAAGGTCCGGCCACCCGCGGCCGCTCCCTCGACGAACTGTCCGGCGCCCAGACAGCCGCGGTCGCTCCGCGGGTGACGCCGCCGTGAACCTGCGGGCTCAAGTGGCCTTTCCTTCCCGGCGGTTGCTGTCGATCCCTGAAGTGACGGGGCCCACGATCGCGAAGTACGTGTGAACGTGAGTACGGTTGACCGTGAGTCTTCCGCAGGAGCCACCCATGCCCTCCGTGCCCCCCATGTCCAAGCCCCGCTTCGCCGTGCTCGGTGCCGGCACCATCGGCTGTCATCTCGGCGGCCATCTCCTCGCCGCCGGGTACGACGTGGTGCTCATCGGCCGGGCCGCCGCCATGGACGTGCTGCGCGAGCGGGGGCTCACCCTCAGCACCTCCGTCCGTCCGCCCGTCCAACTCACGCCGGGGCAGCTGACGTTGGCCACCGGCCCGGAGGCCGCGGCCGGCGCCGACTATGTGCTGGTCACCGTGAAGAGCGCCGGTACCGCGGCCGCCGCCAAGGACCTCGCCGCTCATCTCGCCCCCGGCGCGGTCGTGGTGAGCTTCCAGAACGGGCTGCGCAACCCCGCCACCCTGCGCACCGCGCTCCCCGGTCACACCGTGCTGGCCGGGATGGTGCCCTACAACGTGGTGCAGTCAGAGCCGGGCACCGTCCACCAGGGCATGCCGGGCCGGCTCATGACGGAGCCGGACGACAGGCTCGTCGCCGCCTTCCGCGAAGCACACCTGGCCATCGAGGCCCGTACCGACATGTCCGAGGTGCAGCACGCCAAGCTGCTGATGAACCTCAACAACGCGATCAACGCTCTCTCCGGGCTGCCGTTGCGCGACCAGCTCGGTGGGCGTGCCTACCGCCGCTGCCTCGCCCTGTGCCAGCGCGAGGCCCTGGCCGCCTACCGCGCCGCCGGGGTCACCCCCGCCCGCCTCGGCCCGACCGCACCCGCCGTCACCCCGTACGTCCTGGGACTGCCCGACGGCCTCTTCCGCCGGCTTGCGGGGGCGAGCCTCCGGATCGACGCCCACGCACGCTCCTCGATGTGGGAGGACCTGCGACGCGGCCGGCCCACGGAGATCGACTCCCTCCAGGGCGAGATCGTCGCCCTCGCCACCGCGCAGGGACAGCGGGCCCCAGCGAACGCACGTCTGGCCGACCTGGTGCGTGAGGCGGAGGCCACGCCGCGCACCTGGCCGGGCCCCGAGCTGTACGCCGAGCTGTGCGCGGCCCGATGAACGGTGTGGGAGACCCTCGATCGCCCGATCCCGTTCCAGCGTCTCCTGCACAGCCGGGTCGGCCCGCTGCTGGCCCGGCTCACCGACGAGAAGAGGTTCACCGCCGGTCTGCGCGGCGTCCTGGCCCGACCCGTCCCGGACGAGCTCCTGCATGACATGTGGACGTCCGTCGCCCGCCGGAACGGCCACCGCCTGGCCCCCCGGTCTGCTCCGCTACACCGGGTTCCTCACGGAGTAACCCGGACCGGTCAGGCTGGTGACCGGCGCTACCACCACTTGGATTCCAGTGCGCGGTCGGTGCCGCCGGTCTGGTCGAGCGCGTCGAGTTCGGCCATGTCCTCGTCCGACAGGGCGAAGTCGAAGATCTGCGCGTTCTCGTGGATACGCTCGCGGTGGGTCGACTTGGCGATGACGACGAATCCGTGTTGGAGGCCCCAGCGCAGCAGCACCTGTGCCGGTGTCCGGCCGGTGCGACGGGCGATCCCGGCCACGGTGGGGTCGCCGACGTACCGGCCGGTGCCCAGTGGACTGTAGGCCTCGACGGCGACGTCGAACCGGGCGCAGGCGTCCAGCAGCGCGCGCCGGTGGTTCCGCGGGTTCAACAGGACCTGGTTGACGACCGGCGGAACGGTGCCGGCGGCCATCACCGCTTCCAGTTCGGCCACGCTGTAGTTGGAGACCCCGATGGAGCGGGTCAGGCCCAGCTCCAGGGCGCGTTCCATCCCGGCCCAGGCGCGGGTGGCGCCGCCCTCGGGCCAGTGCACCAGATAGAGGTCGACCTGTTCCAGGCCGAGGCGCCGAAGGCTGTTCTCCGCCTGGCCGACCGGATCGTTGCCCCGCGGATGGAACTTCGTGGTGACGAACACCTCGTCGCGTGGTACGCCGCTGTCGCGGAGGGCACGGCCGACGCTCTCCTCATTGCCGTACGCCTGAGCCGTGTCGATGTGCCGGTAGCCGGCGTCGAGCGCCCAGCGCACGGCGTCGACGCACACGCGCCCGTCGGGCACCTGCCAGACGCCGAGGCCAAGCACCGGGATCCGGTTTCCGTCCGCCAGCGGGCGCACGCCACCACCGGCTGTGTCCTCATTGGGGTTCATGACCACCAGCATCCGGCAGTACCCCGCGGGGTGCCACCAGCGACATCGAGACGGCGCTGGAACGCAGCTCAGCACCGCCGAACTCGTCGACCGGCTGACGCGCGCGAACCCACCGCCGCGCGGACTCGCCGTCGCGGACTCGCCGGTGGGCGCGTCGCCGGCACTTCGGCGCTGACGCGGCGAGCAGCACCGGCCCCGGTCTGACCCACGCTTTCGCACCGCGCCCACGAAGGGAAATCTGTCCCGGCGAAGCCACATCTCCGTGGCTGTCGACGTTAGGGTTGCCGTGCGACGCGGATGGTGCCGAATCCTTCAAGACCGGTGCCAGGCCCGCCCGGTCCCTCGCCGCGCCCCCGAAACGAAGGTGTCATGCCCGCTGAGAACGCCCCTGTCGCCGGCAACCTCGACGATGACGACTACCCCGCCTACACCATGGGACGGGCCGCCGCCGTTCTCGGCACCACCCCCGCCTTCCTCCGGGCCGTCGGCGATACCGGGCTTATCGTTCCCCTGCGTTCGGAAGGCGGTCACCGGCGGTACTCCCGCCGTCAGCTGCGCGTCGTCGCGCGCGCCCGGGAGCTGGTCGACCAGGGCACCCCCGTGGAGGCCGCGTGCCGGATCATCTCCCTGGAGAACCAGCTTGAGGACGCCCTCCGGCTGAGCCGGGCAATGCGCCGGAAGCTCGACGGGTGCGGCACGAATACCTAGTCCCGTCAGCACAGAAATGGGGACAGCGACGGGACTAGAATTCCAGTGCGGGCCCGAAAACACATGGCCGCTTAGAGGTGACCTGTGTTAGCGTGCTAGCAGTTGCAGTTTTGGTTGCCAGAGAATTTTTTTCTTTGTAAAGCTTTCCGGATCTTTCCGGAGGGGTGATCATCGCGGCGACTCGGCTTCGTAAAGTGCGGAGTCCGGCACTGCCCCCCAAGGGAGATTCAATATGGCATCTGGCACCGTGAAGTGGTTCAACGCGGAAAAGGGCTTCGGCTTCATCGAGCAGGAGGGTGGCGGCCCGGACGTGTTCGCCCACTACTCGAACATCGCCACCCAGGGCTTCCGCGAGCTTCAGGAAGGCCAGAAGGTGACCTTCGACGTCACGCAGGGCCAGAAGGGCCCGCAGGCCGAGAACATCGTTCCCGCCTGACGCTGACGCGAACCGTTGCGAGCCCACGGGCTCGTGCGTTTTGAGGCTGGGGCCCGCGCTCTTGGGGTGCGGGCCCCAGCTTTTTCTCTTTTTTCTCCGGCTCGTCTTGTGATTCCTCGCGCGGTCACCTGCCGCCAGCCGGGATTCCTCGATGCGCCGCATCGAGGAAGGTTCCTTCATGAACCGCACCCGCCGCACCGGCGGTAGTTCCGGCCGTCACCGAACGGACCGAACCACCGCGCGCTCGGCAGGCTCCACCCCCGGCGGCCGCTTCCGCCCGCAGGGATCGGGCCACCAGGGCCCCCGTACGGGCACCGGACGGAAGAACGGTCAAGCCCCCCGGTCCGCCCCGCGCCCGCAGGAGTTCGCCCTGCCGGTCACCCTCACCGAACCGCTGCCCGCCGTCGAGACGTTCGCCGAACTGGACATGCCCGAAGGGCTGCTGGCCGCCCTTCGCACCGAAGGTGTGACCGTCCCCTTCCCCATCCAGGCGGCCACCCTGCCGAACGCGCTGGCCGGCCGGGACGTCCTGGGCCGGGGCCGCACGGGCTCGGGTAAGACGCTCGCCTTCGGCCTGCCGCTGCTGGCCCGCCTGGACGGGCAGCGGGCCCAGCCCCGGCAGCCGCTCGCGCTCGTCCTCGTCCCCACCCGGGAACTGGCCCAGCAGGTCACCGACGCGCTCACCCCCTACGCCCGCGCCCTGCGGCTGCGGCTCGCCACCGTGGTGGGCGGCATGTCGATCGGCCGTCAGGTCAGCGATCTGCGCGCCGGCGCCGAAGTCGTGGTCGCGACACCCGGCCGCCTCCGGGACCTCATCGAGCGAGGCGCCTGCCAGGTGGACCAGGTCAACGTCACCGTCCTGGACGAGGCCGACCAGATGGCCGACATGGGCTTCATGCCGCAGGTGACCGCGCTGCTCGACCAAGTCCCCGCCGGCGGCCAGCGGTTGCTGTTCTCGGCCACCCTGGACCGGAACATCGACCTTCTGGTGCGCCGCTACCTCCACGACCCCGTCGTGCACTCGGTCGACCCGTCCGCGGGTGCGGTCACCACCATGGAGCACCATCTGCTCCATGTGCGTGACACCGACAAGGAGACCGCCGCGACCGAGATCGCCGCCCGTGACGGACGCGTGCTGATGTTCCTGGACACCAAGCACGCGGTGGACCGGCTCGCCAAGCGGCTGCTCGCCGTCGGTGTGCGGGCCTCGGCCCTGCACGGCGGCAAGTCCCAGTCGCAGCGCACCCGGACGCTCGCCCAGTTCAAGGACGGCCATGTCTCCGTCCTCGTGGCCACCAACGTCGCCGCCCGCGGCATCCACGTCGACGGCCTCGACCTCGTCGTCAACGTCGACCCGCCCGCCGACCACAAGGACTACCTGCACCGCGGCGGCCGTACCGCCCGCGCCGGCGAGACCGGCACCGTCGTCACCCTCGTCCTCCCGCACCAGCGGCGGGCCGTGGACCGGCTGATGACGGACGCCGGGGTCACCGCGCGTGCCGTCCAGGTCCGGCCCGGTGAGGCCGAGCTGCATCGCATCACCGGCGCCCGGACCCCCTCGGGCGTGCCCGTCACCCTCGCCCCACCGGCCGAGGAACGACGCGAGGGCACCCGATCCGCCGGCCGCGGCCGCGGTCGCGGGGGCCGGTCCACCGCCCGAGCACGTCGTACCGCCTCGAGGGCCGACTCGTAGCCGAAGGAGGACCGACTCACCGCCGGAGCACGGGGATGCGCTCCCGGCGGACAGGCCGAGCCGACGCCCGTGCCGTCCGCCCCGACGCTGGACCGCACCCCGGACGTGTCCCCCGTGATCGTCGAACACGGATACACCCCGGGCGTTCTCGCCCTCACCCCTGACCGCCGTCCGACCCCCGTCCGGCCGCGCCCCGCGGTCGCCCCCTGAGGAGGCATCCATGCGCGTTGTCATCGCCCGTTTCCCCTTCGACCTGACCAAGAGCGAGGTCGAGCAGTCGATGAGCAGCCACACGCCCGAGCCCGTCACCGGCGTGGCCGTGACCATCGACGGCCGCGCCTACCCGGTGATGCAGGTCGGGGAAGTGATCACCCGGCAGAACCGCCGTGACTTCACCACGCTTGAAATGCGCCGGGCACTGACCCGGCTCGGCTTCACCTGTCATGACGCCCTCCCGGTCACACCGCCCCGGGAGGCGCGAGCCGACGAGGACGCCCTCGGCTGGTGACGCCTGCCAGGCGACCGCGGTACTGGGCGGTTCGCGGGTTGGAAAGCCGGAGATGTGGCACCCGGCTCATGAGCGGGCCGGACAGCGAACCGCGCCCGGTAGGGGCGGCCGGCGGTTCAGCCACGAGCCGCACACCGGCCGCACACCGCACGAGGCCGGTATGGCCCGCTCAGCCGGTTGTCGCCGTGTGGCTGCCCGGCGACAACCGGTATGGCGTGCCAGGCGAGCGGCCGATAGGTACGCCCGGCTAGCGGTCGCCAGGGCATGCCCGCCGACGCCGACACCGCTCGCGGCACCTTGACCTGGCGTCTCCCTCTTCTCTTCCTTCCTTCTCTTCTGCTCCTCTTGTCCTGACTGTCGAGACGTGTTCCCAGCAGCCTTGGAGCGGAGATCACCATGCCCGAGCAGTTCCCGACCATCGAGCCGTACGCCCACGGGCTCCTCGGTGCCGGTGACGGCCAGCGGATCTACTGGGAGACCAGCGGGAACCCGGCGGGAAAGCCCGCCCTGTGCGTGCACGGCGGGCCCGGCAGCGGCGGGCGCCGCCACAGCCGCGGACTGTTCGACCCCGAGGTCTACCGGATCGTCCTGTTCGATCAGCGCGGCTGCGGTGAAAGCCGGCCGCACGCCTCCGACCCTGCCGTCAGCCTCGCCCACAACACCACCGATCACCTCATCTCCGACATGGAGCGGCTGCGCGAACACCTCGGCATCGAACGCTGGCTCCTCTACGGCGGCTCCTGGGGCTCCACGCTCGTCCTCGCCTACGCCGAACGCCACCCGGAGCGGGTCTCCGAGATCGTCATCGCCGGTGTCACGATGACCCGCCCGGAGGAGACCGACTGGCTGTACCACGGCGTCGGCCGCCTGCTGCCAGGCCCCTGGGAGGCCTTCCGTGACGCCCTGCCCGCCGCGGACCGCGCCGGCAACCTCGTCACCGCCTACAACAGGTTGCTGAGCAGTCCGGACGACGCGATCCGGGTCACGGCAGCCCGTGCCTGGTGCACCTGGGAGGACGCCGTCATCGCCCACGAGGTACTGGGCAGCCCCGGCGCCTACAGCGACCGGCCCGACGACTCCCTGATGGCCTTCGTCCGGATCTGCGCCCACTACTTCGCCCATGACGCCTGGCTGGAGGACGGCCAACTGCTGCGGGACGCCGACCGGCTGACCGGGATCCCAGGGGTGCTGATCCACGGCCGGCTCGACCTGGGCAGTCCGCTGAAAACCGCGTGGGAACTTGCCAGGGCCTGGCCGGACGCGGAACTGAAGGTGATCGACGACTCGGGCCACACCGGCAGTCCCGCGATGCACGAGGCGGTCCAGACGGCGATCGCGCGGTTCGGCGAGAGGTGAGGGTGAGGCCGCCTTGCCTGTTGGGTCAGGCCTCCTTGCTGATGAGTTCGTCTGCCACCCAGTGCGCGACTCCCTCCGGATAGGGCGCCGGCAGGCCCAGGACGATGTGCCGGAAACCGGCGTTCAGCGCCTCGGCGATCGCGGCGCGGGTCGTCTCCGGGCCGGCGTAGGAGACGGAGAGATGTATGGAGCGGGTGATCTCGGCGGGGTCGCGGCCGATCTCCGCGCAGTAGCGGTCCAGGAGGGCGCTGCGGCGGACGCAGTCCGCGATGTCGCCGCCCGGGATGTTCCAGAGGTCGGCGTGTTCGGCGGCCACCCGGAGGGTCGCTGCCGAGCGGCCGCCGATCAGGATCGGAGGGTGGGGGCGCTGAACGGGTTTGGGGTTGACGAAGGCGCCGGTGAGCTGGTGGTGGGTGCCGTGGAAGTCGAAGGGTTCGGTGGCCGTCCACAGGCGGCGGATCAGGGCGCAGGCCTCGGCGAGGCTCTCGACGGCCTGCGCGGGAGGGATGAAGGGCAGGCCGTACGCCGGATACTCGCGGCGGGCCTCGGGCGGGTGCGGCCGTGAGCCGACGCCGATCCCGAAGTCGAGCCGGCCACCGGAGACGACGTCTACGGTCGTGGCGATCTTCGCCAGTATGGCGGGTGGCCGGAAACGGTTGCTGGTCACCAGGAGGCCGAGGCGCAGGCGTCGCGTCCGGGCGGCCAGGGCGGAGAGCAGCGTCCAGCCCTCGTAGATCGGTCCGTCGGGATCGCCGCCGATCGGCATGAGGTGGTCGAACAGCCAGGCGTGCTCGATCCGGGGGATCGCGTCCGCCTCCTGCCAGACCCGCAGGACGTCGTCGTACGACACCTGCATGGGAGCGGTCATGATCCCGAAACGGGGTGGGGTCGTAGGCGTGGATGCCATGGAGTGGCCTCTCTGCCGCCGGTCAGCGGCGGCGCAGTGCCGGGTCGAGCAGGGCGGGCGGCGTGTCGTACTTCTCGTGGGCGGCCAGGTCGGTGCCGGGGGCGACGATCGCGTCGATCGCGTCGAGGACGTCGGCGGAAAGCACGGTGTCGGCTGCGGCGAACTGGGAGCGCAGATGGTCCTGGGTGCGGGGGCCGATGAGGGCGCTGGTGACGGCGGGGTGCGCGGTGACGAAGCCGAGCGCGAGCTGGATCAGGGTCAGTCCGGCCTCCTCGGCGACGGCGGCCAGCTGCTCCACGGCTTCGAGCCGGGCCTGGTTGGCGGGCACGGTGAGGTCGAAGCGGTCAGGAGCGAGCAGGGACCGGCTGGTGGTGATGTCCCGGCCCTTGCGCACGGCACCCGACAGCCATCCCGAGGCCAGCGGGCTCCACACCAGCACGCCCATCCCGTACTCCTCGGTCACCGGCAGCACATGGGACTCGATGCCGCGCTGGAGGATGGAGTAGCTGGGCTGTTCGGTGACATACCGGCTCAAGTGGTGCTCGCGCGCCGCCCATTGGCCCTGCACGATCCGGTACGCCGGGAAGGTCGAGGAACCGAAGTAGCGGATCTTCCCCGCGCGTTGCAGATCGGTCAGCGCAGACAGGGTCTCCTCGTCACTCGTGGCCGGGTCCCAGCGGTGTATCTGATAGAGGTCCACATGGTCGACACCGAGCCGGCGCAGGCTGTTCTCCAGCTCGGTGACCAGCCACCGCCGTGAACCGCCGCGGTGATTGCGTTCCTCGCCCATCGGCATGCCCGCCTTCGTGGCCAGCACGATGTCGTCACGGCGGCCGGCGATCGCCTTGCCGACCATCTCCTCCGACTCTCCCTCGCCGTACATGTCGGCGGTGTCGATCAGGTTGATCCCGGCGTCCAGGGCGGCGTCGACGATCGCGGTCGCCTCCTCCTGCGTGGTGCGCGCGATCGCGCCGAAGTTCATCGCGCCGAGCGCGAGCGCGCTGACCTGCACACCGGTACGGCCCAAAGTGCGGTACTGCATGACTGAGTCCCCTCACATGAACACACAGACAAGCGGGACGGTGTCCCGTTTCGTGTCTTCGACCATACGGAACGATGTCCCGCTTAGCAACGCCCCGATAGGGTGACGCGGGACGGAGCACACGATGAAGGACGCGACATGAAGGACGAGGAGCAGGCGGCCCGGCCCCGGCCGGCGGACAAGGAGCGGGCCGCGGCCCGGCCCCGGCGGGCGGACGCCCGGCGCAACGAGATGACCCTGCTGGAAGCGGCCGCGGCGGCGTTCGTGGCGTCGGGCGTGGAGGCGCCGGTACGCGACATCGCGGCCCGGGCGGGCGTCGGCACGGCGACGATCTACCGGCACTTCCCGACCCGCGCGGACCTGATCATCGCCGTCTACCGGCACCAGGTGGAGGCCTGCGCGGAGGCCGGGCCCGCCCTGCTGGCCACCGCCCCGAGCCCGTACGACGCGCTGCGCCAGTGGATCGACCTCTTCGTGGACTTCCTGGTCACCAAGCACGGCCTCGCCGCCGCCCTGCGCTCCGACCAGGCGGGCTTCGACACCCTCCACGGCTACTTCCTGGACCGCCTGGTCCCCGTCTGCTCCCAGCTCCTGGACGCGGCGACCGAGTCCGGCGAGATCCACACCGACCTGGCCGCCCTCGACCTGATGCACGGCGTCGGCAACCTCTGCATCGGCGCGGACCACGACCCCGGCTACGACGCCCGCCGTCTGGTCGCCCTTCTCGTCAAGGGGCTGGGCCGGACATGAGGTGCCGGGCATGAGAGGCAGCTGCGAGGTCTGCGGCAACCCGATCGAGAGCGGCGGCGGCCCCGGCCGTACCGCGTCGTACTGCTCACAGGCCTGCCGCCAGCGGGCCTACCGGGAGCGGCGGCGGGCGGTCGGCCTGCCACCGGCCAGGGAGCTGCTCTCCGACCTCGGGGACCGGCTGGGGCGGGTGCGGCTGGCGCCCGGGACCGCGTTCCACGCCGACGTCGAGGGACTCACGACCCGCTTCGCACAACTGCGGCGCCTCGCCCGGCAGGCAGGACAGGAGCGCGAGGCGAACGCCGTCCCGCCCGCCGCCGCACCACAGAACGTCCCACCCGCCGACCCCCAATACGTCACGCCCCCCACCCCGCGAAACGTCACCCCCGCCGCCGTGACGAAATCGGGCGACGCCGGATTCACCGCGCTCGTCGAGGGGCACCGGCGGCAGCTGCGCGTGCACTGCTACCGGCTGCTCGGGTCGTACGACGAGGCCGAGGACCTCACCCAGGAGACGTTCCTGCGCGCCTGGCGGGCCAAGGAGACCCTGGACGGCGTCGGCAACACCCGCGCCTGGCTGTACCGGATCGCCACCAACCTGTGCCTGGACTTCCTGCGCAGGCACAACCGGCGCCCGGTCCCCTACGAACCGCTGCCCGGCATGGACTCGGGCGACGGGCCGCCGCCTCCCCGGATGCCCTGGCTGCAGCCGTTCCCCGACGACCAGTTGCCCGAGACGGCCGCGCCGCAGCACGAGCCCGACGAACAGGCCGTGGCCGGCGAGACCCTTGAACTGGTCTTCCTCACTGCCATCCAGCACCTCCCGCCCCGCCAGCGGGCCGCGGTGATCCTGCGCGATGTCGCCGGCTGGTCGGCACAGGAGACCGCCGACCTGCTGGGCGCGAGCGTGGCCTCGGCCAACAGCGCGGTGCAGCGCGGCCGTTCGGCGCTACGCGAGGCGTTGCCGGGGCACAGGGAGGACTGGTCGGCCAAGGCCGGGTCCCCCACCCCCAGCACCGCGGACCTCGCCCTGCTCCAGCGCTACATGGACGCCGCCGCCCGGGCCGACATCGACGCCATGGTCGACCTCGTCCGCGAGGACGCGGTGCTCACCATGCCCCCGAACCCCTTCTGGTTCACCTCCCGCGACGCGCTCTTCGCCTTCGTCCGTCCCAACCTCGACCCGGCGTCCCCGATGTTCGCCGGCCACTGGCGCCACCTGCCCGTACGTGCCAACGGCCAGCCGGCCGTGGCCGGTTACCTGCAACGCCCCGGGACCAGTGTCTTCCGGGCCCAGCTCATCGACGTACTGCGGATCGAGGACGGCCGGATCGCCGAGATCACCACCTTCGAGCCCCACCTGTTCCCGGCCTTCGGACTGCCGATGGCTCTCGGAATCGACCCGATCGATGAGAGCGGTGAGAGCGATGAGAGCGACGAGAGCGACGAGAGCGATGAGTTCGGCGGGCCCGTGCGTCCTACTCGGTGACAAGGCGTTCACGAAGCCGAACGGAGTTGAAGAGTCATGCTGCTGAAGGACAAGGTCGCGGTCGTGTACGGCGGGGCCGGTGCCCTCGGTGCGGGAGTCGCGCGGGAGTACGCGCAGGCCGGGGCGCGGGTGTTCCTCGTCGGGCGTACGGAGGCCACCCTGCGGGAGGTCGCCGCGACGACCGGTGCCGAGTACGACGTGGTCGACGCCGAGGACGAGGCCGCCGTGGAGGCGCACGCGTCGTCGGTGGTCGAGCGGGCGGGCCGGATCGACGTCTCCCTCAACCTCGTACCGCGCGGGGACCTCCAGGGCGTCCCGCTGACCGAGATGTCGGTCGAGGACTACACCCGGCCGGTGGCGCGGGGCATCGCCTGCCAGTTCATCACCGCCCGGGCGGCCGCCCGCCGGATGGCCGCGCAGGGTTCGGGCGTGATCCTCGCCCTGAACAGCGGTTCCCACAACGGCACCCCGATGCTCGGCGGTACCGGCGCCGCCGACGGCGCGATCGACGCGCTGATCCGTCAACTCGCCCAGGAGGTCGGCCCGTCCGGCGTCCGTGTCTGCGGGATCTGGACCGCCGGGGTCACCGACACCCTCACCCCGGAGAAGCTGAGCGCGGCAGGCGCCCCGGCGATGGACGAGGCGGCGGTGGACGGCATCCGCGCCCAACTGGACTCGCTGCGGATGACGAAGCGCTCCCCGCGTATCGCGGACATCGCGGCGCTGGCGGCGTACCTCGCCTCGGACGCCGGGGTCGTCCTCACGGGCACATGGGTCAACGCGACCGCCGGGATGTTCCCGAGCTGACGCCGGCGGCCCGTGCAGTCCTCACCGGCGGCCCGTGCAGTCCTCACCGGCGGCGGATATTCCCTGGCGTCGGCGCCCGACCGGGGCGGAGACTCGTGCCATGGCGGACATCGGGGCGTTCCGGGAGGCGGTCGCCGGGTGGGCGAGTGGTGGGGCCGAGGGCCCTGCCCGGGCGCTGGCCGGTCGGCTGGGCGTGCGGGTCGCCGTGCTGCTCGAAGGGCCCAGTGATGTAGCCGCGGTGGATGCGCTGGCCGCGCGGCGCGGGCGGGATCTGGCGGCCGAGGGGGTGTGCGTGCTGTCGATGGGCGGTGCGATGAACGTCGGGCGCTATGCCCGCCTTCTCGGACCGCCCGGCCTGGGCCTGCGGCTGACCGGGCTGTGCGACGAGCGGGAGCGTCCCTACTACGCCCGCGGCCTGGAGCGGGCCGGTGCCGCACCACACGGGTTCTTCGTCTGCGCCGCCGACCTCGAGGACGAACTCGTCCGCGCCCTCGGTCCACCCCGGGTCACGGAGCTCATCCGGGCCGAGGGCGACGAGCGCCCCCTGCTCACCTTCCTGAACCAGCCCGCCCAGCAGGGCCGCACCGCACAGCAGCAACTGCGCCGCTTCCTCGGCACGAAGAAGGGGCGGAAGATCCATTACGGCCGGGTTCTCGTCGAGGCCCTGGAGCCCGACCGCGTGCCCGCACCGCTCGACGGTCTGCTCGGCGGCCTTTTGACGGAGAGGCGCGAGACCTCCTAGCGCACCGGCCCCAGGCCCAGCGCCTCCGCCAGTGTCCGGTACCCCGGCAGCGGGTCGCTGCCCGTGGGATGCAGCAGTTGGAGCGCCACATGGTCGGCGCCCGCCTCGTGGTGTGCGCGGATGCCCTCCACCACCCGGGCGGTCTCGCCGTGCAGGATCAGCGCGTCGAAGAGGCGGTCGCTGCCGCCGTCCGCGAAGTCGGTGTCGTCGAAGCCCAGGCGGCGCAGGTTGCTGAGGTAGTTGCTCAGGTTCAGGTAGAAGCCCAGGGTGGTGTCGCCGATGGCGCGGGCCCGGGAACGGTCCGTCTCCAGGATCACCTTCTGCTCGGGGGCCAGGATCGTTCCGGTGCCGAGGATCTCGCGTGCCTGGCGGGTGTGGTCCGGGGTGACGAGGTAGGGGTGCGCGGCCGCCGCGCGGTCGCGGGCCAGGCGCAGTACCCGGGGGCCCAGGGCCGCCAGGGCGCGGCGCGCCACCGGGACGCCGCCCTCGTCGAGAACGTCCAGGTAGTTGTTCAGGGCCTGGTACGGCCGTACGAACTCCTTGGTGACCTCCGGGTGGCCCGCGCCGATGCCCAGGAGGAAGCGGTCCGCGTGGCGCTCGGCGATACGGCGGTACGAACGGGCGACCCGGTCGGCCGGGTTGGACCAGATGTTCACGATGCCGGTGGCGACGACCAGGGTCTCGGTGGCGTCGAGCAGCCGCTCGGCCAGGGCCAGATCCGGGTCGGTCACGTTGCCGAGCCACAGCGTGCCGTAGCCCAGGCGTTCCAGCTCGACGGCGAGGTCGGGCTCGGTCTCCTGGCGCCACACACCGATGGCACCCAGGTCGATCTTCTCCATGGTCTCGTTCATATCAGCCACAACCGGGGGCCGGTGACCGCCATTCCGGTCGCCGTCGGAACAGTCACCCGCCCAAGCACCGATCACCACCGGCCATCACGGGTTTTCGGTGAACCTCCGGGACCGGCCGTCCGTACTACGGGGTGTCAGCCGCCGTTGCCGGCGGAGCGGTTGTGCGGCCGATGTCCGGAAACTTGCCATGCCGAGATTTGAACTGATCGTAAGATAGTCATTAATGTCTGGGGCGCACACCACCGCTTGATCCTTCGCTCGACCCCTTGCTCGGAAGGAGATCGCCTCCGTGGCGTTCCACCGTCGTCCCAAGCAGCCGAGCCGTGCTCGGGTCACCGTGCTGACCACCGCCGCCGCTGCTGCCGTGGCCCTCTCCTCGCAGGCGGCCAACGCCGCGCCCAGCGAGAAGCCGAGCAAGGGCGAGGTCAAGTCCCGGGTGGACAAGCTGTACCAGGAGGCCGAGCAGGCCACCGAGAGGTTCAACGGGGCCAAGGAGAAGCAGGACAAGCTCCAGAAGGAGATATCCGCGCTGCAGGACTCGGTGGCACGCGGTCAGGAGGAGCTGAACCGACTGCGGGACGGCATCGGCAGCATGGCCACCGCCCAGTACCGCAGCGGCGGGCTCGACCCGTCCCTCCAGCTGTTCCTCTCCGCCGACCCGGACGACTACCTGGACAAGGCGGCCACGCTGGACCAGCTGAGCGGCCAGCAGGTCGAGACGCTGAAGAAGATCCAGGCCAAGCAGCGCGAGCTGGCGCAGGAGCGGGCGGAGGCCACCGCCAAGCTCAAGGACCTGGCCGCCACTCGCACCGAACTCGGCGCGAAGAAGAAGGAAGTCCAGGCCAAGCTGGCCGAGGCGCAGAAGCTGCTCAACAGTCTCACCGCCGCCGAGAAGGCCGCGCTGGCCGCCGAGCAGGACCGCGCCAGCCGTTCCGCCGGCGAGCGGGTGAACCTCGGCAACGACACCTCCGCCACCGGACGGGCCGCGGCCGCCTTCGCCGCCGCCAGGACCAGGCTCGGCACGCCGTACGTCTACGGCGCCACCGGCCCTTCCTCCTTCGACTGCTCGGGCCTGACCTCCTGGGCCTACGCGCAGGCCGGGGTGTCCATCCCGCGCACCTCCGAGTCCCAGACGACGATCGGCACCAGGATCTACTCGACGTCCGGTCTCCAGGTCGGCGACCTCGTCTTCTTCTTCAACGACCTGCACCACGTGGGCCTGTACGCCGGCAACGGGCAGATCCTGCACGCCCCGCGCACCGGCACGGTCGTCCGCTACGAGTCGATGAGCACCATCGGTGGGCCGTTCATGTTCGGCGTCCGCGTCTGACGGTCCCGCGGCTCGGTCAGCGGGCGCGCGCCCGGGCGTCCTCCAGATAGTGCAGGACCGCCGCCACCCGGCGGTCCACCCGGTCTGCCGGGGACAGGTCGAGCTTGGCGAAGATGCTCCGGATGTGCTTGTGGACGGCGCCGTCGGTGACGACCAGGCGTTCGGCGATCGCGGAGTTGCCGAGGCCCTCGGCCATCAGGGCGAGTACGTCGCGTTCGCGCGGGCTCAGGCGTTCCAGGCGGGTGTCCTGGCGGGAGCGGGTGAAGAGCTGGGCGACGACCTCGGGGTCGATCGCGGTGCCGCCGTCCGCCACCCGGTGCAGGGCGTCGAGGAACTCCTCGACCCGGCCCACCCTTTCCTTGAGCAGGTAGCCGAGGCCGCCGACCCCGCCGGTGAGCAGTTGGGTGGCGAAGCTCTGCTCGACGTACGCCGACAGGACGACGACGGCGAGGCCGGGATGGCGGCGCCGGGCCTCGACGGCCGCGCGGATGCCCTCGTCGGTGTGGGTGGGCGGCATCCGGACGTCGAGGATGGCGATGTCCGGGCGGTGCGTGTCGATGGCGTCCAGGGCGTCGTCGGCCGTTCCGGCGGTGGCCGCCACGTCGAGGCCCTCGGCGCGCAGCAGCAGGGCGAGGCCCTCACGGAGCAGCGGGTCGTCCTCGGCCATCACGATCCGCAGGGCGCGGTCCGCGTTGTGCGCGACGTCAGGTTCCACAGGGCAGTTCCACTTCCAGGATGGTCGGGCCGCCTGCCGGGCTGGTCAGGCGGAGGGTGCCGTCGTGCGCCCCGACCCGGCGACGGATGCCGGTCAGCCCGGAGCCCCCGGAGTCGTCGGCGCCGCCCCGGCCGTCGTCGGTGACGGTCAGCTGGAGTCGTCCGCCGCGGGCCCGGACGGTGACCGTGGCCCGGTCGGCGCCGCTGTGCTTGGCGACGTTGGTGAGGGCTTCGGCGACGACGAAGTAGGCGGTCGCCTCGACGGAGGCGGCACAGCGCTCGGGCGCGTCGACGTCGATCCGGCACGGCACCGGCGACTCGGCGGCCAGTCCCGACAGTGCCCCCGCGAGGCCGCGGTCGTCCAGAACCGGCGGCAGGATGCTGCGCGAGACCGTGCGCAGTTCGGCCAGCGCCTGTTCGGCGGCGGACTGGGCGCGCTCCAGGATCTCGTCGGCGCGGGACGGATCGCGGGCCACCTGGCGGCGGGCGGCGCCGAGCAGCACGGTGACCGAGACCAGCCGGTTCTGGGTGCCGTCGTGCAACGCCCGCTCGATCCTGCGGAGTTCGGTGGCGTGGGCGTCGAGGGCGGCGGCGCGGGTGGCGGTGAGTTCGGCGACCCGCAAGGAGAGGTCCTGGTCGGGCCCGGCGGCCAGCAGGCGCCGTCCGGGCTCCGCCTGGAGCCGGGCCATGCCGGGGGTCAGGCCCAGGAGGACGGCTGTCGACCCGACGCCGAACGCGCAGACGGCGAAGGCGTCCGCCCAGGAGTGCGCCACGCCGTAGCCGAAGGAGGTGGCGGTCATGCCCTCGGGCGAGAACCGCCAGTACAGCGGGAAGAGCGTGTCCCGTACCGCGGAGAGCGGCAGAAAGAGGCCGGTCAGGCCCAGCAGCAGGCCGAGCGTGCCATGCCGCAGCAGCCAGCGCACCTCACGCCGGGTGACGGGGTCGGTCAGGGCGAGCCGCAGCCGGGTGGGCGGCGGTGCGGGACCGATGACCTCGGGACCGTGCCGGCCGAGCCGTTTCCGCTCGCGCCCGGCCAGGGTGTGCAGGGCGCGCAGGGTGAGCGGGGCGAGGAGCAGGCCCACACCGAGCGGTGCGGTCACCGCCGTCACCGCGAGCAGAAGCAGCAGGGCGAGCGCCGGGCCGGCGGTACCGAGTCCGCCGACGAGCTCGCCGAGCGCGCGGCCCGCGGTCCGCGGGATCCGTGCGGCGAGGGTCCGCGCGCCCTCGGCCCGGGCGCTGGTGGCGGCCATGGGCCCCCCTTTCGTCGTCGCCAAAGACCTTAGGGCGTACGGCAGTCCGGCGGGCCCGCCCGGACCGGAAAGTACAGCCTGCTGTACCTCGGACCGGGCGGTCCACGGGATCGGCCGAGGGGGGTCACGGTCCGTAGCGTCGGTGTCCTGATCGCAGGAAGTCCCAGCAGCCCTCGCAGACCCAACAGGAGGCATCCGTGGCCGGTACCGATCCCTATCGACTCACCAGTAGTCCGCCCCCCGCGGCGGAACCGGGCGGCGGTGTGGACCTCGTGCGCACGCTGCTGTGGTCACTGCTGGTCCTCAGCGCGGCCGCCAACATGGCGACCTCGTACGGCGGGGTCGCCCCCTGGGTGAACGTGGCCTGCGGAGTGGTGACCCTGCTCAGCGCGGGCGTCCTGGTCGTGCGCCGGCTGCGAGGCCGCCGATGAGATCGCCGCTGAACCCGGCCGCCGTGGACACCGCCCGGCGGGCCCCGGCCATCGCGCTGACCGGCGTGGGCAAGACGTACGCGGGCGGGGTAAGGGCCCTGGACGAGGTGTCGCTCACCGTGGAACACGGCACCTTCCTGGCCGTGATGGGCCCCTCCGGCTCCGGCAAGAGCACGCTGATGCACTGCGCGGCCGGGCTGGACTCGCCGACCTCCGGCAGTGTCCGTATCGACGGCCGGGAGATCGCCGGGCTGAACGAGACCAAGCGTACCGAACTCCGCCGCGAGCGCGTCGGTTTCGTCTTCCAGGCCTACAACCTGATTCCCTCCCTCTCCGTCGAGGACAACATCACGCTGCCGGTGCGGCTGGCCGGCCGCCGTCCCGACCAGGACTGGATCCGCACCCTCACCGAACGGGTCGGACTGGCCGACCGGCTCCACCACCGCCCCGCCGAGCTCTCCGGCGGCCAGCAGCAACGAGCCGCGCTGGTAAGGGCGTTGGCCGCGCGTCCGGCGGTGGTGTTCGCCGACGAGCCGACCGGCGCGCTCGACCTGCGCAGCGCCCACCAGGTGCTCGACCTGCTCCGGGCGCTCGTCGACGACCTCGGCCAGACCGTCGTCATGGTCACCCACGACCCGGCGGCCGCGGCCCGCGCCCACCGGGCGCTGGTGATGGCCGACGGCCGGGTGGTCGAGGCCATGAACCACCCGACGGCATCACAACTGGCGGCCCGGCTGGCCGCGTTGGGGGAGCGCTGAGCGTCATGCTGCACTTCGCCCTTCGTATGGCCGCCCACCGGATCGCCTCGCTGCTCGCCGTGGCCTGCGCGGTCCTGGGCGGAGCGGCCCTGATCACCGCCACAGGGGTGCTGGCGGAGTCCGGCCTGCGCTCCCAGCTGCCGCCCGGCCGGCTCGGCGGCGCGGACGTCGTGGTCGCCGCCGACCAGGAGTACCACGCGCCCGGCGACCTCCCGATCGCCCTGCCGGAACGCGCCACGGTCCCGGCCGCCCTCACCGACCGCCTGGCGAAACTGCCCGGCGTCACGGCCGCGGTCGGTGACCTCGGCTTCCCGGCCGCCGTGACGGACATCCACGGCCGGCTCGTCCCGGTCGGCGGCCAGGACCCCGCGGCGGCCGGCCATGGCTGGTCCTCGTCGAAGCTGCTCGCCGGCCCGCGCATCGAGGGCCGCGCCCCGTCGGCCCCGGCGGAGGTGGCGGTGGGCGCGGCGAGCGGCCTGTCCGTCGGCGACCGGGTCCGCGTCACCGCGAACGGCCGCACGGCCACGGACTGTCGCGTGACGGCCCTGGTCCACGCCCCGGACGCGGGGATCTACTTCACGGACCGGGCGGCGGCGCAGGTGAGCGGGCGCACTCAGAAGGGCGCCGTCGACCTCATCGGTCTGCGCACCGCCCCCGGCGCCGAGCAGCAGGTGGCGTCCGAGGCCCGCGATGCGGTCGCCGGTACCGGTCTGAAGGTCCTCACCGGAGCCGGCCGTGGGACGGCCGTGGCCCCCGGCATGGGGTCCGCCCGCTCCCTCCTCGTCCTGCTCTCCAGCTCGCTCGCCGGGATCGTCCTGCTGATCATGGGGTTCGTCACCGCGGGCGCGCTGGGCGTGGCGATCGCCGGTCAGCGCCGGGACCTGGCGCTGATGCGGGCCGTCGGGGCGACGCCGGGGCAGATCCGCCGGCTGGCCGCCGCCCAGTCGACGACGGTGACGGCCCTGGCCCTGGTGCCCGGCATCGCCCTCGGTTATCTGCTGGCCGCCCGCTTCCGCACGCTCCTGGTCCACCGGGACGTACTGCCGGCCGAACTCCCCCTCACGTTCAGCCCGTTCCCCGCCCTGGCCACGGTCGTCCTGCTCGTCGCGGTCGTCCGCGTCGCCGCCCGCTGCGCGGCCTGGCGCACCTCGAGGATGCCGGCCACCGAGGCGGTCGCCGAGTCCCGCAGCGAGCCCCGCTCCCCGTCCAAGTCCCGCACGATCGCCGGCCTGTTGCTGATGGCCGCCTCCTGCGCGCTGTCCGTCACCCCGCTGCTGCAACGCACCCTGATCGGCGCCTCCGGCACCTCCATCGCGGGCATCGTCGCCGCGATCGGCCTGGCACTGGCCGGCCCCGCGCTGGTCCGGACGGCGGGCGAGGCGGCGGTACGACGGCTGCGCTCCGGGGTGTCCGCGCCGACCTGGCTGGCCCTGTCCAACATACGGGCGTACGCGCAGCGCGCCACCGGGGTGATCAGCCCGCTCGCCATGGCGGTCGTGTTCGTGCTGACGTACACGCTCGCGCAGACCACGGTGCTGGCCGCGGCCTCGGACGACACCTGCACCGGGACGCTGGGCCAGTACCGCCTCGGCGCCCCCGCCCTGGGCGGGCTCCCGGCCGACACGCTGCCCGCCGTACGACGGCTCCCGGGCGTCCGGGCCGCGGCCCCCGTGGGCACGACCACCGTGGTCTGGCCGTACAGCCAGTTCGGCGACACCGCCACCGAGTCCGCCTCCGCGCTGATCCTGACCCCGGCCGCGAAGGACGTCCTCGACCTCGGGGTGACGCGGGGCAGCCTGTCCGGGCTGACCGGTGCCACGGTGGCCGTCAGCAGCGAGGTGGCGGGGCCGCGCGATGGCGAACTGGGCTCCCGCGTACGGCTGTTCCTCGGCGACGGCGCACCCGTCGAGGCGAAGGTGGTGGCCGTCTACGACCGCGGGCTCGGCTTCGGCCCGGTGGTCCTCTCCCACGACCTGGCCGCCGGGCACACCACGACCGGCCTCGACCAGAGCGTCCTGGTCCGCACGGACGGTACGGCGACGGCCGAGCGCGCGCTCACCGCACTGGCCGCCGCCCGTCCCGGCCTCGCCCTGTCGGACGCGGCCCCGCAGGCGGGTGCGGACACCCCGCCCCAGGTGTGGGTGAACCTCGCCGTCATCGTCGTCCTGCTCGGCTATCTGCTGCTCAGCATCGCCAACCGGCTGGTCGCGGCGACCGCCCAGCGCCGCACGGAGATCGCCGCGCTGCGGCTGGTGGGTACGACACCGAGGCAGATCCTCGCGATGATGCGCCGTGAGGCCGGGGTGATCTCGGTGACGGCGCTGGTCGCGGGGGTCGCGCTGTCCGCGCTGCCGCTGGCGCTGCTGGGCCAGGGCTTCCTGGACCGCCCGTGGCCTGCGGGGCCGGTGTGGCTGCTGCCCGCGGCGGCGGTGACGGTGGTGGTGACGTCGTACGTGACGATCGAACTGCCCACGAGGAGGGCCCTGTCGGTGCCGCCGGCCGAAGCCGTCAGGGTGGGCGGCTGAAACCCACCGTCGGGGACGGCGGCACGAGGTGCTCGTGCCGCCGTAGCCGTGCCGGGGCGTCGGTGGCCGACGTCCTCGCACAGAGGTTCAAGGTGCCCGCACGGGCCGACTCGTCTTGCCTTTCAGGACGAGTTCGCGCTCGACGGGCCGAAGAACTCGATCTCGGCGATGGCAACCTGGGTGCCGGCCGAGGCCTGGTACGACGACTCGATCGTGAAGCGGACGGAGGTGACGTTCTTCGCGCGGAAGTCACGGGTCTGGCCGCCGGCCGACTGGTCGAGGGTGATCTCCCGGGTCTCGGTCTTGCCGTCGGACGTCTTGATGACCGCCTTCATACGGTGCGGCAGGGCGGACTTCTTGAGCTGGTCGTAGCGGGTCGACTCGCCGGAGGTGATGACGAGGTTCAGGAGGCGGGTCGGTTCGTCGAAGCGGGCCTCGATCCACTCGCCCTCGCCGCCCCGGGTCACGCCGGGACCCCACCAGGTGTTGTTCAGCTTGTCGAAGACGAGGTCCGGCTTGTGACCGGCGTACGAGCGGGACGCGCTGACGTGGTCCGGGGAGACCTGGGCGCGCTTGGCGAAGTGGTCGCGGGTGGCGCTCACCGCGTTCGGGATGTTGATCGCCAGGACCGTGACGAGGGCGAGGATGACGGCCGCGCCGATCCAGGTCAGCACGCGGTCGAAGGTACGGCGCAGGCGGGGGCGGTCGCCGGCCCAGGGGGTCTCGCGGTTGCGGAAGTCGAAGAGACGGCGCCACCAGGGGCGGTGGGCCGAGTGGGCGGTGCTGCCGTTGCCGGCCATGGGCATGGCGCAGCGGGTGCAGAAGTGGCGGTCGGGGCGGTTGGGGGTGGCACACCAGGGGCAGGGGGTGCCGCCGTGGGCGCCGAGGTCCTCGCCGGGGGCGCGGACGGACTGCGGGCGCTGGGGGGTGGGGCGGCCGGGAAGGACGGGGGTGACGGAAGGGGGCGTGGGTGGTGCCGGTTCTGTGTCCTGTACGGGGATGAGGAGGCGGCGGGCTCGCTCGGCTTCGTCTTCGGCCTGGTTGTTCCCGCCGGCACCACCCATGCGACTTTCGCCTTCGGGTGCGGGCGGCCCCTGAGGGGGCTGGGCGCCGCCGGCAGCCTGCGGGGCGGCTGCGGGAAGGGGGGTGGTGTCGGCCGTTGCCGTGGTCTCGGTCAGCGGGGGCTCAGCGCGCAGTTCCCCGCGCCCCTCAGGGGGCGCTGTCGTTGCCGTCGCTCGTGCGTCCCGTCGGGGCAGGCCGGTGCTGCCGTCTCTGCCGGTGAAGGCGTCCCAGGCGGGGGAGGCCGAAGCCGGGGCGGGACCGGCCGAAGCCGGGGCGGGTGCCGGCTCGGGGGCGGTTGTCTGCTGCCGGTCCCCCTCCCTGCTGACCGCCCAGCTCAGTACCGAGCCGCACGCGTCGCAGAAGGACTGGCCCGGTTCCGCGACCGTGCCGCACTCCGTGCAGTTCCGGTTGGTCGTCATCGCTGCGGGGTCCTCTCGGCGGACGCGGTCACCTGGACCGTGTAGGGCATATGAGCGGGGCGGGCGGCGGCCACGAGGTGCTCCAGTCGGACCTCGTCGGCCGGGGTGGGGGAGGGGAGCGTGAGATGGACGTGCAGGCGGGGGCGGGATTCGCCGGGGAAGGGGCCCAGCGGGCGGGCGTTCCAGTCGGCGCCGCCGCTCTCCGTGATCTCCGGTGTCACGCCGAAGGCCAGGCGGACCGCCTCGGAGAGGCCTCGGCGGGTGCCCCGGATGCGGTGCAGAAAGGCGGCCGCGGCCACGGCCGCGCGGAGCAGGGGTTCCGGTTCCATGCCGTCCGTCTCCGCGCCGACCCAGGTGCCGAGCCATTCCGCGAAGTCGAGTGGGGCCAGGGCCGGGTCGAAGTAGCTGGGCAGGCAGTCGAGGGCGTTCGGGATCGGGGCGATCACGTCGTCCAGGCCGGCGACGAAGCGCAGCGCGAGGTCGTCGTCGGCGAAGACCGCGGGGAGCATCGCGCCGATGGGGACGGAGGAGCCGAGGCCGTCGATGGAACCTCTCAACGGACGCCTCCCGTCACGTCGTTCACGTTCATTCGCTTCATTCGCCGACCACCCGGACCCGGTGGTCGTAGGAGAAGACCAGGGACGGGGCGTCCAGGTCGATACGGTCCGTCGGGTCGCCGCGCTTGCCGTTGAGCGGGTCGGCGGGGTGCAGCACGACCTCGTCGACGAGTTCGACGCCGGGGACGCGTTGCAGCACCGCGAAGACCTCACCCGCCTGCACCGGGCGCCCGAACGGCCAGCCCTTGCCGTCCGCACCGCCGGTCAGCGGGTCCAGGTGGCGGTAGAGGGCGTCGTGGGCCTGGCGGCGGACCCGGTCGACGTCCACGCCACGGAAGGCGTGGACGGTGGCGACGACCGTGACGCCCTGGTAGAAGGGCGGCCCGACGGCCAGCCGGGTGCCGATCAGCCGGCGTTCGTCCAGGTGGCGGGTGATGCGGTCCAGCAGGGCGTCACCGGGAACGAGTTGCTCGAAGCGGAGGCGGCCGCCGGGATCGGGGACCGCCTGGGGGACCACCAGCACCCGTACCGCGTAGGCTCCGTGCTCGCCCTCCTCGCCCTCCAGGCAGGTGATCCGGGCCGTCTCGGGGGCGGCCCGGCGGGCCAGTTCCTCGTAGTCGCGCAGGGTCACGGCCCGCTCCTGGGCGCGCAGGGTGATCGGCGCGCGCACCTTTGCCTCGGCGACGGTCTCGCCGTCCACTCCCCCGCGCGCGGCCTCCCGGTTGACGACCTCCGAGACGTACGGGATGGAGGAACGCAGGATCTGTACCGCCCCCCGGGCCACGTTGCCGTCCCGGCCGCCGCCCGTGCGGTAGCGGTGGGCCCGGATGACCGCGCCCTTCGGGGCCACCGCGCCGTACTGGCGCAGCGAGCCGTCCGGTTCGCGGACCGCGGGGCCGAAGGCGATCTCCCCGGTCGTCGCGTCGAGGGTGAGGTGCCGGTCGTACGGGCCGGAGGCCGCGAAGTGCGGGACGACCTGCCAGTCCACCCAGCCGCCCTCGCCGTCGTGCTCGGCGGTCTGCAGGAGCAGCGGCGGGGTGTCCCCGACGACGGGCGCGTGGGCGAGCCGCAGGCGCTGGCCGGGCAGGCCCGTCGACTCGCCGAGCGCCTCGTCATCGATGGTCTCCGCGTGTACGGCGCCGGTCGTGCCGCCCACGGTGCAGGCCTCCACGAACCGGACCGTCGGGGAAGTGGTGTAGAAGGGCTGGTCGGAACGCGGCTCGGTGACCCGGCAGCGTAGCCAGCTCGCCTCCAGGCCTCCGTTGCGGGACAGGACGTGACCGCCGGGGACGTGCAGCACGACCTCGCCGGGGCGGTTGAGGCCACCCGTGCCGTCCCGGTCGACCTCGCACTCCCGCCAGCCGTCCTCCGTCCACGCCTCCCACACCAGCGGGGGCTGCCGCGGGTCCACGCCGACA
Source organism: Streptomyces sp. NPDC005866 (assembly GCF_040629895.1). NCBI lineage: Bacteria > Bacillati > Actinomycetota > Actinomycetes > Kitasatosporales > Streptomycetaceae > Streptomyces > Streptomyces sp. NPDC005866. Next base: position 142,859 of record NZ_JBEXWP010000003.1, read on the forward strand.
CCGTCGACCCGGCTGTCCAGATCGAGGGCGACCGCGCAGTGCGGGACGGCGGCGGAGAGGCCGAGCAGCATGCAGTCACCCGGGTTCGGGGACTCGGCGAAGCACAACAGGTCCTTGCCCTCGGCGAGTTCATGGGTGAGGTCGACGACGGCAGAGTCGTGCTGCTGCCGGAGCAGGTGCCGCAACTCGCTGGGCACGATGGTCAGTTCGCGCTCGGTCGCGAACACCACCGCCTCCTGCGTCTCGGTGCGGCGGGTCGCCACCTCCGTGCCGACCGGCACCGGAACCGGTTCCTCCTGGGCCGCCGACAGCCAGAACGTCACGTCCGTGCGGGCCGCCGACGGCGGGAACAGCGTGATGCCGACCAGGTCCAGGAAGGCGAGATGGTTCTTCTCCGGGACCCGGTTGAGGCGGTACACGATCTGGTCGGCCATGTGCGCGACCGTCTCCACCAGCGTGATGCCGGGGTCTGAGACGTTGTGGTCGGTCCACTCCGGGGCGCGCTGCTGGATGTAACGCTTGGCGTCGTCGACGAACTGCTGGAAGCGTCGGTCGTCGAGGTTCGGGGAGGGCAGGGCCATCGGGATCAGCGGTCGCTTTCCGAGGAGTCCGAGGAGGCGGGGGGCAGGTCCGGCTCGTCGTGGGAGGGGATGACGTAGAAGGGGAAGACCAGGCTGCGCGGGTTGTTGGTGCCGCGGATCGAGTAGCGGACGTCGATCATCAGCACGCTCGGGTCGGCGCCGGTGGTGACCTCGACGTCCTCGACCTCGATCCGTGGCTCCCAGCGGTCGAGGCTGGCGTACACCTCGTGCTGGATACGGCCGGCGGTCTGCTCGTTGACGGGGGCGAAGACGAGGTCGTGGATGGCGCAGCCGAACTCCGGCCGCATGGGGCGTTCGCCGGGGGCCGTGGAGAGGATGAGGCGGATGGCCTCTTCCACTTCCTTCTCGCCGCTGACCAGGGCGATGCCGCCGGTGGGGCCGATACGGAGGGGGAAGGACCAGCCGGAGCCCACGAACTGCTCTGCCATGTGTCTTCCTTCGGGTTCGGGAGCGCTTTGCGGGTGGTAGGGCGCCTTGCGGCCAGGTCTCTCAGAAAGGCGGGGGCAGTGGGACGCCGTTGGCGCTGCCCTTGCCCATGAGGAGGTAGGTGGCTCCCTTGAGGCCGATGTTGAGTGCCGCGGTGAGCTGGACCGTGGCGCCTGCGGTGACGGCCGCCGCGCCGCCCGCCGTCAGGTTCAGGGCGCCCGCCGCGTTCATGCGCACCGCGCCCAGTGCCCTGATGTCGACGAGTTCGCCGCCCTGGATGGACAGTGGTCCGCCGCTGCGGATGCTGAGGCGGCCCTTGGCGCTCAGGGAGAGGTTGGTTCCCGCGTCGACCGACACCGACCTGCTGCCCTTGATGGTGACGTCGCCCTTGCTGTCCACGGTGATCTCGGTCTTGGCACGGTCGAGGAACACGGTCAGTTTGTCGTCGCCGCTGGCCAGCCGGACGCCTTCCTTGCGGCCCTTCTGGTCGAGCAGGTCCATGTGGTTGCCGGAGCGGTCGGAGACGGTGTGGCGGGTGGCCCGGCCGCGCATGCCGTCGTGCAACGGCACGTCCTTGATCCGGGTCGGCTTGTCCTTGCCGTTGTAGAGACCGCCGATGACATAGGCGTGGTCCAGGGCGCCCCGGTCGAAGGCGACCAGCACCTCGTCACCGACGTCCATCGGGAAGACCCCGCCGCCGCGCACCCCGCCCCACTGCACGGTCCGGGTCCAGTCGCTGACGTACTTGTCGTCCAGCCACGGGAACTTCACCTTCACCCGCCCCTGCTGGAGCGGATCCTGTACGTCGGTGACGAGGGCCTGCGCCACACTGGGCTGCCGGTCGGCACCGGCGTCCCCGGCACCGCCCGAGGCGACGCCGTACAGGGACCGCCACTGGCGGCCGCTGACCGTCACCCAGGTCTCGTAGTGCTTGGCGTCGCCGAAGACATGCCGTACCGAGGTGACCGTGTACTTCCCCTCGAAGGGGTCCCCGACGTCCGCGAGCGCCACCGGAACCCCCGGCCGCAGCTTCGGATTGCCCCGCACGATCACCTCCACCTCCGCGAACGTCGACGTGACGTCGTCGGAGAGGGCGTCGGCCGCGTACTTCACCTCGGCCTGCTTGTCGTACGGCGTGCCCGTCTCGACCAGCTTCGACGTCTTGAACTCGCCGGCCGCGGCGCCCGGGGTGGTGCCGATGCTGTAGCTGGTGTTGCCGGCCGGGGTGACGGTCGCCGTGAGCGTCTTCTTCGTCCGTACGTCCCAGCCGCGCGACTCGACCTGGTTCACCTGGTCGGAGGCGGTGACCGCGGTCCGCAGCCGCAGGATGTCGTGCCCGGCCTCCAGTACGAACGGGCTCTTGTCGCCGTCGGTCTGCGGCGAGGGCGCCCCAGAGGCGCTCTTCCGCTTCACGAACTGGAACTTGCCGTCCGCGTCCACCGACATGACCATCTCGTTCTCGTCGGCGAGCCGGGCCAGGAAGTCCCAGTCGGTGACGTTCGACTGGCTGATGAACTCGTAGACGGTCTTGGTGGCCTGGATCCGCCCGATCGGCACCCCGTCCTGCGCGGCCAGCTTGCGGGCGATGTCGGAGGCGGTCTGGTTGCGGTAGGCGACGACGCGGCGCTGCCGCATCAGCCGGAACCCGTAGTCGTAGCCCCGGACGACCGCGTAACTGCCGGTGCCGTCGTACTCGGCCTCCAACCCGGTGACCTCACCGGTGAGCAGCGGGTCGCCGGTGCCCTGGCCGTCGGAGACCGGCGTGATCACCACCGGGGTGCCGAACTGGACGCCCAGCTTGCCGAGCAGCTTGCGGGAGGGGTCGCGGAAGGTCAGCTGGAAGGCGGCGGGCACCCCGACGCCCTGGTCCACATGGGCGTCGACCAGATACCGCCCGTACTCCGAGGTGGCGGTCAGCTCCTTGCCGCCGATGACGACCTTGACGACGTTCGAGAAAGCGTGCTTCACCATCAGGACCGCACCTCCTCGGCGGCCGGCAACACCAGTTCCGTGCCCGCGGGCAGCCACCCCGGGTCGTCGATCCCGTTCGCGTCCGCGATCGCCCGCCAGGCGGCCGCGTCGCCGTACTCCCGCCAGGCCAGCGACTGCAGCGAGTCCCCGGCGACGACCCGGTGCACGCGCTGCGCGGTGAGCGCACCGGACGTCGGGTTCTGTCCCGCGGTCTTGCTCGGGATCTCGTGCAGCTGAAGCCGGCAGCTGGCCCGGATCGGCATCCCGCTCGTCCCGAAGAGGGAGTAGGAGACATCGACGGAGGCGACGTACGCCGTGAAGTGGGCCGTCGCGAACGAGCCCCACTGGAACACCACCCAGGGCGGCGACGGCTGCTTGACGGCGATGCTCTTGCTGGTGACCTCGCAGCAGGCCAGCAACGACTCCACCTTCTTCATCACGTCGTTGCTGTCCGGGTCGTCGGACCTGTCCAGGAAGATCTCCACGCTCATCTCACGCGGATGGGTGCCGAGGAACTCCGGCAGCGCGCCGTCCCGTTCGATCGGCGCCGCCGACGACTTCCAGTCCGCCCGGCGGGCGATCGACAGCTGAGCCGGGTTGAACTCGAAGCCGAACGTCTTGATGATGCCGCCCGGGCTCGTGCTGGTGCCCACCGGCGGTTCGTGAATCGCGAGGGTGGCCCGCACGAGGCTCTTGCCGGCGCCCCGGCTGCTCCTGGCCATGATCTGGTCTGCCTCTCAGTCCGCTCAGTCGGTGAAGCCGTGGTGGGCGATCTCCAGGACCTCCGTGGCCACGGACGGATTGCCCGCATCCAGGGAGGGCCCCTGCCAGCTCACCGGCAGCACGTCAAGGAGCCCCCACCGGGCCACCTCCGAGCCGTCCGCGCGCAGCGCCGTGATCTGCCCGGTGGGCCGCTCGATGCCCGTCTGCACGGACGAGATCCACTTCGCGACCTTCGAGGTGTCCGGGGTGAGCGGGCGGGTCAGCCGGATGTGGGAGAAGGTGACCCGGGTCGGCAGCTGCCACACGAACCCGTTGTTCCCGCCCTCCTGCCGCTGCTCGATCTCCACCTGCGACGACAGTCCCTCGCACCCGTTGAAGTAGCCGAGGTCCTCACCGTCGATGGAGAGGCTGAACCAGACTGTGGTTCCCGGGTCCTGGCGGTCCATCGGGGGGCCTTTCTGTGGGGTGGGTGCGCGGTCGTCGTGGTCAGGGGCGGAAGTCGCGGAGCTTTCCCACGCGTTCGCGGTCGCGGCGCAGTTCGGTGCGGACGTGGCGGGTGATCCGGTCGATGATCCGGTGGACGAGGGCGTCCACCTGGAACTCGGTGAGGGCACGGGGGTCAAAACCGCCGCCCTCGACAGCCGTGTATCCGGGTGGCGGCTCGCCGGCGGACGAACCCGAGCCGGAGCCCGAGTACCCGGGTGGCGGGTCGTCGGGGGGCGGTGGCTGCCTCTCGGCCCGGGTGGTGGTTGCGCTGGTGACCGGCGCCTTGTTCAGGGTGGTCGTGGGGAGGTCCGGGGGGAGGGCGGTGGTGAGTGCGTCGCGCTGGATGGTGGGGCGGTTGAGGGGGGCGACGGGAAGGGGCGTGGTGGCGGAGATCGGAGTGGTGGGGCGCAGGGCGACGGGGTGAGCGGGCGTGGGGGCGCTGGTGCTCGGCCTGACTGGCAGGGCGGCGGGTGGAGTCGCGGCTCGCTGCACGAAGGGGGGCAGGGGTGCCACGGCCGGTCCGGTCGGGGACGAGGTGGCCGCGGGCAGGGGCGACTGTGCCCGGCGCCGCACAGCTGCCTGGTGGCCTCCGGGGCCGACGGCGGGGCGCGTGGTCGCGGGGGTCGCGGGCGGGGTGCCCGGGCCGGGGGTGGTGGGAGAGACGGCAGCGGCGGCACGCTGCACGAAGGGGGGAAATGGCGAAGCCGTCGCCGAACGGCCCGTCATGGCGGGGAGGGGAAGAGGCGGAGGCGTCGACGCGGGGACGGCGGGGGCTGCGGAGGCCGACCGGGTGTGCGCGGCCGTCGTCGCCGGCAGGTCGGTTCCGGCAGCTCGCTGCCCCTGCCGGGGCGCTTCGGGCGCCGGGTGGGAGACGGCGGCCGACCGGTCCACCGGACCACTCGACGCCTGCTGCCGCTGCACGGACGGCCCAGCCGCCTGACGGCCGGCCCGCCTCGCGGGTGCGCCGCCGGCCGGGCCGGTGAAGGGGGCGCCGAGACCGAGCCGGGGCGCGCCCGGGCCGGTCGTCTCGGCACGCTGTACGGAGGCGGGAGCGGAAGCCGGCGCCGGCGCCGGTGTCTGTGCCGGTGTCTGAGCGGGGCGGGTCGCCGTAGCCGGACCGGTGGACGGGGTGTCTCCCTGCTCACGCGGACGCGGCGGTGTCTGCGCACGGGGTACGGCTCCTCGCACGGCATCGGGGGAGGGAGCCGGGGAGGAGGCCGGGGGCCTCTCCGTCATCCGCCGCTGCACAGACGCCGCTCGGCCGCCGTCCGTCGCGGACACCGGAGAAGCTGCGGCCGTCCCCGTAAGGGGGGCGCCGAGGCCCGGGCGAGGGGCGCCGGGGGTCGTCACGGCACGCTGCACGGAAGAGGAAGAGGGAGAGGAAGGGGGAGGGGGTGTGGGAGTCGGCGCCGCAGCGGGCCGGCCCGCCGCCGAAGTACCGGTCGAGGCGGCCTGGTTGGACTCACGCGATGGCATCGGCACAGCAGCCGGTGCGGCTTCCCTCTCTGCCGGTGCCGGGCGGGGCGCTTCCCGTACGGCATCGGTGGCGGCCGCGCTCTCCGTCACCCGTCGCTGCACGGACGCCTCGCTGCCACTGCTCGCGGCGGGGGAGGCCGACGGTCGCCCGCTCGGAGGCACGGCAGGGGGCGTGGTTCCGGCGGTCGGCGAAGAAGTCGGGGCGGCTTCAGTGCTGATGCCGGCGGCCGCGGTGCCGGTCGTGGGCAGCGGTGCCGAACTCGCCGCCGTACGACCGCTTTCCGGCACCGGCGTGTGCGGGGTGGCCGAGCCGGTCGCCGTACGGCGCTGTACGGGGGGCGTCGCTGAACTGCTGGGCGTGGCCGGAGAAGCCGGGGTGCGGCTGCCGCTCGGGGCACCGCTCGCCGTCTGCCGCTGCACAGGGGTCTGCGTCCCGGCGCCGGACATGCCGGAAGGCCCGCCGCGGTGCGGGGGCGCGGCGGACGGCGCGGCCGACTCGGGAGCAGCGGACACCGAGGGTGTCGCGGGGGACGTAGAAGAGGTGTGAGGGGGCGGTGTCGTCGTGGGAGACGCGGGTGCCGTAGGAGCCGTAGTCCTGGGAGACGCGGCAGCCGAAGCCGTACCACCGGCACGGCCACCGGACGCGGACCGCTGTACGACGGCAGGTGCCGGGGCCGGTCCGGGGGCAGCGCCCCTACGGGCACGCGAGGCGGTGTCGGAGGAGGTACGGCCACCACCGGCTGGGCGCGGCCAACCCCCGCTCACCCGCACCGGATCCCCGGCCTCGACCGCTCGCTGTACGACCCCGTCCCCCGCTGTTTCGCCCCCGGCTCGGTCACCCTCACCCGACGCCGTCACCGCACCGTCGCCCGCCGAGGTCTTCGGCGCCGACGGCAGCGTCCGACGCTGCACGGCCGTCACCGACGTGCTCACCGGCGCATGCGTCAGCGCGCTGCGGCGAGGCGGGACGGAGGGCGCCGCCGTCACACGCGGACCGGTGGCCGGAGCCGGAGCGACCGGAGTCGGCTGCGGCGCCCACGCGACCGGCACCGATGCCGGAGCGACGGCCGCCGACGTGACCGACCGCTGGACAGCAGGCCCCGTCCGCCGTCCGTCCCCCACCGCAGAGGACCCGGGGGCCGAGGTGGTCGAGGCGGTCGACGGAGTCGGCGGCACCGGCGGGGTCGCCGGCATCGGCGGGGTCGCCGGCATCGGCGCGCTCCCCCCGCTGCGTACCGCTCCCGCTGCCGCCCCCGCCGTTCGCGCGGCCGCACCACCACCGCGCCGCCCCGCCAACGGCACCCGCTGCACCGCCGGCGCCACCGGACCAGCCGACCCCTTAGCCCGTGCGGAACCCGCAGCCCCCGCCGAACCCGAACCACTCCCTGCCGCCCGCACCGCCCGCAGCGGCACCACCGGAACCGCCGACCCCCGGCCACCGGCCGGACCCGTCAGTCCCGTCGGCCCGGCCGATCCCACCGGCCCCGCCAACGGCAGTGTCTGCGCCGGGCGTTCCAGGCCGGACACGGCCCCGACACCCGTCATCCCCCTAAGTCCGCCACCGGCCAGGCCCGCGCTCGACTGGCCGTCCAGGACCGCGTGTGAGCGCATGCCCATGAACGACGGGTTCTGCCAGGTCGGCAGCCGGCCGCCGAACCCCGGGTCCGCGACCGACCCGCCCGCCCCCAGCGCACGCTGAATCGGCGGCAGCCCGGACCAGGCCGCCGCCGCCACGGGCCGCGGCGCCTCGACAGCAACGTCTGCCTCAGCCGAAGCCCCGGCGGAAGCCGCGACCTCGGCCGAAGCCCCGGCCTGGGCGGCCCCGCGCCCCCGCATCCGATCCCACAACCCCACCGCTCAGCCCTCCGCCCCTGCGGAGGCCGCACGGGTCACCAGGGACGCGATCTCGGCCGTGTAGCGGCGGCGGTCGGCGTGCTCCAGGTCCAGGATGTCCTCCAGGCTCCAGTGGAAGTGGTAGGCGACGTACGCGATCTCCTCGTGCAGCCGGTCGGTCGCGTACGTCACGATTCCCCCAGGCGGCTCCCGCCGAGTTCCACCTCGAAGGGCTCCGAACAGTGCGGGCAGTTGACCGCGGCCCGGGTGTGGCCCTCCGCGTTGATCTGGCGGTAGAAGTCCTGCAGGAACGCCAGGTCGGAGGCGAACATGTTCTCCACGATCCCGTCGTGGACGAGGGGGAGCGTGCCGAGCCGGGTGATCACCCGGCCTAGCAGCACCACCGACAGGAAGGCGGGGTTCTCCTGGACGCGGACGTCCCGGAGCGGGATCAGCTCGTCGCGCGCCGTCGACAGGCGCATCACGCCGTCGCGGTGGACGGTGCCCTGCTCGTCGACGTACCCCCGCGGCAGCTGGAACGGGAACTCCGTGCGCAGCACCTCGACGGGCGTCTCCGGTTGCTGAGGAACCTGCTGCTGGGGCGCCGCCGCCTCCGCTGCGAGCGGCGCACCCACTCCCCCGGCCCTGACAGCCGAACGCCTCATTACTCGATGACCAGTTCTTCGAACGTGATGGTCACCGACTCGGTCAGCGCGGACGCCTCGCCCGCCTTCACCGTGCTGGTGTCGATCTTGCTGCACCAGGCGTTGCGCAGGTTGTAGCGCTTCACCGGGTTGTTCTCGAAGTCCATCATGATGATGGAGGCGTTCTTGCGGGCCGTGGTCATCTGGCCGTTGATCGACTCGTTGATCCACTGGGTGAACGACGAGGACTGGGTCATACCGCGTACGACCGTGCAGGTGCCGTTCTTCTTCACGCCCGGCAGGTTGCGGACGTGGTTCTTCCCGTCCGGAGTGTTCTGCTGGTAGGTGATGACGTCCTGTTCCATCGTCATCCCGCTGACCTCGGCGAGGTACTCGACCATCACGCCGTCGATCTGCAGACCGAAATTGTGCGATGTGAGGGCGTCACCCGGCTGGAGACTCATCTGTTACTGCCCGTTCTTCTCAAGGTGCCTGTACAACAAAGGGGTTGGGGAGGCGCCGGCCCGCTACTCCTGGAGTTCGCCGCTGCCGCTGGAGAACTGGGCCAGCCGGAAGATCACGAACTCGGCGGGCTTGACCGGGGCGATGCCGATCTCGCAGATCACGCGGCCGACGTCGACCGACTCCGGCGGGTTGGTCTCCTCGTCGCACTTGACGTAGTACGCCTCCTCGGGCCGCTGCCCGAACAGCGCGCCGCTGCGCCACTCGTTGACCAGGAACGCGGAGATGTTGCGCCGGATGCGGGCCCAGAGGTTGTGGTCGTTGGGCTCGAAGACCACCCACTGGGTGCCGATCAGGATCGACTCCTCCAGGTAGTTGAAGTACCGGCGGATGTTGAGGTACCGCCACGCCGGGTCGGAGGACAGGGTGCGGGCGCCCCAGATGCGGATGCCGCGGCCGGGGAAGGCGCGGATGCAGTTCACGCCGATCGGGTTGAGGAGGTCCTGCTCGCCCCGGGTGATCTGGAGCTCCAGGTCGACCGCGCCGCGGATCACCTCGTTCGCAGGGGCCTTGTGGACACCGCGCTCGGCGTCGTTGCGGGCCCAGACGCCGGCCACGTGGCCGGACGGCGGGATCAGCCGGGACTGGCCGGACGCCGGGTCGAAGGTCTTGATCCAGGGGTAGTAGAGGGCCGCGTACTTGGAGTCGTAGCCGGCCGTCTCCTGGCGCCATACCCGGATCTGGCGGGCGTTGAGGCTCGGCGGCGGGTCGATGACCGCGACCCGGTCGCCCATCAGCTCGCAGTGCGCGATCAGACCGAGCTGGACGGCCTTGACGGCCTCCAGGTCGATCGCGCCGCGCTGGTAGGCGGCCATCAGGTCGGGGACGGCCACCATGGACACCTCGTCGACGGCCTCCAGGCCACCGAAGCCGGTGCGGTCGGCCGAGTCGCCGAGGTACTCGGCGGGACCGGGGTGGGAGCCGGCGTCCGCGACGGGGGACGCGGACGCCGGGGCAGGGGCGGCGGGGGCCACGAGGGCCACCGTCTGGTTGTCCGGACGGGCCAGCTGCGCGGCGGGCGCGGCCTCGGTCACGGTGATGAGCTTGGAGCGCTCCTTGACCTGCGTGACGACGTAGTTGCGGCCGCCCTTCTTCGCGGTCACGTCGAAGGTCTCGACGGTCTTGCCGCCGTCCTTGACGAGGAGCCGGAAGCGTTCGGCGGGGCCGTCGCCCTCCGGGTCGGCGACCTCGACGCTCAGGTCGCCGGAGGCCATCGCGCTCACGGTGAAGGTACCGAGCTGCTTCGCCTCGCCGGGCGGCAGCGCGGCCGGTGCGGCCGAACTCCCCACGGCGGCGGGTGCGTTGGCGGCGGCCTCGTCGCCATCCCGGGAGCCGCCGACACGGACGACGTACGCCGCCGTGCCGCCGTTGTTGAAGAAGCCGTAGACGGAGTGCGCGAGGTAGTACCCGTCGGTGAACTCACCGAAGGACGCGACGTACTGCGTCCAGTTGGTCACCAGCGTCGGCTCGTTCAGCGGACCGGTCGGGGCCAGGCCCACGAAGGCCGCCACGGACGTGCCCACCCCCTCGATGGGGCGCGAGCCGCTGGCCACCTCCTCGACGTAGACGCCGGGCGACAGGTAGGACGGCATGCTCTGCTCTCCTCGGGGTACGAGACAGGAACACTCACCACCCTCACGCGCGAAGCGCCCATGCGGAAACGTCCTTCGGTGCCTGATCGCGGGCAACGTCTTTGCCCCCAAGGGCAGGTCACCCGCCCCACCTGCCCCGCGGCAAGGCGGCTCTGCCCCCGGGTCTGCCCCCGCGGCCCTCCCGGTCCCGGGCTCGGGCGGTTAAGGCTGGGTGCGCCCATCGTGAGGGGAGCAGCGTGCGCGCACAGGAATCCCGGGACCGGCAGGACCCGAAGCAGCGGCAGAACCGCGGTGTCTCGGCGCCTGTCGGCACCACCGCCAGGCGGATGCTGACGCTGCAGCGCCGGGTGGGCAACGCCGCCGTGGCCCGGGCCTTCGAGGAGGAGCGGCACGAGCACGACGCCAACTGCGGGCACGGCGGGAAGGACGCCTCCGTGCAGCGTTCGTCGGTGCTAGGAGTGCTGGCCACGCCGGGCCGCCCGGTCGACCCGGTGATCCGCGGCAAGGCGGAGCGGGGCCTGAACACCGACCTCAGCGATGTCGTCATGCACACCGGCCCCGAAGCAGAGCGCTCGGCGGCCGAGTTCGGGGCCCGCGCGTACACCTCCGGCCGACACATCGTCGTCGGCGCGGGCGGTGTGGACGAACACACTCTGCTGCACGAGCTGGCGCACACCTGGCAGCAGCAGCGTGGCCCGGTGGAGGGCACCAGCACCGGCGGAGTACATCTCTCCGACCCCAGCGACCGGCACGAGCAGGAGGCCGAGTCCATCGCCCACCGGATCAGGAACGGCGCCGGCGCTCCGGCCGCCCCGCCGCAGCCGACGGCCGCCGTCGCGCCCGCGGGCGCCGTTCCGGTGGCCCGGACGCCCAGGGGCCGCGGCCAGAGCCGCCCCCCTGCCAGCCCGATGCACCCGGCGGACGCCGGGCAGTTCTTCGAGTTCTTCCTCGACGGCAACCGCGAGGTCGGCCGGTATGTCCGGGCCCGGTCGAACGGCAACGAGGTCTTCGACACCGAGCGCTTCGGCCGGGTCGAGGTCCTCCCGTCCGACATCCTCGGCCCCCGCGCCCGGGTGGGCGGTATCCATCCGCCGGGTCAGGCCCGTACGGCCGAGGAGCGGCTGGAGGGCCGGAGCACGGTCTATCTGTCCGAGGCCGACGCCTCGGCGGCCCGCGCGCGGCTGCGCAGGGACCCCAGCAGGGCGGACGAGATCGGCATCACGACGTTCGAGGAGCACCCCGAGCAGGACTACGGGGACTACGCGCGCAACAGCGAGGCCCTGCGCCGGCTCGGTGTGCCGATCCTGACCAACATGGACCTGAGCCGGCCGGACGCCGCGGAGCGGCTGCGGCACGTCGACGAGGGCGCCAATCTGCACTTCCAGATGCCGCGCACGGGGCGTATGAAGGGCTACTCCACCCAGAAACTGGTCGGCGACACCAACCGGCTGCCCCGGCGGATGAACCGCGACGACGTCTCCGTGAGCATCACGGCTCCGGACCCGCGCCAGTACAAGAACCCCGGCACCCACAACGGCTTCTACGGCCTGGAGAACCGCAAGGCCGTGCCCCCCGGGATGCGGGTCAGGTCGGGCCCCGACCCCGAAGCGGACCTGGAGCAGTACGGCTACTCCCACCGGATCTCCGGCAAGGACGAGAGCGCCAACGCGGCCACCCGCCGCAAGACGTACTACGTGGAGCAGGACCGGCGCAGCGACAGCCCCGAGGAGCGCGGCGGCCCGTCGGACTACCGCGAGCGCGAGGACGACCGCGAGGCGCGCAGCCGCAGGCGCTCCCGGAGCCGCCGGCGAGCGGCGAGCCGGGCCCCGAGCCTGGCTCCGAGCAGGGCCGACACCGGTTTCTACGACGACCAGCGGCCCCGCGGCCGGCAGGTGAGCCGGGGCAGCCTGTACGAGGAGGACACGGCCGCCGGGATGGCCTCGGCCGCCCGCAGCCGGAGCCGGCGGCGCCCGGTCGAAGTCGACTCGTACGACGACGACGATCTGTATGCCCCGCCGACACCCCGGCCGCGCAGCCGCAGCCGGCGACAGGTCGAGCGCAGTCGGAGCCGGGGCCCTGCCACGCTGACGCAGGCCGACCTCGACACCTACGTCCAGTACGGCGGCGGCGACGACTACATGGAGCAGGAGTCCCGGCCCTCGCGCGGTTCCCGCCGCGCCCGCAGCCAGAGCCGGGCCGCACGCCACCGCAGCCGGGCGGCCTCGCAGCGCCGCAACTACGCGGCTCCGCCGTCCGACTACGACGAGCCCGTGAGCAGCCAGCAGGTGGTCGAGGAGGAGGAATACGCCCTCCCCCGGAGGCGGTCGCGCTACCGGAACCGTCGCCGGAACGTGATCTACGACTCCGACGACGACATGTGACGATGACCGCCCGGGCAACACGGGTGCGGGGCGGGGCAACCCGGCCTGCCCCGTGGTCCGCTGACCGGTCGCCGTGCTTCCCCTAGCGTTGCCGCGTGAGCCTGTGGACCTCCCTCGAACCCGCCTCCGCGACCGTCGATCCGGGCGCCTCGACCCGGGTACGCCTGCGGCTGCGCAACACCGGTGACGTCGTCGACGAGTACCGCTTCGAACCGGTGGGCCCGATCGCCCCCTGGACGACCGTCGAACCGCAGACACTCCGCCTCTACCCGGGCACGACGGGCACGGTCGAACTGACCTTCGCCCCGCCCCGCACCCCCGACGCGACGGCCGGACCCAACCCCTACGCCATCCGCATCACGCCCACCGAGCATCCCGAGGCCGTCACCGTCCCCGAGGGCAACCTCACCATCACGCCCTTCACCGAGCTGCGCGCGGAACTGGTCCCGCCCACCGTCAAGGGCCGCTTCCGGGGCCGCTCCAAGCTGGCCATCGACAACCTCGGCAACACCAAACTCACCGCGTCCGTCAGCGGCAACGACAACGGCGACCAGCTCGCCTACGACATCCACCCCAGCAACGTCCAGATCGAACCGGGCCGCGCCGCCTTCATCAAGGCCACGCTCAAGCCCCGCAGGATCATCTGGTTCGGGCCGAAGGAACAGCGGCCGTACGCGCTCACCGTCCAGCGGGCCGGCGTCAATCCACAGCCTGTGGACGGCACTTACGTCCAGCGCGGCTTCCTGCCCCGCTGGCTCGCCACCCTCTTCGGCACCCTGCTCGCCCTCGCCATCACCTTCGCCCTGATCTGGTTCGCCTACAAGCCGCCGGTCAAGAGCCTGGCCGAGGAGCAGGTCCAGGCGGCGGGCGTCAGCTCGCTCGCGCCCAGCCCCACGGCCACCCCGACCCCGCCGCCGGCACCCAGTGTCACGGCCTCCACCGCGCCCGCCGCCCCGGCCGCCGGGGACGGCGGCAACAGCGGCGGCGGGGGAGGCGGAGGTGCGACGGCCACCGTGACCGCCAAGCCCAAGCAGGACACCGCGGCCACCGCCGTGAACCGCCTCGCCGCCGACGACCCGTCCGGGCGGCACATCTGCTACCGCGCCTATGTCCAGGGCACCGGCTGGCAGAAGCCCGTCTGCGACGGCACCATGGCCGGCACGACCGGCAAGAACGTGCCGATCAAGGCCATCAACATCGCGGTGTACGGCGTCCAGGGCTCCGCCGCCAACGCCTTCGTCTACAACGCCCAGTCGACGGACGGCAAGGGCAAGTGGAACCCGAACTGGACGGCGATCACCGCCGACGGCAAGGACAACTACATCGGCAGCACCAAGGCGGCCGACCCCTACATCGAGGGCTTCGCCGTCAACGTCGGCAACGGCCAGGCCTGCAACTACGCCAAGGTCCGTGACCACGACTGGGGCGACCAGTGGTGCAAGGGCGCCCGCCCCGATCTCAACTTCGTCGGTACCCTCGACAACACGCTCTGGCTGGAAGCCTTCAAGCTGACGGTGAGCCCATGACTCTCTGGACCTCCCTAGAACCCGCCTCCGCGACCGTGGACCCCGGGTCCTCGACCCGGGTACGGCTGCGGCTGCGCAACACCGGTGACGTCGTCGACGAGTACCGCTTCGAACCGGTGGGCCCGATCGCCCCCTGGACGACCGTCGAACCGCAGACACTCCGCCTCTACCCGGGCACGACGGGCACGGTCGAACTGACCTTCGCCCCGCCCCGCACCCCCGACGCGACGGCCGGACCCAACCCCTACGCCATCCGCATCACGCCCACCGAGCATCCCGAGGCCGTCACCGTCCCCGAGGGCAACCTCACCATCACGCCCTTCACCGAGCTGCGCGCGGAACTGGTCCCGCCCACCGTCAAGGGCCGCTTCCGGGGCCGCTCCAAGCTGGCCATCGACAACCTCGGCAACACCAAACTCACCGCGTCCGTCAGCGGCAACGACAACGGCGACCAGCTCGCCTACGACATCCACCCCAGCAACGTCCAGATCGAACCGGGCCGCGCCGCCTTCATCAAGGCCACGCTCAAGCCCCGCAGGATCATCTGGTTCGGGCCGAAGGAACAGCGGCCGTACGCGCTCACCGTCCAGCGGGCCGGCGTCAATCCACAGCCTGTGGACGGCACTTACGTCCAGCGCGGCTTCCTGCCCCGCTGGCTCGCCACCCTCTTCGGCACCCTGCTCGCCCTCGCCATCACCTTCGCCCTGATCTGGTTCGCCTACAAGCCGCCGGTCAAGAGCCTGGCCGAGGAGCAGGTCCAGGCGGCGGGCGTCAGCTCGCTCGCGCCCAGCCCCACGGCCGGCGCGCCCCTGGCCGCCGCGCCTGCACCCTCGCCGTCGCAGGCCGAGCAGCAGTCCGGGAACAGCGGCGGGTCCGGCACCCAGGCGGGAGGTGGCGGCCAGGCCCAGCCGTCCCCCCAGGCGTCGAAGAAGCAGGCCCCGAAGCCCGTCGTACCGGCGTACAACATCCTGCTGCGCAACACGACGACCAAGAAGTGCGCGGACATCCCCGGCTACGACAAGGGGAGCAACGGCGGCCCGGTGCGGGAGTACACCTGCAACGAGACCACCGCCGACAACCAGCGGTGGAACCTGGAGGTGCGGTACCCGAAGGGCGGCCCGGGCTCGGCCGCGCTCTTCCAGATCCGCAATGTGAAGGACCAGCTGTGCATGGACATGCCCGACTATGGTTCCGCGCCGCTGTCCACGCCGATCACCGAGTACACGTGTGACGGCACCAAGGCCGACAACCAGCTGTGGTGGATCGACAAGCAGCCCAGCGGGGACTACTGGATCCGCAACTTCGCCAGCGACAACCTGTGCCTGGACGTGGCCGGCTACAGCACCGGCGGCAACGACACCAACCTGACCCTGTACCACTGCTCGAACACCGACGACCAGGAGTGGCGGATCGTGCGTCCGTCGGGGCACTAGAGGGCGCGGCCGGCCGTCACCGCCCCGCGTCGGCCGCTGCGGCGGCCAGGATTTCGGCGAGCGCGGCAGGCTTGGTGACCATGGGCCAGTGGCCCGAGTCGATGTCGGCGAAGTCGACGTGCTTGGCCGGGGCGAGTTCCGGGACATCGCCGCCGCTGATCCACTCCCGGGCCTGGGCAGGGGTGAACTCCGGGCACACCACTACGACCGGGACGTCGAACCGTCGCTTGAACTGCGAGCCGCGGTCGCGGCCCTCGCGGCACGTCTCACCACCGCCGTGACGAACCAGCCCTGACCGGCCCCCGGGCCTGACTACCAGGTCCCCGGCACCAGGCGCCCCGCCTTGCGGTACTCACGCTGGGCGCCTTCCAGCAGGTCCGCCGCGGTGACCGACGTTCCGCGCCCGGCGGCCAGGTAGGCGGCGGTGACCACGGCGCTGCGGATGGAGCCGCCGGCCAGCTCGAAGTCGCGGGCCAGCGAGCGGAGTTCGATGTCCTGCTCGCTCGGCACATGCGCCAGCCCGTGCCGCCACAGTGCCAGTCGCTGTTCCTCGTCCGGGAACGGGAAGTCGATCACCAGGTCCAGGCGGCGGGTGAAGGCCTCGTCGATGTTGGCGCGCAGGTTGGTGGTGAGCAGCGCGATGCCGTCGAAGGCCTCCAGACGCTGGAGGAGATAGGCCGACTCCAGGTTGGCGTACCGGTCGTGGGCGTCCTTGACCTCGGAGCGCTTGCCGAAGACGGCGTCGGCCTCGTCGAAGAGCAGCACGGCGTCGGTGCGGTCGGCCTCGGTGAAGATGCGCTCCAGGTTCTTCTCGGTCTCGCCGACGTACTTGTCGACGATGGAGGAGAGCTGGACGACGTAGAGGTCGAGGCCGAGTTCGGCGGCCACGACCTCCGCCGACAGGGTCTTGCCCGTCCCCGAGTCGCCGGCGAACAGGCCCAGCACCCCGCGGCCCCGGCCGCCGCCCGCGCTCAGCCGCCACTCGCCGAGCACCCGGTCGCGGTGGCGGGCGCGCAGGGCGAGTTCGCGCAGTTCGGTGAGCGGGCGTTCGGGCAGCACCAGGTCCCGCCAGTCGACGGCGGGCCGGATCCGGCGGGCGTGCTGTTCGAGCCCGGACGCCGACTGCTGGCGGGCGGCCAGCCGCAGGTGGCCGGCGGTCAGCGGGGTGCCGTCGAAGGCGGCCAGGGCCTGCGCCGCCCGGGCCGCGCGGGTGAGCCGGTCGCCGGCCAGGTGGTACGGGGCGACGGTGGCCGCGAGGTCGAAGCCGGGGGTGTCGGGCAGTACACCTGCCCAGGCGTCCACGGCCGCGGCACGCCGGGACGGCACCTCGAGGACGAGAGGGTCAAGGTCGCACCACTGGGCGTCGTAGGGGTGCGGGCTGGTGACCAGTGCGGTGACATCGGTGGCGGTGCTGCTCAACGCCCGGACGAATGCGCCGGGTTTCGCCTCGGCGATGAGAACCACCCGCCCGCTCAGCCGGGCCTCCCGCAGCACCTCCGGGACATGCTCCTCCGGCCCGGTGTAGTGCCAGGCCTCCACGCCGGCCAGTCGCAGCGCGGCCGTCGCACTGCCGAGGCCCTCCCCCTCGCGCCGCTCCCGCAGATACCCGAGCAGCGGCCCGCCGCCGATCCGCCCCGCCAGCCGCCGCACGAACTCCTCGTCGACGGCTTCCCCGTCGTACGACGGTGAGCGCAGGTGTCCCGCCAGCACCGGGTCCGGGGTGTCGTCGCCGAGGAGGTGGGCCAGGACCCGGTCGGGGACGCGCAACGAGCGGCTGAGGAAGGGGCGTTCGGGCTCCTCCACCGCCATCAGGCCGAGCGCGGTCAGCGGGGCCGTGGGGTGGAACCGCGCGCGGGCCTCGGTGTGGTGGGCGGGGACGCCGTAGAGGTCTAGGGCGAGGGCGATGGTGGCGCGGCGGCGGCCGACGTCGTCGTTGAGGTAGCCGTACAGCGGCTCGAAGGTGCGGTCGAGATCCGGAGCGAACGCGACGAGGAGGATCGTGGTGTCGAGGGGGGAGAGGCGGAGGCGGAGGGCGAGGCCCGCGAGCCGGTCGGTGAAGTCCTTTTCCAAGCTGGGGAGTTCGGCGGGCGTCTCCGGGCGCAGGAAGTACCGGACCGCATCGTCGGAGAGATAGAGGCCGCGCAGCGGGTCGGTGGCCGTCGGGTCGCCGGCCGAGCGGTGCTCGACGAGGGCCGCGGCCCGCTCGCGCAGCCCGGACAGCCGGGCAAGGAGCGGGGCGACCGGCGTCAGGGAGACGTCGAGGGTCACGCCCGGCTCCTCCGGGCGACGACGGCCTGGGCGACCTGGCCGGGCCGGTGGGCCCGCTCCTCGAGGACCGGCCCGGTGTCGTCCAGTCCCTCGCGTACGCGGACGGCGGCGCCCTCGGTGACGGGCGGACCGGCGTCGTACTCGGGATAGGCCGGGAACGGTGCCGTGATGACGACGTCCAGGGAGGGCTTGAGCTCACCGCCGAGCGCGGACCAGATCTCGGCGAGGGAGCGGGCCTCGGTCTGGATACCGGCGACCGAAAGGGGCACTGTCAGCCCCAGCTCGCGCAGGGACTCCGGCAGTTCGCCCGGATGGATCAGCTCCCTCGGGATCAGGGTCGCCAGCACGGCGCTGATCAGCCGGTGTTCGTCCTCGGGCCGCTTGGTCCACGCCGTCACCAGGTACGACAGCCGGAACCACCGGGGCGGCTGCCGGCGCTTGACGACGACGTCC
The DNA here is from genome assembly GCF_040629895.1 of Streptomyces sp. NPDC005866. Lineage (NCBI taxonomy): Bacteria > Bacillati > Actinomycetota > Actinomycetes > Kitasatosporales > Streptomycetaceae > Streptomyces > Streptomyces sp. NPDC005866. The sequence continues at coordinate 161,195 of NZ_JBEXWP010000003.1, forward strand.
CGGTCGTCCCGGACGTCGATATGCCCGCGCTGACGCCGTTTCACGTCCTCACGGATGTCGTACAGATAGCTGTTGATCACGGGTCCGTTGCGGCGGGCCGCCCAGTCGCGGGTCGGGGCGTCGAAGGAGACGTCGATGCCGGAGCCCTCCAGCGCACCGCCGGTCAGCAGGTTCCGCAGCACCTGGTCCACCTCGTGGATCACGCCGTACTCACCACCCCATGGACCCGTCGGTACTCATATCCATCCTGCCCTCCGTCTCCGCCGCCCCCGCAGGAACGGCCGGGCAGACCGCGTTGCCCGGGAACCGGTGCATGCTGCCCGTTCGGTCACATGTAGCCTTCCCGGAGGGCATGGGCCACGGCGTGTGCCCGGTTGCGCAGATGCAGCCGGGTCGTCAGCCCGTGCATGACGTTCTTGACGGTGCGCTCGGAGTAGGACAGCTTGCTGGCGATCTCACCGGTGTCGAGCCCCTCGGCGACGAGCCGCAGTACGTCCACCTCGCGGGCGGACAGCCCGGAGGCCGGGGCGCCCGGGCGGCCGGCGGCGTTGCGGTGCAGGGTGCCGACCTGGTTGATCAGCCGGCCGAGCAGATCGGCGGGCAGGTCGCCGTCGCCGCGGGCGGCCGCCAGCACGGCCTGCACCAGCCGGTGTTCGGTTGCCTCGTGCCGCCAGACGATGGCACCGACCCCGCACTCGATCACATCGAGCAGCTCCGTCTCGCGCATCGCCCCGACCACGAGCACGGCCCGCGCGCCCTCGCTGCGCACGACCCGGCGCAGCCGGGTCAGCTCCGGCTCGCCGAGGCTGTCGCTGATGAGCAGCGCGACCATGCCGGGCCCGGTCTCGGACTCCTCGCGCAACTCGATCTCAGGGTGGCGCCGCAACTGGCTGAGCGCGCCCTCGCGGGAGATCGGATCCGGCGCGTACACCGCCACCGGCGTGCGGCCGCCCGACGCTAGTGAGCTGTTGCTGGCCAACCGCTTCCCCTATGTCCGCTATGTCCGCGTGTCCGTCACCCCTGAGGGAACGGTGACGGACGGGAGTACCCAGCCTGGTGGGACCAAAGGGGCAGGCGCAATCGTGGACCACCACGACAGGGACCACGAGATGTCCGGGGGGCCCGGGGTCGTGGGTGACCGCGGGCCACGCCCCCGAACCGCCCCGCCCGCACGCACAACCCCGTACCGAATGTGCCGACCCGGCAACAAATCCGCCGCCCGCCGCACCACTCCAGAACTTCTCCCGCCCCCGCCCCCTCTAACCCCCCGAACCCACCAGCGCACCGCGAGGAGCCTGGAATGATGCATTCGTCCCCTGAACTCGCCGACGCCATGTACCTGTTGGCCGAGGAAGCCGAGCGGACGCGGACCGGGACCGGCCGGCTCGTGCTGCTGCGGGGCGCCACCGGGACCGGCCGCACCACCGTCCTGGAGGCCGCGGCCGCGCAGGCGGCCGCCCATGGTCTGAGAACGCTCCACGCCCGCTGCTCCCCAGCCGACACCTCCATCTCCTTCGCCACCGTCCTGCAACTCCTCGGCCCGGTTCCGGAGTTCGCCGACCTCACGGTGGACGGTGACGAGCGGGCCACCGCCGCCGCGCTCTGGCGCGTGCTGCGCGCCTACGCCGACGACTCGCCCCTGCTCGTCGCCGTGGACGACGTGCACCTCGCCGACGCCCCCTCGCACCGCTGGCTCGTGGAGGCCGCCCGCTACATAGACCGCTTACCGATCCTCCTCGTCGTCGGCGAACGCAGTCAGTACGACCTCGATCCGCCCACCCCCGGCTTCGCCCACACCCTCCCCCCGGCCCTCGTCCGGACCCACACCCTCGCTCCCCTCACCCCGGAGGCCGCGGCCGGCCGGGTGCGCGCCGCCTTCCCGGCCGCGGACCAGGTCTGGGTGGACGGCTGTGCGCGGGCCGCCGCCGGCAGCCCCTTACTCCTGCACGCCCTGCTCGACGACCTCCACGAGGCACGGCACACGACGGTGCCCACCGCCACGGCCGCCCTGTACCCGGGCGCCTACCCGGCCGCCGTCCGGTGGTGGCTGGACAGTGCGGGCCCGGCCACCACCGAGGTCGCCCGTGCCCTCGCCGTACTCGAGGAGAACGCCGGCGCCGGACTGCCGGAGACCGACATCACGCCTCTGCTCGCCGGGCTGGTCGGCGCCGACCCCACGCGGGTGGCCGGCTGGCTCACCGCCATGACCAACCTCGGCCTTCTCGCCCCCGGCCCCGACGGCCGCCCCCACTACCCGCACCCCCTGCTGCGCGACGCGGTCCTCGCCGGTGTCCCCGCCTCCCGCCGCCGTGCCGCGCACCGGGCGATAGCCGAGGCGCTGCTGCGTCAGGACGCGCCCGCCGAGGCCGTGGCCCGTCAGCTGCTCTCGACCGGCCCGGTGAACGTTCCCTGGGCGCCGCCCCTGCTGAAGGACGCGGCCGCGCTCGCCCTCCACGAAGGCCGCGCCGAGGACGCCGTCGCCTACCTGCGCCGCGCCCTGGAGGAACCCCTCTCCGACGACCACCGGCAGCGGCTGCTGATCGGACTGGGCTCGCTGGAGTACGCGGCGCCCCGCTCCTCCGCGGCGATACCCCGCCTCGCCGAGGCGGTCCGGCTCCCCGCCACCCCGCAGGACCGGGTGCGCGCGGCCGTCGCCCTCGGCACCGCGCTGACCGGCCGGGGCCGCACCCGCAAGGCCGTGGAGCTGCTCCGGTCCGTGAACGGCGAGCTGAACGACCACCCCGACCTGGTGCGCACCCTGCACACCGCCTCCGTCCTCCTCTCCGACCAGGACCAGGAGGTACGGCAGGAGGTCTACCGCCGGCTGTCCGAGACCGCCGAGCGCTCCCCGGAGCTGGTCGGCACGGCCGGCCAGGCCCTGCTGGTGCGGCACGCGGCCTCCGCTGGCCTCACCTCGGCCCGGGACGCCATGCGCCGGCTGCGCGCCCTGCTCGCCGAACCCACCGACCCGCTCACCGAGCCCTTCCTGGTCGGTACGGCGGCCACGGTCGCCCAGTGGGCCGACGAACTCGACGAGGCCGAGCGGCTGGTGGACCGGGGGCTGGCCGGACAGCGCCCCGACCTGCTGCACCCCATGCACCAGGCCCTGATCAACAGCCGTGCGGACATCGCGGCGGCCCGCGCCGACTACACCCGCCCGACGGCCGTACCCGAGTCGGTCACGGCCGGCAACGCCCATGCGCACACCCTGATCGCCCTGGTGGAGACCGGCCGTACCGCACAGGCCGAGAGCCTGGTCGCCGGGATCGACCTGCGGGAGGCGGCGGACTCCTGGGAGCTGAACCGGTTCCTCTACGCCCGGGGAGTGGTGCGGGCCGCCGCCGGTGATCCGGCGGCGGCGCTGCACGACTTCCTGGAGTGCGGCCGCCGCCAGTCCGCCCGTCAAGTGACCAGCCCGGTGGTCACCCCCTGGCGTACGGCCGCCGCCGAGTGCCGGCTGGCACTCGGCCGCCCCCTCGATGCCATCGCCCTGGCCGAGGAGGAACTGCGTCTGGCCCGGATCTGGGACACCCCGCGCACGGTGGGCCGGGCCCTGCGCGTTCTCGGTACGGCGACCGGCGGCCGCCGGGGTCTTGAGCTGGCCGAGGAGGCCGTGGCGCTGCTGCGGGGCGGCGGTCCCGCCGGTACGGAGCCGGCGCTGGCGCTGCTCGCCCTGGGCCGCCAGCTGACCGCCGCCGGCGAGGCCGCCCGGGCCCGCGACAGCCTGCGGGAGACCGTGGAGCACGCCGAACGGCTCGGTGCCGTACGGCTGGTGGAGCTGGCCGAGCGAATGCTGCGGAAAGGCGGCGCCCGCTCCCCCAGACGCCGTACGGGCGCCGCCTCCCTGACCGGCAGCGAGCGCCGCATCGCCGAACTCGCCGCCGAGGGCCGCACGAACACGGAGATCGCGGCCCTGCTCCATCTGGCCCGCCGTACCGTGGAGACCCATCTCACCCACACGTACAGGAAGCTGGGCATCCGCCGGCGGGCCGATCTGCGCCCCGCCCTGGATCAGGGCGCCCCGTGCCAGTAGGGGTCCAGAGCGTCCAGGGCCCGGTCCTGGACGCCGGTGAGCCAGTCCCGGACGTGCGGGGCACGGGCGGTGTCCAGCATCCGGCGCACGACCGTGCCGTACGCCGGGTGGCCGGGACTGCGGCCGTCCCCCAGCCGTTCCAGGCAACCGCTCACCAGGTTGCGGTAGTTGGTGCGGGCCGCGTTGTCGTGCTCCAGGTCCGTGCCGTAGCCAGGGCCCTGCTGCCGCGCCAGTTCCACCCACCGTTCGAGCACCCGCAGCGCGATCTCCGGGCCGCCGCTGCGCAGCGCGCCCAGCACCATCGCGAACCGGTAGGAGCCCTCGGTGAAGTGCGGCTCCTCCCGCACGGCGCCGCGCAGTTGCCGGCCGGTGTGAGCGAGGACGCCCTGCGCGGAGCGCGTACCGCCGTTCATCAGGTGGTCCTCGAAGCTCCAGGTCAGCAGATGGAACCGGACGAGCAGCCCGAGCGCGGCCACCCTGGAGAGCCTGGTCTACGCCCTGGGCATGGCGGCCCGGGGCGACATCCTGGCGGTGATCCGCGCCGACCCGGGCTTTCTGCCGACCGCGCGCACGGCGGCCGGAGGCTGGCTGGCGATCCCGGGAAACCGCCGGACGAGCGCCCTGCGCTGACCGGGGCCGGGGGCGTGCGGGCTCAGAGGGCCAGGGAGTTCAGGGGGCTGGGGGAGGCTCAGGGGGTCAGCCAGTGGCCGGCGGCCGCGAGCAGCGCCCGTACGCCCGTCTCGATCGTGGGTTCCGGGACGGGCGCGAAGTGCGGGGAGTGGTTGGAGGGGATCTGCGGCGGGATGCCGTCGCGGACCAGGGCCTCCAGGTCGACGCCCGCGAAGAGCCGGTGGTCGGCGCCGCCGACGAACCAGAACACCGAGGGCGCCCCCAGGGCCGTACCGAAGGCGCCGAAGTCCTCGCTGTTGGGAACCGGTGAGGTCAACTCGAAGGTGAGCCCCGGGAATTCGCCGGCCAGCGCGGTCTGTACGGCCTCGGTGGCCGCGGGATCGTTGTGGGTGACCGGGAAGGAGTCGATGGGGACGATCTCCGGTTCCTTCGGCGCGGCGGAGGCCGCCGCCTCGGCCCGGACGATCCGTTCGACCGCCGCCAGCACCCGCTCCCGTACGGCCGCCGTGGTGGACCGTACGTTGATCTTCAGCTCGACGGTGTCCGGGATGATGTTCTCCTTGGTGCCGCCGTGGATCGAGCCGACCGTGACGACGGCCTGCTGGCCCGCGCCGACCTCCCGGGAGACGACGGTCTGCAGCCGCATCACCACGGCTGCGGCCAGCACCACCGGGTCGACGGTCGCCTCCGGTGTGGACCCGTGCCCGCCCCGCCCGAACAGCGTGACCCGCATGCTGTCCGCACCCGCCATCAGCGCGCCCGCCCGGGTCCCGACAAGACCGGCCGGCGCGGCCGCCACATGCTGGGCCAGGCAGACGTCCGGCCGCGGGAACCGCTCGGCGAACCCGTCCGCGAGCACCTTCGGCGCGCCGCCCACCTCCTCGGCCGGCTGGAACACGGCGACCACCGTGCCACGCCAGCCGTCCCGCACGGCGGCCAGCTGCCCGGTGGCCCCCAGCAGCCAGGCGACATGCATGTCATGCCCGCACGCGTGCATCACCCCGTCGTTCTCCGAGGCGTAGGGCAGCCCGGTCTCCTCGGTGACCGGCAGCGCGTCCATGTCGGCCCGCAGCAGCACGACGGGGCCGTCCCCGTTGGCCAGAACCCCGACCACCCCGGTGCCGCCGACCCGCTCGGTGACCTCCCAGCCCTGCTCCCGCAGCCGCTCCGCGACGACGGCCGCGGTCCGCTCCTCCTCGAAGGACAGCTCCGGATGCGCGTGCAGGTCCTCGTACAGCGCCCGCAGCTCGGGGAGCTTCCCGCTCAGGCCGGTCAGGAGGGGGCTGATGCTCATGGCGTCGTCTCCAGGGGTGGGTGGCTTGCTTGCCCGTCGAGTCAAGGAACAGGATCAGCCTCGTCACCGAACTCCGCGCGAAAACGCAGGAAAACGAGGTGAACGGCTCGCCCGCCCCGGAGTCCGCCCTCCACGCCCTGCCCAACACCTCGGGCGCCGTCTTGCCGGCGCCGGCTCCGGCACGGCAACTGGTGCAGCGCCTAGGTGGTCAAGGCTCGGAGAAGCCCGAGCCCTGACCACCGCCCACCACACCGACCACCGCCACCCCGACCACCGCCACCAGCCCGACTACCGCCACCACCCCGACTACCGCTCCGCCTACGGCTCGTCCACGGTCGGACGGGTCCGGCCCGGCTCCGGCGGCTGGCCCAGCTTGAGCCGGGCGTGCAGGACGTCGCCGATGAACAGGTCGTAGATCAGCACCCCGATCACACCGCCGATCAGGGGGCCGACGATCGGGATCCACCAATAGCCGCTGAATCCCGCCCCGTTCCCCGGGAACGCAAAACTCTTCCACCCGGCGAACCAGGTGAGCAGCCGCGGCCCGAAGTCGCGGGCCGGGTTGATGGCGTAGCCCGCGTTCGCGCCGTAGGACATGCCGACGGCGGCCACCGCGAGGCCGATGACGAACGGGCCGAGGTTGGACCCCACGGCCGTGTTGCGCAGGTCTATGACCGCGACGACGAACATGACGAGGAAGGCCGTACCGACGATCTGGTCGATCAGCGGTCCCCAGGTCCCGCCGTGGAAGTACGGCGCCGGGAAGGTGGCGAAGATCGAGAAGGTGGCCTCCGTGTGCCCGCCCACCTTGGGCGGTTTCGACGCGGCGTCGAACGCGTTGATCGCGTCGTGGTAGACGAGGTAGACCAGCGCGGCCCCGGCGAGGGCGCCGAGCACCTGCGACACCCAGTAGGGCACCACCTTCGCCCAGGGGAACTTACGGCGTACGGCGAAAGCGAGCGTCACCGCCGGGTTCAGATGGGCGCCGCTGACACCGCCGGCCACGTAGATGCCGAAGGTCACGGCCATGCCCCAGCCCCAGGTGATGAGGAGCCAGTCACCGGCGGCGAGGAAGATCGTCGTGGCGGTCTCCGCACGCCCCGACCCGGGCAGCGCCGCGACGGCCATCGCCACGCTGCCGCATCCGAACGAGATGAGTACGAATGTCCCGAGAAACTCTGCCAGGCACTCACCGAGCAGGCCTCCACGGCTTCTGAGCCGGGAGGGCTTGAGGAGAGGAGGTATTTCCACAGCCATCGCTGGCCCCCTTTAGCCATCGCTGGCTCCCGGTGGGGAGCAATCGGGCCGAACACCATTTTGGCCCACAAATGATGTTCGCGCAGATCGGCCCATTGCGCCCGACGGGACTAACTCCGCCGCGGGATTACCTCTCCTCGGGTTCATCCCTCCCCGGGTTATCCCTCCAGGTCATCGGCGTAGTGCCGGAACCCGTGCCGGTCGCGGTGCATCCCCCAGAGCGTGTCGGCGAGCACGGCGGGATCCTTGCGCGCGTGCCCCGCGACGATGGCCCCCGGAATGATCAGTTGCGCCACATGGATCCCCTCCCCGGCGAGCCGGTCGTGCAGCAGATGCCCGTAGGCACTCTCGGCGGCGAAGGCGATGGAGGTCCCGGCGCGGTCCGGGTGCGGAATGACGGCCGTACCGCCGTTGACGAGGAGGATGGTCCCCCGTCCCAGCTCCCGCATCCCCGGCAGCACCTGCTGCACGGCGGCGACCGGCCCGTACACGGAGAACTCGACCGGCCCGAGCAGATCCGCATGGGTGGTCTCCAGCACGGGCCGCATGAAGTCCCGCTGCGGGACAGGGCTGTACTGCAGGATCTCGACCGTCCCGAGTTCCTCGGCCGCCCGCTCCAGGGCACCGGCGAGGGCGTGCGGGTCCCGCACGTCGGCGGAGAACCCACGGGCGTCGACGCCGAGGCCGGAAAGCTCCCCGGCGAGCCGCTCCCCGTCCCGGGCGAGAAGCGCGACGCCGTACCCTTCCCGTCCGAAGCGCCGGGCGACGGCGGCCCCCAGCCCTGGCCCGGCCCCCACGATGGCGATACTGCTCACGATGTGACTCCTGACGGCTGAGGCGGCGAGGTCGTACCTGGCTCCGTACCGCGCCGCCCCCGACTTCACACGTGCGCACCGGCCGCCACCCCGGCGAACCCACTCGGGCTGCCTTACGACGGCCGGTACTGGTACGCGTGGGCCGACACGCCAGAAGGACACACGGCACACTGCCGTCATGCGGATAGCGATGGCGTTCATGGCGCTGGTCTTCGTGCTCGGGTGGGTCTCCGCCATCGTCAAAGCCCGTAAGGGTCAGTGGTGGGACGCCGGTGCGGTCTTTCTGCCCATTCTCGGCGTGGACCTGTCGATCATCGGCAGCCTGAAGGGGCAGAACCCGTCTCTGGTCTGGGTGGGATGCGCGCTGGCGCTCGCCGGCTTCGGTGCGGAGGGCTACTCCTACTGGAGGACCCGGGCGCTGGACGGGGAGCAGGCGAGCCAGTGACGGGGGCTGGGTGGTGGTCGGTATCGCCCTGTGTGTTCGCGCCGGCCGTGGTGCAGTTCCTGGCGGCACGGGAACCGGGGACCACGCACCTCACGCGACCGGCGTAACCCGGCAGGCAGGCAAGCAGGCGTCAGTCTTCCGGCGGCTGTGCCTCGATCAGGCGTTCCGCGATGTCGTCCGCCCAGGTCTGGGCCCACTGGCGGAGGCCGGTGACGGCCTGGTCGTCGAGGCCGTACGCGGCGAACACACGGTCGTCGATCCACTCCGTGCCCGTCAGACGGGACTGGAGGTCCGTGAGGTCGAAGGTGTCCCGGGCGTGGCGACGGCCGAGGTCTTCCAGGTCGGGCAGGCTCCAGCGGTCCGCGGCCGCGTGCACGACGAGCAGGTCGCGGGGCAGACCGCGGTCGGTCAGCGCCCAGACCCGCATGCCGACCACGTCTTCGAGGGAGAGGGTCAGGCCGAGTTCCGTCCGGACCGGCGGGTGCCAGAGGGCCTCCTTGAGGAGGTTGACCTCGCCGTCCTCCTCCGACACGGCGTCGGTGACGATCAGTTGGGCGGAGAGCGGGTCCGTCTCGCGTGCGCCGGCGAGCCAGCCGCGTTCACGCAGGCCCGCCATGACCGTTTCTACGACCGTCCGCATGGGCGCCGGGTGCTGGGTGGCGACTTCCAGGGTCCGGCCGGGGCGGTCCAACAGGCCATGAACCTGGGCCGCGTAGTCGCCGGTCAGGGCGAGGGGGTACGCGTCGCCTGCCGACAGCAGGTCGGGCAGCAGGCGGCGGTGCAACTCGGTGAGGTCGAGGTTCACGTGGCGGCCGGTGTCCGGTGCGGGGGTTCGGCGGCCGAGGGGGGTGCCATGGGGGGATTATCGCTGGTTGGGAACGTGCGATGCCACGGCTCCGCGCCCGGCGCTGATCAATTGGTTGACATGGCCGAGCCCTGTGAGGAGATCCTCGCGTGGTCCTGGGGGGAGCGCGTGGATGGTCGTCGGCGGGATCTTCGCCCTGCCGGTCGTGTTCAACACGGTCGCCGCGGTCCACGAACTCCTCCGCTGGCCGCATCCGCGGGTGACACCCGGGAGATGTGACCCGGGTCGCATCCCCTCACGTCGTCACAGCCGCCTGCGGCACACTCCGCACATGGAGCCCACGCACATGGAGCCCACCCGTCCGCCGTCCGCCTGCTGCGCACCCTCCGCCCCCGCGGACCTCTCGACACGCCCTCTTCCGGCCCGCGGCGACGCCCCGGGGAGCACGGGCATGGTGGCCCTCCCCGGCGGTGAGTTCCTCATGGGCGCCGAGGACGCCGACGGCTTCCCGGCGGACGGTGAAGGCCCGGTACGGGCCGTGCGCGTCTCGCCGTTCCTCATCGACGCCTGCGCCGTGAGCAACGACGAGTACGCCGCGTTCGTCGCCGACACCGGGTATGTCACCGACGCGGAACGGCTGGGCTGGTCGTACGTCTTCGCCGGATTCCTGCCCGCCGCGCTGCGCAGGGGCGCGCCCCGGCCGCCGGAGACCCCCTGGTGGTGTGCGGTCGCGGGGGCCGCCTGGCACGAGCCGGCGGGGCCGGGCAGCGGGCTCGACGGGCTCGGCGGCCATCCCGTCGTCCATGTCTCCTGGTACGACGCCGCCGCATACGCCTCCTGGGCGGGCAAGCGGCTGCCCACCGAGGCGGAGTGGGAGTACGCGGCCCGGGGCGGTCTGGAGCAGGCCCGTTATCCGTGGGGCGACGAGCTGGACCCGGACGGGGAGTACCGGTGCAACATCTGGCGCGGGACGTTCCCCACCCGTAACACCGCAGCCGACGGGTACCGGGGCACCGCCCCCGTCGACGCGTTCGCGCCCAACGGGTACGGACTCCACAACACGTCCGGCAACGTCTGGGAGTGGTGCGCCGACTGGTGGTCCACCGACCGTCGTACGGATGTCGATCCCGCCGGTGCGGCCCTTGGCACCGCCCGGGTCATCCGGGGCGGCTCCCATCTGTGCCACGCCTCCTACTGCAACCGCTACCGGGTCGCCGCCCGCACCGCCAACACTCCCGACAGCTCCACCGGCCATACCGGCTTCCGCTGCGTCCGCGACGCGGGGTGAACGGGCGCGCCTACACCCGCTCCGGCTTGTACACCGCCAGCGACCAGATCACGAAGAAGTCGATGGCGATCATGATGAGGGCCCAGAGCGGGGCGTAGGGCAGGAACAGGAACTGGGCGACCATGCTCAGCGCGGCCAGGAAGATGCCGACCATGCGGGCCCAGTCGGGGGCGCCCTTGAGGAGGGCGGCGCCCGCGATGACGCCGAGTGCGCCCAGGATCACGAGGATCCAGCCCCAGCCGGTGAGGCTGACCTTGTAGACGTAGTCGTTTATCCGTGCGTACACGTCGTCGGTGGCGATCGCTGAGATGCCCTGCAGGATGGCCAGGACGCCGTTCATCAGTAGGAGGACCCCCGCGAAGACGACTCCGCCGGTGGTCCAGCCGGTGCGCGGCGTCGGTGCCGGATGCGTCTGCTGTGTCATGGGTACGACGATCCGGCCGCTCTGCGCCCCCCACCACGGGGGTTACTCCGAACGGGTGAACCGGGACTCCGCGCCCCAGGTCGTCACTCGCCGACCGGGCCGACGTACGTTCCCGGGTGGGTCGCGCCGTCCTGGAGGACCACGGCACCGCCGCGCCACGGCAGGTCGTACCAGGTGCGCTGGTTCGGGGCCGTGATGACGACCGTGGTCGGCGCGAACGCGGTGGAGTCGCCCTGCTTCGCGGCGAGGTAGGTGATCGTGAAGTTGGCGGACGCGCCGCTCGCCAGAGTGACCCGCTGCGGGCCGGCGTTGGTGCGCTGGAGCGACCACTGCTGTCCGCTGTTGACCAAGTCGACGCCGGGGAAGCCGTAGATCGTGCAGGTGCGGCCGCTCTTGTTGGTGAGCGCCACGACGGCGTGCCTCTGGTCGCCGCTGCCGCTGCCGGTGTCCAGCCAGGAGTAGCCGAGCCCGGAGGCCTGGCAGGCGGGCACCGAGCCACCCGCGGTGGAACCGCCGGAGGAGGAACCGCCCGTGGAGGAACCGCTGGAAGGCGAACCGCTGGAGGACGAACCGCTGGAAGACGAACCGCCGGTCGAGGAACCGCCGGACGCGGAGGAGCCGCCGGAGGTGGACGAGCCCGACGTGCTCCCGCCGCCGCTGCTGCCCGAGCCCGAGCCGCCGGTGGAGGCGCTGGCGGTGGGGTCGCCGGCGGCCGGAGCGGCCGTACCGCCGTCGGAGGTGACGGAGCCGGTCGCGGTGCCGTTGCAGGCGGTGAGCAGGGCCATCAGCGCGGCGGCGCCGGTCAGGGCGGCGGCGGTCTTGCGGAGGTGGTGACGGCGGTTGGGCATGGGGTCCCCCAGGGGTGGTGATGTACCCGGCTCTCTGCCGGACACCCCATACGATGCGGCACCGCACAGGGAAGTTCGGAACCCGCCGTCACGGGCCGGTCGTGTTCGTGCCACTGCGGCAGTTACAAATGGCCGCCATGACAAGGGCGTCCGCTCACGCCATCCAGAAGAACACCGCCGTCATCCGCTTCTCCTCCAGCGTCTTTCCGGCGTAACCGGTCGCGCTGTGCACGAGGTTGGCGTTGTAGAGGAGCAGCCGGTTGTACCGGTGCGGGACGCGGACGTCCTCCTCGAAGTGGTCGGCCGGGACGAACCGGGTTCCCAGGGCCTCGACGAGGTTGTTGTGCGGGGCCTGGACGATGTTGCCGCCGAGCCGGCCGCCGGGCAGTGACTGGCGGTAGAAGGCGGTGCCGCAGTCCTTGGCGACACCCGGGTTGAGATACAGCACCGCCGCGTACCGGCACAGTGCCCGCGAGTCGGTGTGCGGGCGCGGCTCGCTCTCGCCCTCGCCGACGACTTGCACGCAGTTGTGGTTGAGGGTGCCGCCGCCGGGTGCCTGCTGCACCCACAGTTTCCCGGCGCCGGTGGCCTGCTTCACCAGGCCTTCCACGACGGCGAGTTCGGCGGGTTCGAGGCCGGGCATGGTGCGCAGTCCGGGCCAGGTCTCCGAGGTGTACGGGTATCCCTGGACCCAGTCGTCCTTGGCCAGGCAGCGTTCCCGTACGGCGTCCACGTCCGGCAGGACGTCGTCGAACACCCAGTAGTCGCGGCCCTTGGTGGGCTTACGGTAGGGCAGCACGGGCAGCGCGGCGGGACCCCGGCCGGGAGCGACGCCGTGGGGAACGCGCGGGAGTGGTGGCTGTGGGGGCATACGGCGAAGCTAGCCCGCAACTTTGTCATGACCACACCCGCGAGGGGAAGACATCACCTTCTCCTGGGCAAGTCATGGGAAGGCGGCGCCCCTTGCAGGGCAGTACCTCACAACTTCTTTGCCAAACCAAAAGGTTTCCGGTGCTTCGCCCATCCGTATTCACCGGTGTCCGACCCCGCCCCTGCGCGGGACCCCTACCGGCAGGAGGCACCGGTGCGCTTTTCGCGGAACGCGACGGGAACTCTCTTCGTGGGCGGAGCCCTGAGTCTGACCCTCGCGGCACTCGCCTACCCGAGCATGCTGGGTCTGAACACCGTCTCCAGCGACTCCACTCGCGTGATCGCCACCACCCAGTGGGGGCCGCTGACGGAGGGCGACCGTGACTTCGTGGTGAAGGTGCGCGCGGCCGGGCTGTGGGAGTACCCCGTGGGTCAACTCGCCCTGAAAAAGGGCACGTCCCCCGCGGTCATCACCGCGGGCAAGCACCTGATCGACGGTCACGCGGCGCTGGACGCCACCTGCCGCAAGGTCGCCCCCATGCTCAACATCACCATCCCCAACCAGCCCTCGCCCCAGCAGCAGGGGTTCATCAACACCCTGACCGCGGACACGGGCAAGCAGTTCGACACGGACTTCGCCAACATCCTCCGGATCACGCACGGTTCGATCTTCAACACCATCGCGAAGATCCGCTCCACCACCCAGAACACCCTGGTGCGGACCCTGGCCGACCAGGCCAACGACACGGTCCTGGACCACATCACGGTGATGGAACAGACCGGCCTGGTCGACTTCCCGTCGGTCCTCTTCCAGGAGACGACCCCGCCGAAGCTGCCCGCCACCGACCTCACCCCGCCGCCCCCGGCTGCGGGCCAGCCGGAGGTCGTCCTCACCCCGCCGGTCAACAGCACCACCAGCCCGCCGGCGCTGCCGGGCGAGAACGGCAGCGGGACGGGAACCGGCACAGGAACCGGCACCGACACGGGGACCGGGGTGACCCCCAGCCCCACCGTCGGCTGAGTCGTCAGGCGCCCAGCCACACCGTGGTTTCGGGCGGCAGCGTGCCGTCATGCGGCAGCGGCACGCTGGCCAGCAGCACTTCGCCCGGCGGCAGGGGCACCGGCGCGTCCGACACGTTCGTGGCGCAACGCCAGCCCTCCGACCGGGCGAAGTGCAGCACATCCGCGGGCGCCTCGGCCCAGGTCAGCGTCTCTCCCTCGATCAGCTTGCGGCGCAGCCGCAGCGCGGTGCGGTAGAGCTCCAGGGTGGAGCCCGCCGTACCGTCCTGTGCCTCGACGGCGTACGACGCGAACCACTCCGGCTGCGGCAGCCAGGCACCGCCCGACCCGAAGCCGTACGACGGGCCGGTCACCTTCCACGGCAGCGGCACCCGGCAGCCGTCGCGGCCCTTGCGGACATGGGCCGTCTGTTCCCAGATCGGGTCCTGGAGGACGTCTTCGGGCAGGTCGGTGGCCTCGGGCAGGCCGAGTTCCTCACCCTGGTAGACATACGACGATCCGGGCAGCGCCAGCATCAGCAGGGTGGCGGCGCGGGCACGGCGGAGGCCACGAGAAGCATCGGTCTCCGGGGCTCGGCCGCCGGACAGCAGCCAGGCGTTCTCGTCGGTGCCGGGCGGGAGCATCAGCCGGGAGGCATGCCGTACGACGTCGTGGTTGGAGAGCACCCAGGTGGCGGAGGCGCCGACCGCGCGGGCGGTGGCGAGAGAGCCGGTGATGACCTCCCGGAGCGCCTGAGCGTCCCAAGGAGTCTGCAGATACTCGAAGTTGAAGGCCTGGCCGAGTTCGTCCGGGCGGGCGTAGAGGGCGCGGCGGGCGCCGGGCACCCAGGCCTCGGCGACGGCCGTGCGGGGCGGGCTGTAGGCGTCGAAGATCTTGCGCCAGTCCCGGTAGATCTCGTGCACCTCGTCGCGGTCCCAGTAGGGGTGCGTGCCGGGCGCTACCCGCTCCAGCGCCTCCTGGCCGGTCGCGCCGTACTCGGCCACGTCCCGCAGCGGGTCGGCGAGGTCCTTCACCAGTGCGTGCGCCACGTCGACGCGGAAGCCGTCGACGCCCCGGTCGGACCAGAAGCGCAGGGTGGTGCGGAAGTCGGCGCGTACCTCCTCGTGCTCCCAGTTCAGGTCGGGCTGCTCGGGGGCGAAGAGATGCAGGTACCACTCACCGTCCGGGACCCGGTGCCAGGCGCTGCCGCCGAACACCGACTGCCAGTCCGAGGGCGGGCGTTCGCCGTGCTCGCCGCGGCCGGGCCGGAAGACGTAACGTTCGCGGGCCGCCGAGCCGGGGCCCGCGAGCAGGGACTCCTGGAACCAAGGGTGCAGATGCGAGGTGTGGTTCGGGACGATGTCGACGATCACCTTCAGGCCCAGCCGGTGCGCCTCGGCGACCATCACGTCGAAGTCGTCCAGGGTGCCCAGCCGGGGGTCGACGTCCCGGTGGTCGGCGACGTCGTAGCCGCCGTCGGCGAGCTCGGACGGGTAGAACGGGCTGAGCCACAGGGCGTCCACTCCGAGCGCGCCCAGATGGGACAGCCGCTCGGTGACGCCCCGGATGTCACCGAGCCCGTCACCGTCCGCGTCGGCGAAGCTGCGCGGATACACCTGGTAGATCACGGCCTGACGCCACCAGTCGGGGTTCCTGGACGAGAGGTCGACCACGGGCGTTCCTTTCGGGCGGAGAAGCACAGAGAACAAGTCTGTCCATATTGCCGAGAAAGGGAACCTTCACACCGCCCGGAGCGGATCATTCCCTGCGTGAGGGAGTTGTCATGACCCCGAACGTCCCTTGATACAGAGCAGGTTCGCAGACATCGGCACGTCACACGACCATGGGCCGCGTCGGCGAGCGCCCGGGCCAGGTCCGGTAACGGGCGGCGCCGGTGGGGGCCGAGCAGACACCTACGCACACCAGACCATCCGACGTGCGGTTTTCACGATGCATTCTGCTCACTGCTCCGAAGACCTTCTGGCTGAGGGCCTTCCCTCGATCGGCCAGGATTTCTTCTGATGGCAAGCACGGGCTTCCGCGGAGCCGCGAGAGGCCGGACGAGAGGGGCTGGACGGGCGCGATCACGTTTCGGGCGGCCCATCCGGTGGGCGGTGACTACCGGTTGCGGGTGATCGACTTGTGCTCGACGTAGCCGGTCAGGCCGACCTTGCCGTACTCGCGGCCCAGCCCGCTCGCCTTGTAGCCGCCGAACGGGCCGTCGAAGCTGACCGGCGAGCCGTTCAGGGTGACCGTGCCGGTGCGCAGCCGACGGGCGACGGTCAGGGCCCGCTCCGGATCCGCCGTCCAGATGCCACCGGACAGGCCGTACTCGGAGTCATTGGCAATGCGGACCGCGTCGTCCTCGTCGTCGTAGGCGATCACGGCCAGGACCGGGCCGAAGATTTCCTCCTGGGCGATGCGCATGTTGTTGTCGACATCGGCGAACACGGTCGGGGTGACGTAGTTGCCCTTCTCCAGGCCCTCGGGGACCTGCGGGCCGCCGGTGACGAGGCGGGCGCCCTCCGCTATGCCGATCTTGATGTAGTCGATGACGCGCTGCTGCTGGTCGGGGCGGATCATCGGGCCGATGAAGGTGTCCGGAGCGGACGGGTCGCCCACCTTCAGGGACTCGACCATCTCCTTCACCGTGGCGACGACTTCCTCGTAGCGGCTGCGGGGGGCCAGGATGCGGGTCTGCAGGATGCAGGCCTCGCCGTTGTTGCCCAGCGAGCCGAACCGCAGGCCCTGCACGGCAGCTGACAGGTCCGCGTCCTCCAGGATGAGCGCGGCGGACTTGCCGCCCAGTTCCAGGCCGACCCGCTTGAGGTGTTCCCCGGCGATCGAGGCGATGCGCCGGCCGGCACGGGTGGAGCCGGTGAAGGAGATCTTGTCCACGCCGGGGTGCGAGACGAGGTACTCGCTGGTCTCCCGGTCCGCCGGCAGGACGCTGAGCACTCCGGCGGGAAGGCCGGCCCCATGCCAAAGGTCCGCCAGCAGCGCCATGCTGAGGGAGTTCTCCGGGGAGACCTTGAGGACGACGGTGTTGCCGGCCAGCAGTGCCGGGACCAGCTTGGCGGTGGCCGCGGAGAACGGAGAGTTCCACGGGATGACCGCGGCGACCACGCCGATCGCCTCGCGGCGCACGATGGTGTCGAACGCCACCGACGGGTCGGACGGCTCGACGACCTCCTCCCAACCGAACTCCTCGGCCGCCTTGAGGTAGGCCTTGACCTGACGGGTCAGGAACGGCTGCCCGACCTTGGTGAACCAGCCGGCCGAGCCGTTCTCGGCGGAGATCGCCGCGGCGACCTCGTCGGCACGCGCCGCGCGCAGGGCGTCGTAACGCCGGACGATCTCCTGCCGTTCCTCGGGCGTGGTGTGCGGCCAGGGCCCGAGGTCGAAGGCCCGCCGGGCAGCGGCGACGGCCGCGTCCACGTCGGCGGGCGCAGCCTGGGCCACGCTGCCCAGCAGGGACTGATCGTGCGGCGAGGGGATGTCGAGCAGGAGGTCCGGGTTGCTGGGGGCGACCCAGGAACCGCCGATGTAGAGCTTGTCGCGGACAGTCATGTCTTTTCAGTTCCTTCTTGTGAAACGTAGTTGCGGGGGAAGGGGTCTGGAAGGGACGGGCCCGGACGTTCGGAGTGACGGTCGCGGCGCCGACGACGCGTGCCTCAGCTCTTGGCCGGGCGGACCATCTGTGCGACCGCAGTGTCGGCGAAGTCGCCGAGTCCGTCCCGGTCTGTGGAGAGGCTGACCTCGCGCCACGCCGCGTCCTCCGCGGCGCGGGCACCGGTGATCTGCGGGGCGAGCCAGGCCGCGTCGGAACCGAGGAGGAGCCGCACCGGCGGTGCTGCCTCGTCGACGAGCCGCAGGATCGCGGCGGCCATCTTGGCGGGGTCGCCTCGCTGCACGTCGGGGTTGTTGCGGTAGGTACGGGCGAAGACGCCGACAGTCTGCTCGTACTCGTCATGGATGACCGGCAGCGGCATCGGAGCAGCGGCCCACGGGGTCCGGATTCCTCCTGGCTCGACCAACGTGACACGGATCCCGATAGGCGCTACCTCGCGGGCGAGGATCTCGGTGAACCCGCCCAGCGCCCATTTCGACGACTGGTAGGCACCCAGGCCCGGCTGGTTACGCCGACCTCCGATGGTGGAGACGTTCACGATGCATCCCGAACGCCGCGGACGCATCACGGGCAGCACGGCCCGCACCGTGTTGACCGCGCCGAAGAAGTTGACCTCGATGTCGCGGCGGAACTCGTCTTCGGGCACGTCCTCGATCGAACCCACACCGCGGGCGCCGGCGCTGTTCACGAGCACATCGACACCGCCGAACTCGGCGATGGCGTAGGCGACGGCGTCGCGAGAGGCAGCCGCGTCGGTCACGTCCATGGCCCGCACGCGCAGCCGGTCACGGTACTGGTCGGGGACGGGCACCGCATCAGGCAACAGGTCGGTCGCAACCACGTTGTGGCCAGCCGCGAGAGCAGCCTCGACGACGCGGCCACCCAGGCCACCGGCCGCACCGGAGATCAAAAGGGTCTTGGTCATTGCTTCTCGCTTCTACTGCGAAACAGTGGCCCGCTCAGGAGCGGGGCCGCGGTCCCGGCGCGGGGGATGCCGGGGCCTGAGCCAGTCCGCCGCAGTGCCGCGCCGACGCTGTGTCAGGTGTGGGGTAGTCCGTGGAGCGGCTGACCTCGGCCCACTTGTTCGCCTCAGCGAGACGGCCTTCCTCCGAGCTGATGGCGATGCCCAGGGCGTCGCTGCCGAGCAGAAGCCTGCGCGGGGGCTCCTCGGCGCCCACCGCGCCGATGATCGCGCGGGCCATACGGTCCGGGTCGCCGGGCTCGTTCCCGGCGTACCCCGCGAACCTGGCCAGCCATGTACCGACCGTCTGCTCATAGTCAGGGGTGACGGGACCGGACGGCTCCGCGGCGCCGGCGGCCCAGCCGGTGCGGATACCGCCCGGCTCCACGATGATCACCTTGATGCCGAACGGGGCCACCTCGTTCGCCAGCACCTCGGAGAAGCCCTCGACCCCGAACTTCGCCGTCTGATAGGCGCTCAGCCCGGGGGTGCCGCCGACCCGGCCGCCGATGGACGAGATCTGGACGATGTGCCCTGACCTCTGCCCACGCAACACGGGCAGCGCAGCGCGGGTCACGTTGATCACACCGAACAGGTTCGCCTCGACTTGCGCCCGGAACTCGTCCTCCGGGAAGTCCTCGATCGAACCGCTGGTCGCATAGCCGGCGTTGTTCACGACGACGTCGACGGTGCCGAATCGCGCCACCGCGGCCGCGACCACGTCCCGGGCCTCGGACGGCGACATGACGTCCAGCGCCACGGTCTCCAGCCGCTCCGGATGCTCCGCCTTCAGCTCGGCCAGAGCCTCCGGCCTGCGCGAAGTAACGATGACTCGATCACCGGCCTCCAGAGCCTCGAGAACCAGAGCCCTGCCCAACCCCTGAGAACCACCGGTGATCAGCCAAGTCCGTGTCATGGCGCACTCCTCATCATCTCGTCGCTTTCGTTCGCCCGTCAGGGCGCGCAACTTCAATGTAGGCGTTCCTGCAAGAAACGCAACACTAGCGTTGTTGTTGTCTAACGAGATGCAACTCACGATGAGATGATCGAGTCGAAACCACCACTCCCGCTAGGATGGCCGGACAATGAGAGCTGATGCCGCACGCAACGTGATCGCTGTCCTCCACACCGGGGCCCGCCTCCTGGCGGAGGACCCGAGCACATCGATGGCAGCCATCGCCGCCGCGGCGGGTGTGGACCGCACCACCGTCCATCGCCGCTTCGCGAACCGGGAGGCGCTGCTACGCGCCGTCTTCCAGGCCAAACTCGACTCCGCCGAGCGGGTCCTGGACGAGGCACGGCTGACCGAGGCCCCAGTGCCGGTCGCCCTCCACCGCTACCTGGAGGGGATCATCCCCGTCAGCCGGGAGTGGCCTGTCGACACGCGCCGCATGATGCAGAAGGACCCTGAAGCCCGCGCTCGCCGCGAGGAGCAGAGTGAGCGCCTGAACGCTTTCCTCCGGCGTGCTGCCGATGAGGGCCATCTGCGCGCCGACATCGACGCAGCCTGGACACGAACGGTTCTCGACGATCTCGTCGACAGCATCGCCCACCAGTTCCCTGAAGTGGATCCCCCGCAGGCGGCCGACCTCGTCGCGGACACCTTCCTGCGCGGCCTCGGCGCCGCCTGACCCCCACCGCGCCTCGGTCTTACGGGCGCAGTCAAAGCCACGAGCGAAGGGGTGCCTGAAACCCGGGATGCTCCGCCGAAGGACCACCGGCGGGGCACATCACCAAGGGCTCGCAGAGAGTCAACTTGCGGGCGAGCGGCTGGACTGACCTGCGAGGTCGAGTCTCAGAACCCACAAGTGAAGGCTGCGGGCCCCAAGCATGGCGGACAGGAAGGACGGACAACAGGATGGATCTGAAGCTGAAAGGCCGCCGGGCCCTTGTGACGGGCTCCAGCTCCGGTCTGGGCGAGGCGATCGCCCGGATGCTCGCCGCGGAGGGCGCCGATGTCGTCGTCCACGGCCGAGACGAGGCCCGGACCCATGCGGTGGCAAAGACGATCGGCGCGGTCAGCTCGGCAGTCGCCGAGCTCACCACAGACGAAGGCGCGGACTTGGTGGCCCGCATCGCCGGAGAGGCCGACATCCTGGTCAACAACGCCGGCGCCTACGACCACGCCGGCTGGGATGCAGCCGACGCGCAGACCTGGACGCGCACGTACGAGGTCAACGTTGTCTCCGGGGTACGCATGATCCGCCGGCTCGTCCCGGGCATGCGGCAACGGGGGTGGGGACGGGTGATCCAGATCGGCGGCGGCCTGGCTTCGCAGCCGATGGCCACGCAGCCCCACTACAACGCCTCGCTAGCCGCCCGGCACAACCTCGCCGTCTCCCTCGCGCGGGAGCTGAAGGGCACGGGCGTAACGTCGAACGTGGTCTCACCAGGAGCCATCATGGTCGACTCCGTGCAGAACATGCTCACCCAGATGGCCCCGGAGCATGGCTGGGGCCAAACCTGGGAGGAGATCGAACGCAACGCCGCCGACAATTTCATACCCAACGACATTGGCCGATTCGGCCGCCCGGTCGAAATCGCCGCAGCCGTCGCCTATCTCGCCAGCCCTTACGCCGACTACATCAGCGGCGCCACCATCCGTGTCGATGGAGGCACGATCCGGTCAGTCACGTGAACGCCGCGCCGGAAACCAGAACCCGCCCACGCCAACCGCCCGATACGACGATGAGCGGGACCAACAAGGGTCGGCACAATGCCTCGCCCACGAGCAGAGCCGGGGCGCGCCGTGGTCTTCAGTGGCCTTTGGTCCAGGTGGTGGCGACTGTCTCCAGATACAGCTTCACGTACCGTGCCACGTCCACGTCCAGTGCCACGTCCACCATGGCCAGTTCGCGGCCGCCGCCATGGATCTCGGCCTCGCCCGGGCGGGGGCGGCGGTCGACGACGGTCTGCCCCCGGGTCGGGCCGGGAGCCAGCGAGACCTCGACCGGGAGGTGGCCGGTGGTCAGGCCGGCCGGGTCGGCGACGGCGCAGACCGCGCCCGCGTCGCCGAGGCCGCCGGCCGGGTCGTCGCCGTCCGGGTCCGGGGCGGTGGGCCGGTGCGCGAGCAGTTCACCGGCGAGCCGGGCACCCGGTTCCGCGCTCGCGCGCAGCCGTCGCACCTCCGCGCCCGGCACCACGACCCGCTGGAAGACGTCCAGGCCGTACATGGTGATCGGCACTCCGGCGGTGAGCAGTATCGCGGCGGCCTCGGGGTCGTGCCACACGTTGAACTCGGCCACCGGAGTGGCGTTCCCGGTGGCGACCGCGCCGCCCATGAAGACGATCCGCTCGATGTTGCGGGTGACCTCGGGGTGGGTGCGCAGCAGCAGGGCGATGTTGGTGAGCGGCGCGGTCGGGACGAGGGTGACCGGGCGGGGCGAGGCGAGGATCTCGTGGCGGAGCAGGGTGACGGCGTCGACGCCGGCCGGGCGGCGGGTGGGCGCGGGCAGGCCCAGGTCCCCCATGCCGTCGGTGCCGTGCACATGCCGGGCCGAGCGGACCGCCTCGATGAGCGGCCGCTCGGCCCCCCGCGCGACGGGCACGTCCCCGGCCCCGGCCCGCTCCAGCACGGTCAGGGTGTTCCGGACCACCCCGTCCACGTCCGTGTTCCCGGCGACACAGGTCACCGCCCGCAGATCGAGCCCCCGGTGGCGGACGGCGAACAGCAGGGCGAGGGCGTCGTCGACACCGGTGTCACAGTCGATGATCACGGGAATGGGCTGACCGGCCACGGGGGCTCCTTCCGTCACCCCCGACTCTATGCGCCCACCAGAACACTCCAGCGAACAGCACGACAGCCGACCCAAGGGGCGCGGGGAACCGCGCGACCACCCCCAACGGCGCCGCGCCGCCCCACCCCCACCAGCCACCCCGGAATCAATCGTTCTTGAAGTAGTGCCCCTCCTCAAGATCGGCGATCAGCCCCGGCTCGACCGGCTCCCACCCCAGCAACTCCCGCGTCCGCGCGCTGCTCACCGGCACATCCATCGATACGAACGCACCGAAGAACCCGAAGTGCTCGGCGATCCGATCAGCCGGAACGCTCTCGACCGGCACCCCCAGACGGCCCCCGATCACCTCGGCGATCTCCCGCACCATGACGCCCTCGTCGGCCGCCGCGTGCAGCTGCGCTCCCGCCGGTGCCTTCTCCAGGGCCAGCCGGTAGAGCCGGGCGAGGTCCAGCGTGTGTACGGCGGGCCACCGGTTCCCGCCGTCGCCGGGGTAGCCGGAGACGCCCGTGGTCCGGGCGATCCGGATCAGCATCGGCAGAAACCCGCCCCGGTCCCGCGTGCTGTGCACGACCGGCGGGATTCCGACGGCCACGGTCCGCACGCCCTGGTCGGTGAGTTCACCGAGCAGCCTCCGCGTGGCGGACCGCGGATTGGCGTTGACCGTCTCTTCGATGTGCTCGTTGCCCTCCAGTCCCATGCCGATGCCCATGAGGGCCTTGCCGGTGCCGGCGAGCACCTCGCCGAACGCCCGCGTCACCTCCAGGTCGGTGGCCGCGGCGCCGGCCATGTTCCCGGCGGCCATGGCCGTGTGGTCGAAGGCGAGATGGACCACGGCGTCGGCCTCGCGGGCGGCCGCCCGCAGACCGTCCAGGTCCGCCAGGTCACCGCGGCGCACCTCGGCGCCCAGTGCCGTCACGGCGGCGGCGGAGTCGTCGGACCGGGCGAGGCCGACGACCTCGTGCCCGGCCCGGAGCAGTTCGGGGATGACGCCGGAGGCGATATGACCGCTGGCGCCGGTGACGAAAACACGCATGGCAGCTCTCCCGAGAACGCCCAAGTAGGTGATGTGACTCGGTACCGTCACCGTAGCACTGTGACGGTACCGAGTCACATCACCTAAGCTGTCCCCATGGCTCGATGGGAACCGAACGCGCGACTCCGACTGGTGCGGTCCGCACTCGACCTGTTCGGCGAGCAGGGTTACGACAGCACCACCGTCGCCCAGATCGCCGAGCGGGCCGGACTGACCAAGACGACCTTCTTCCGGCACTTCCCAGACAAGCGCGAGGTGCTGTTCGCCGGGCAGGAGGTACACAGTCGCCTCCTCACGGAGGGCGTCGCGGCCGCACCCGACACCGCGACCCCGCTGGAGGCGGTCGCCGTGGCCCTGGACGCCCTGACCGCCTCCTTCACCCCCGAGCAGCGCGAGTTCGCCCCCCGCCTCAGCGCGGTCATCGCCGGCCACAGCGAGCTGCGGGAGCGCCTGGCCTTCAAGGAGCTCAACCTGGCGGCAACCCTGGCCGACGCGCTCCGCCGACGCGGTGTACCCGACCCGGCCGCGAGCCTCGCCGCCGACCTGGGCCTCCGCGCGTTCAGCATGGCCTTCGCCCAGTGGATCACCCCGGAGAACGACCGCCCCTTCCCTGGCCTGGCCCGCGACTCCCTCACCGAACTCCACAAGGCAGCAACCACCCTCACCTGACGGCGCCCCCACCCACCGCCGCCACTCGACTCCCCCCGGTCGCGCCGTCACTCGTCCTCGTGCCAGAGCCCGGCCCCGCGCCCCGCCACCCGCTCCCCGACCCGCCGCACCAGCTCCGCCACCGGCAACGCCCCCGGTCGCCGCCCGTCCCGCAGCCGTACGGCCGCCAGCCCCGCCTCGGCCTCACGCTCACCGCTGGTACGGCACGAGCCTGCCGCCCCGCACCCGCGCCCCCAGGCTCCCCTGATCGGGGCCGGCGACCTCGGCCCGCAGCCCGCCCGCGACCGCCGCAGCGGCCAGCGCCTCCGCGCCCGCCAGCTGCGGTTCGTCGACCGGCAGGACAAGCAGCTGCACCGGCGCCAGCCAGGCCGGAAGTACCCCGCCGTGCACCTCAAGAAGATGCGCGACGGCCCGGTCCACACTCCCGATCACGCTCCGGTGCACCATCACGGCCGGTGTCTGCCCCCTCCGCCCCGAGGTACCGCAGATCGAACCGCTCCTGCTGATGGAAGTCGATCTGCACGGTGGACAGGGTCGACTCCCGCCCCGCCGGGTCGGCGACCTGTACGTCGATCTTCGGGCCGTAGAACGCGGCCTCCCCCTCGGCGGCGGAGCCGTCGTCCTCCGTTCAGGAGGGACCGCACGCAAGCCTCGCCCCACGGTGATGGCGCTTCCTGAAATCGGGTCTGTCAGCAATCTCGTGATGTCGGTCTGATCACGGCGGCTCGTCGACAGCCCGCACGCCGATAGCCGTCGTGGCAGGCACGACGCTGCTGTCCCGCCGCCGGAGCCCGAGCGCGAACGCGAACGCGATTACGCGCCGCACGCCCTGCTGTCTGACCGTGCAGGCCTGTTGGGCCGGCACGGGGCTTCGGAGGGCTCGGAACGCGGCGGTCTCGTCATCGCGCCCGCCGCGTTCCGCCGTCCGGATCCAGGACGGCTGCCGCCCTACTTACCGGCGACGGGGGTCGTCGACGCGTAGAGCGCCTCGCGCAGGGTCGCCGTCGTCTGGGCGACCGCCGCCTTGTTGGCCTGCGTGTCACGCAGAGCGTTCAGCATCATGAAGTCGTGGGTGACTCCGCTGTAGTGCGACGAGGTCACCTGCACCCCCGCCGACCTGAGCTTCGCGGCATAGGAGTTGCCGGAGTCCATCAGCACGTCGGAGTCGGTGATGACCAAGGCCGGCGGCAGGCCGCGCAGTTGCCCGACGGTCGCCTTCAGCGGCGAGGCCAGCGGGTTGGCACGGTCGGCGACCTTGGGAGCGTAGGCGTTCCAGAACCACTTCATGGCGGGCCTGGCGAGCCAGCAGTTCTCCGCGTAGCGGTGGTACGACGCCGTGTCGAAGTTGGCGTCGGTGACCGGGTAGAGCATGACCTGCTGGCGGAAGTGCGGGCCACCGCGCTGCTTGGCCATCATCGTGACCGCGGCGGTCATGTCGCCACCGACCGAGTCACCGGCGACGGCCAGCCGGCTGGAGTCCAGGCTGATCTCGGCGCCGTGGGCGCCGACCCACTTGGCGACGGCGTACGCCTGCTCGATCGGGACCGGGAACTGGGCCTCGGGAGAGGGCGTGTAGTCGACGAAGACGACCTCGGCGCGGGCGCCATGTGCGAGTTCGCGGACGAGGCGCTCGTGGGTCTTGAAGTTGCCGAGGACCCAGCCGCCGCCGTGGATGTAGACGATGCCGGGCAGCGTCCCTTTGACGCCCGCGGGCCGCACGATGTGCACGTTGACCGGGCCCGTCGGGCCGCCCGGCACGGTGCGCTCGGTGATCTGCGCGGGCAGCAGCGGGACCGGGCCCGCCTGGAGTTTGTTCAGCACGTCACGGGCGGCCGGGTACGACAGGTCGTACAGCGGCTTGCCGTCGGCGGCCGCGAGCTGGTCCAGGAAGTCCTGGTCGATCTTCTCCAGTTTCTCCGGCGGGTTGCCGCACGGCACGTACTTGGCGTCCGCGGCCACCGCCGCCATGCCCTGGGCGGTACCCGGGGCGGCGCCGTCCCGGACGGTGCCGCAGGCGCTCATCGTGGTCGCCGTCGCGGTCAGGAGTGCTGCCACGGCGAGGTGGCGCAGGCGGCGGGCCCTGGGCACGGTACGTATTGCTCCCATGTCTGTTGCTCTCATGTCTGCGGATTCCCTACGTGAAGGAGTCGACCCCCTCCGTAATCGTGACTGGTCCGTATGGCGTACACCATCAGGGTTAGGCCAGACGGGACACCTGGGGATGACTCCGCAGACATGCCATGCCCTTCGACCAAGCCCGAGCCGTAGGCGACGGTGAGTCACGCGCCTCGGCCGGCGTAGGCTCCGACTCCTCCTCGGCATCCGGAACCTCCTCAACGAAGTCCAGCGCCCAGTCAGGGTCCTGGATCGCTCAGCAAAGCTCAGCGGCCGTGACACGCAGATACTCACCGAGCATGCTCATGGCCGGAGGGTAGAAGGAGCCACTGACAACGGCCCCGCGCCCGTCTCAATTTCCGTCTCATTCAGCCCGGTTCACCGACGTTCAAGCGGACCGCCAGTCGCTCCCCGACTGGCGGCGAGCCGCCCATGAAACCCAGGTGAACGCCCCTGAACACGCCCCACCACCACGGTTGGAAAGCGTGTTGGCACAAGGAGTCGCCCCGGCTGGGTAAGGAGTCAGCTGCTGGTCTCCGAGCCCCAGGGCACAGGCCCCACACCCCGCCACTCGATCCACGGTGACTCCGCCACCTCTGCCGCGTCGATCTCCAGCCCAGCTCGGCGGAGGAACTCGGCGACGTCGGCCATGTTGTGGGCCAGGCCGAGAATCTCGCCGTCGACGCGTACGCGCCGGCCACCCGACGACGATGGTGGGAGGACGATCACGCGAACCGGGCCGGACATGCCTTCAGGATCATCCGGGACATGCGGCCCCGCATCCCATTCCGTCATCGGCGAAGCCACCCACTCACGTCCCCGTGTGACCGCCCCAGGTCCCGCAGTTCCCACCACGCCGCAGGGCTTGGACGCCGACGCATCTCGGTACGGCCGGGTCGCTCGGCGAGCTGCCGGTAGGTGGCACTCCACTCCTGCTGCGTATGGGCGAGGTCGTCGCGAAACGGTCGCATGACCAAATTCAAGCACGTGTTCGATTTTCTAGGCCAGCGCCAGCGCGGAGACCGTGTCCGGCGGCATGAGGGTGACCGAGCGCTTCAACTGGCCGCTCTGCGCTCAGCTGGCTGTGCCCTCAGCCGTCGAGTGCAACGGCGTCCAGCAGCTGCTGGCCACTCGGGAGGGCCAGCCGCTCGTCAGGGCGGCCGGCCGTCGAAGGCAGGCAGTGGGCTTTGGACGCAGCAACCTCGCCGGCGCCTACCGAGCGGCGGGGGAACTGCTGCGGGCCACTTCTCTGTACGAGGCCACCCTCGCCCAGCGCGAGCAGGTTCTGGGCGACACCCACCCCGACGCCCTGCGAAACCGCAACAACCTCGCGGTCGCCCCACCAAGCCGCCCAAGCAGTACAGCAGAGAAGTACAGCAACCTCAGCAACCGGCTCTGGCCAACAACTGCCCTGAGAAGCCGAATAGCGGCTCCTGACCCCCAACGACCATCCCTCCAGAACTACGGATCAGAAGGCCTCTGACATCCACGGCTGACATCAAGGACGCCGGATGGGGGCGTAATCCAGCGTCTCTGTCCGGCCGCCGCGCCGGTCGCCGGCAGCAGCCGGAGCGGGCTCGGACCGAACTCCTGAAGCGGGTGTCTCAAGGTACCCCTGGAAGGTCGAGCATGTAAGAACAGTACGGCGGGGTTTGGTCCTCGTCCTCGGCTCTAATGCGTCGGGCTTGGGCTGGGCGGTGCGCCGGTAGTGGCGCCGCCCTTCGAGGGCCTTGGTGATGGGGGCGCCGTGCCAGTGGTTGGCGCCGTCGCTGGTGTCGTCTGGCTCGGACCAGCGGCCCCGGTTGCGGTCGGCACGGATCCTGGCGGCGGTGACGCCGATCCGGGCGGCCTCGAGTTCGCAGTCGGTGTAGAGGCGCTGCGGCTCAAGCTCGGGGCAGCCGCCGGATAAGAAGCACCGAGTGTCCCAGAGACGGGCTGGGCATGAGATCCGGTTGGCGCAGCCGCAGGGTGGGACGCACCGAATGCAGAGGGGGGCTGAGCGCCGTGAGATCGGGTGGATCGGAGGGCGCCGGGCCCGCTCTTGGCGGTCGCCGTAGCGGAGGGCGAGTTCGAGGGGGTTACGGCGGGCGTCGCTGCTCCCCGGTCGTCGCTTCCGCTGGTGATCGATGTGACGGCGAGAGTCGCGCCCAGGGCCACGGAGAGGGCCAGGGCCGTGCCCGCTGCCAGGCGACGGCTGTGGCGAGTGTCACCGGGAAGGTGAAGGTTGCGCCGGGTGACCGCCGCCTCCTGAGGCCGTATGTGCTCCTCCTTTCCGGGGCGAGCGGCCAGCGGCGTCGGAAGGCGCGCCTCGGAGGGCGCCGAGAGCGGCAGGGGGGATGGATCAGGTCCGGCGTGCTGGTAGGCGAGGGCTTGCGCGCACTGCTCGGCGTCCGGGCGGGCCTCGGGGTCCTGGGCGGTCATGGCCCGCAGCAGGGCCGCGAGTTCCGAGGGGAACCAGGTGGGGACTTCGGGTGGGCGGTGTAGGCGGGCGACTGTCGCTTCCAACGGTGTGCCCTGGTACTCCAGTTCACCTTTCAAGCACTCCAGTAGGACCAGGCCGAGCGCGTAGACGTCGGCGGCTGGCCCGATCCGCCTGCCCTCAACCTGCTCCGGTGCCAGATAGGCGGCGGTGCCTATCAGCACGTCCGGTGCCGTGTGGCGGGTGGCATTGGCCAATCGGGCGATGCCGAAATCGGCCAGGTGAGGAGCACCGGCCGCATCGAGGAGGATGTTCGACGGTTTGACGTCTCGGTGCACGACGCCGACCCGGTGGACATAGGTCAGCGCCCGCGCGAGGGCGGCGCCCACATTTACCACACGCCGCTCAGGCAGCGCTCCACACGCCAAAAGGCCGCGCAGCGTGGGGCCCTTGATCAGTTGCATGACCAGGTAGGTGCGGTCGTCGTGGCGGCCGGCGTCGTAGACGGTGACCAGTCCCGGGTGCTGCAGGCGGGCCAGAAGGACGGCCTCCGCGGTGAGACGGTCTTCTGTCTGCGGGTCCGGGCCGGGCCGGAACACCTTGACGGCCACGGGACGCCGAAGGCGCGTGTCAACGCCCTCGTACACGTCGGCCATGCCTCCCGATCCGATTCTCGCGCCCAACCGGTAGCGGCCGGAGAGGACTTCGGCGGGCTGCTCATTCGCTGGAACCGGCGCGGGCGTCGGCAGGGATGCTGATTGGCGGGCCTTCATCTGGTTCTCCGTTGCTGTCACCGCGTACCGGACTCGGCCATGGGCCATGCTGCGAGGCGGGTACCCCCAGCCTTTGTCAGATATCCGGAACAAGTCGGCGCAGTGACGAAAACGGCCCTACTTCCCCCCGTGGCTGGCGCGTTGCGACAGGTCAGGCAAGCTGCCAGCCCAGCTTCGCGTGCCGGCCCAAGGCCCCCTCTCGGCTGGGCGGGCGTCAGCTACTCAATTCCGGGCCCCAGCGGTCCGGCCCCCCACTCCGCGCCAGTCGATCCACGTCGCCCTGCGACTTCCAGAGTCGATCTCCAGGCCGGCGCGGCGGAGGAACTCGGCCAGGTCGGCCACATTGTGTGTCAGCCCGAGGATCTCGCCGTCCACGCGCACGCGCCGGCCACCTGTGGGGACGGCGATGCAAGATCACGTGAATCGGTCCGGACACACCTTCAGGATCACCCGGGATGTACGGCCCCGCGTTCCAGCGCGTCATTCGAGGACCCTCGGTGTCCGGGAGGCAGAGTGCGTCACGTTGAAGCCGCAGGTAGATCTGGTGACGTAGTCACTCAGTTCACGTCCTTGCCGACGCGTTCGGCCGGTACGTGTTCACCACGTTCGTGAAGGGCACCAAACATGGGCCCGTACGAGGCGGCAAAGCACATCCCCGGCGTGGGCGGGCACGAGCTGTCGTACACGGCGAACCGGCACTTCTCCATCGCGCTGCTGAACGAGGCGGTCGCCGACCTGGTCAACGCGCACGCCCGCCTGGAAATCTCGCAGGCGTGGGGCGACGGCACCGCTGTGGGGCGGACGGCACCCACATGGTCACCTACCTCAACAACCTGCTCGCCGAGACCTCGGTGCGGTACGGCAAGGCGGGCGGCATCGCCTACCACCACATCTCCGACACCTACGTCGCGCTGTTCACGCACTTCAGTGCGGGGTGTGGGAGGCCGTCTACATCATCGAGGGGCTGCTCAAGAACACGTCCGAGGTGAAGCCGACCACCGTGCACGCCGATACGCAGGACCAGTCCCAGCCTGTGTTCGCGCTCGCGCACCTGCTGGGCTTCGAGCTGATGCCCAGGATCCGGAACTGGAAGGGCCTGACCTTCTACCGGCCGTCCAAGCAGACCGAGTGCGTCCACATCGACTCGCTGTTCGGGAACAGACCCGCCGGACACAGCCCTGCTGTCCTGTGGAAGTTTTACGCGAAGATCCTTCGGGGCCAACAGCAGACCTCGAACCGGATGATCGACGCGGCATTGGCCGACGACAACGGGGGCTGACCAGCGCGGCGAGCCTGGCCACAGGTTGGCCACACGCGCTGATCAACCGTGGGATACGACCGATTCAGGGTGAGACAAGATGAACGCAGAAGGGGCGCCCCTTACCTGGGGCACCCCTTCTGACCTGCGTGTCTATGACCTGCGCGGTGGGTGTGGGATTTGAACCCACGGTGACATCACTGCCACGACGGTTTTCAAGATCTCTCCGCGATCATGGTGGTTGACCGCTCCGCCGCAGGTCAGACGGGCAGGAGCGCCCCAGCGGAGCCGTCGTCATCGTCGTCGTGCCCGCTACGTGCCCCAGGGGCGGGGTCGTGCCCGCTGAGCCAGGAGTCGGCCGCCTCGGCGACCTGGTCGTCACGACCGGCGACGGGACGGGCGTAGTGCCGGGTCGTGACACTCGCGTTCGAGTGCCCGAGCCGATGCGCGGCGGTCATGACGCCGTACCGGTCGGCGACCCATGTGCCATGCGAGGCCCGGAGATCGTGCGGGGTGACGTCAGTCAGTCCGGCCGCCGTCACGGCGGGGTCGAAGTACGCCTTGCGCCACTGGTTGTAGCGCAGGGGCTTGCCGGCTGGGGTCGTGAAGAGGAGTGCGTCCTCACCGCCCGAAAGCGTCTCCAGGTACCGACCGAGCCGCTTGGCGAGGGACGGGCCGATGCGGAGGAATCGCTTCTGATGCGACTTGGGGGTGTCGAAGACCAACGTGCCATTGGCCTCGGCCAGGCTCTCGTCGACCAGGACGATCCCGCCGGACACGTCTATGTCCACCCGGCGGAGGGCGAACGCCTCACCGACCCGCAGCCCCGCGTAGGCGAGGAGCGCGATCAGCAGGTCATGCGGCTTGGCCGCGCTCCGGACGATGCGGGAGGCTTCGAGCGGGGTCAGGATGTGCGGTTCGGTCTGCGGCATCCTCGGTAACTTCACTCCTCGGCAAGGCGTCTGCGGGATCATGTCGTTGTCGACGGCGGACCGCGTGATCTGCGACAGGACCCGGTACGCCTGCCGGATCCTCGACGCGCTGAGTCCCTTCTTCTTCATCCCGCCGACCCACTCGGCGATCGTGATCGGCCGCAGGCTGGACAGCTCTCGATCACCGAGTGCCGGGACGATCAACGAGTTGATCAGGGACCGGTACGTCGCTTGCGTCTTGTGCTTGAGCTGCGGCGAGACGGCGGCCAGCCAACGGGCGGACCAGTCGCGTACGCTCGTCTGCCCCTCGGCCGGATCGAGCCAGCGGCCCTCTTCGATCTCCACGCGCTTCCGCACCAACCAGCGATCGGCGTCCGTCGACGTCGCGAAGGTCCGATCCGCCGGACGCAGGACACCGTCAGGCCCCGGATACCGTGCCTGGAAGCGACCCGAGGGAAGCTTGCGGATCCGGCCGAAGTTGCGGCGGGACTTGCGCTTACCGGCCATCAGGCAGCCCTCCTGAGACCCGAAGGCCGCAGGGCGATCGGCTGCACGGTATTGGCGTCCACGAACGCCTCCACGGCGCCCTCAGGGATGCGGACGTGGCGGCCGACCTTCACGAAGGTGATGCGTCGCTCCTCGATGAGGCGACGGGGGAAGCGGACGCCCGTACCGAGCCGTTCGGCGACCTCGTCCACGGTGAGGAGTCGGTCCACGGTCACCACTCCCCTTCGGTCGCCAGCGCCTCGCGAGCTGTCTCGCGGTTGAGTTGCAGGTCGCGGTGGATGGTGGTGGCGAGGGCGGATTCCCCTGGGGTGTGGCCGTGGCCGGCGTACTGCCAGTCCGCCAGGACGAGGACGGTGTCCGGCTCGACGGCGTCCAGGCCGAAGGTGTCGGCCTCTTGGGTCGCGCGGTAGTCGGCGCGGGCCTGGCGCAGGGCGCCGAGGGTGGTCGAGTAGCGGCGGGACTTGGAGGCGAAGTGGCCGCGGAAGCCGAGCATGTGAGCCCAGGCCCAGATGCGCCGATCGGGGTAGAGCGGGTCGAGTTGCTTGCACGCTTCGATGAGGCGGCGGGTGTGGTCGGGGACCTGGTGGCGGTCGAGTTCGGAGAGTTCGCCGATGCGGCGGTCCAGGGTGCCGGTGGTCTCGGCGGCCTTGGTGGCGTACTTGGCGACGTAGGCGGCGACTGCCTGTTCGGTGATGGCCGATCCGTCCCCGAACGCCTTCACGGGCTGCACGTCGAGCTGGGTGCCCCAGCGGAACGTGCGGGCGGGCTGGTCCTCGACGGCCGGGGCCGACACGGACGTGTAGGAGTGCGCGGTGGCGGCACGGATCGCGTCGCCGAGGAGCTGCACGGTGGCCCAGGACGGCGGGGCGGTATCGGGTCCGTCGGGGCCGTCGATGCGTATGACGGCGTGGAAGTGGATAGCACCGCGCTTCTGGAACTCGGCGACCTTGCCGTACGAGATGCGGGCTCGCTCCTTCAGCTCTCGCTGGGTGATGCCGGCGCGGGCGGCGATCTCGCGGCGGAGGCGGTTGGTGAAGCGCTGCCAGAGCTGTCCGGCGTGGTTGTTGAACAGCACGGCGCCCGCGTAGTCGTACGTGCTTGGGTCGAGGGCCGTGCCGAGGGTGGGGTCATCGGCGGGGTGGTCGGCGCCGCAGCGGCAGGCCCCGCGGTCGGGGCGGTTGTGGACCGGGCCGAAGGAGGGGGCGGTGAGGGTGGCGAAGACGCGCGGATGGTCGCGGACGGTGGCGGGGATGTCTCGGCGATCGTCCCCGGCGAGGCCGGCGCGGATGAGGTGGTAGGTGTCGCCCGCGTACGTCCAGGCGCAGGCCGGGCAGCGTGAGGCGCGGCGGTTGCCGCAGGCGATGCGGAGCCGTCCGCCCGGTTCGGTACCGGTGGAGTAATGATGCAGGGTTTCGCCGGTCGTCTTGTCCTTGTGGATCACCCAGCCGGTGAGGTGGATGGGGTCGGCGCAGCCCCCGGTGCGCCGGATCTGGTCCTGCCAGCGGTCGAAGCCCGGAGACCCGGCCACCCGCAGCGCGTCGCCAAGGGTGATCGGGTCCAGGCCCGCGAAGGTCGCGGGATGGGTCATGCGGCCCCCTCCACGGCGTCAGCGGCCATGCGGTCGAGTACGTGGGCGGCTTCCTCGGCAGCGCGGGCCAGGGCACGCAGAGCTTTGGAGCTTTCAGGTCGGGCGATCAGCGCGATATCGACGAAGTCACCGCCAAGGCGGAGGCTGACGAAGCAGCCGCCGTGGTCGGTGCCGTCGAAGACATCAACGCGCGCGGCGGTGTCCGGCTCGATGTGGGCGGAGGTGGTGATGCTCTTCATGCGGTCACCTCCAGGTCCGCCGCAGCCAGACGCGGGCCCGGGGAGACGGTGCCGGTGCCGTGGCAGGCCGGGCAGTCCACGAGGACAGTGGGCAGACGGCCGCGGGAGTCGCGGGAACCCGAGGCGACGGCGGCGGTGGCGAAGCCATCGCAGTTCGGGCAGATCCGGGCAGTTGCAAGGGTGGCCGGGGTGGGGCCGGGCATGATGGGGTTCCTTCCGGTTCCTGTGGATCGGGGAGAGACGGCGCCCGGGCGGCGGATGCTTGGCGGTATCGGAGCCGCCCGGGGGCCGGTCAACGGCGCTTGGCTTCGGAGGCGAGCAGAGAGTGCAGGACGACGGCGCAGACAGCGACCGAGGCACCGGTGATGGCGACGGCCAGGAGCATCGAGACGAGCACGGCGCCGACGACCAGGACCGCGGCGGTGCCGCCGCCGACGAGGGCGAGCGCGGTCCCGGGCGTGAGCTGTACGACCGGCCGAGTGGAGGCCGGGGTGCCCGGTGGTGCCGGCGGCGGGGCCGGAGTGCCCGGGGTGGCGGTGGTCGGCTCGATGACGGTCGGCGCCTGCGGGGTGACCAGGCCGGTGGGCTGGGGCATGGTCGGGAGCTTGGGCTGGAGCATGAAGGGTTGTCCTTTCGGGATTACTTGATGGCGGAGTCGATGACGGGGGCCAGGACGCTGTCGGCGAGGAGGAAGCCGCCGAGCAGGAGCACGGCGATGAGCCACCAGGGCGGGCGGATGAGCTTGATGCCGAGCCAGCCGACGATGATCAGGGCGAGCCAGAGCGGGACGTGCATGGCGGAACCTCCG
Organism: Streptomyces sp. NPDC005866; assembly: GCF_040629895.1. Lineage (NCBI taxonomy): Bacteria > Bacillati > Actinomycetota > Actinomycetes > Kitasatosporales > Streptomycetaceae > Streptomyces > Streptomyces sp. NPDC005866. The sequence goes on from NZ_JBEXWP010000003.1 coordinate 195,573, forward strand.
GTCAGGTGATGTCAGTTGATGCGGCAGCGGTGGGTGCGGGCAGCGAGCTGGGCGGCGGACTGGCTGGAGTAGTCGGCGGACCAGCCGCAGCGGTCGTTGGTGCACACGGCGGCGTGCTTGGTGTGGCCGTTCCGGTCGCGGTGGGTGCCGATCTGCACGGGTCCGATCCGCATCACGGAGTGGAAGTGGTCACGGGCGGGCATGGCGGTCGTTCTCCTTTCGGATCAGGTGAGTTGGGCGGCTATGGCTTCGGCGAGGTGGGGCGGGACGCCGAGGCGGGCGCGGAGGGTGTCGGTGTCGATCGGAGTTCCGGTGCGGGTGTGATGGTCGTCGGCGACCTTCCGGGCGTGGGCGACCAGCGCGGACGGGACCGGAACGGCGGGAGTAGCGGGCGGGACGGGTGCGGGCAGAGGTTCGGGAGCGGGGAGCACGGCGGCGGGCTCCTCGACGTCCACGACCGGCGGGAGCGCGCGTTCGGGTTCCTGCTCACGCTCAGCGGTCGCTGGCCGAGGTGCCGGATCGGGCTGTGTCGGCGGTGCTTCCGGCTCCGGGTGGGTGGTGGTGTGGGCGAGGAGGGTGCCGCCCATGAAGGCGAGGGCCGGCCAGGCGGCGACGAGGATGCGCAGCCAGGCCGGGACGGCGTTCATGTCGAGGAGTCCGGCGGTGGCGATGTTGGCGCCGAGGGAGGCGGTCAGGGCGATGGCGAACCAGCACCAGGCCAGTCGGCTGGGTCCGTCGGTGCGCAGTCGTCGCCAGGCGGCGACCAGGAGCAGGTCGACGCTGATCGGGTAGGCCCAGGCTTTCCAGCCGTCCTGTCCGGCAGCGGACGCCAGGTCGTGCAGGTGGGCGAAGGACAGAGCCCCGGCGATGACGGCTTGGACCAGGACGGCGTCGACGCGCAGGCGGGCCATCACGGGCTCCTTCCTGTCGTGAGGCATGGGAGGGGTAGGGACCTGGCGCGAAGGCGGTCGCGCCTACCGGAGCAAGAGGGAAGGTCAGATGGCGGCGGGGGCCGTCTTGGACAGTCGGACCCGGGCCGAGGGCACCGCGGCGGTGGCGGGGCGGAAGGCCGCCAGGGCAGACACGTCGGGAGTGCGGTGAGCGTGCTTGTTGCAGATGTTCACGGCCTCGCGCAGCGAGGTGTGCGGGGCGCGGATGCGGTGCCAGCCGCCGGTCGAATCGCCGGCGATGGCCAGGCCGCGGGTCTCGGCGGGGATCTGGATCGCGGCCAGGACGGCGTCGGGAGCGATGTCGCCGAAGGCCATGTTGGCGGATGTCTCGTCGTTGACGCGGTGGGCGGTGCGGCCGGTGAGCTGGGCGCGGAGCATGGTGATGCCCTTGCCGAGTTCGGAGCCGAAACGTTGCCCGCAGATCTCCAGGTAGATGCCAGCGGCACGGCCGAGCTGGGCCAGGCGGACCAGGGCGGTGACGATCCGGTCCCGGCGCTTTTCCTCGTCTTTGGTGGCGTACAGGGCGAGTTCGGCGACCTCGTCGACCAGGACCACGACCGGCACCGGCCGCAGATCCTCGGGCAGATCCCAGATGTCGGCGGCGATCTCCGCATCCGGCACGGCGACGCTGATCCTCTGCTGGGCGCGGATGAGCTGGTACACCTCCTCCATGTGCGCCACCAGCGCCTCCAGCAGCTCTAACGCGGTGTCGGGGTTGTCGGCAAGCGCGGAGAACCGGCGGGCGAGCGGGAACAGCTCCACCCCCTGCTTGCAGTCGATGCCGACCAGGGCGACATGCTGCGGGGCGAGCCCGGCAACCAGGTTGCGCTGATAGACGGACTTGCCGGACTCCGTTGCGCCCAGGGTCAGGCCATGGGGGACAGCCCGGTAGTCGCGGTAGTGCACCGAGCCGTCCTCACGCAGGGCGACCGGAATGCGCATCGGACGGGTGTCGAGCCGGGTGGGCATCTGCACTCGCTTGAGTACGTCGTAACCGGTCATCCGCACCTCCACCACACCCGAGCGGATCTCACGGGAGGTGACTCCGTACAGCCCGAAGGAGTGGCGGAGCCGGTCGGTAGCAGCGGCGACGTCGAACGCGTCCTGTCCCGGCTTCAGCTTGAGCCGAAGCACCAGACCGGTACGGGTCGGACGCAGCCGCAGGATGCGCGGCGGACGCGGCTCCGGCACCTCTCGGCGAGTCATCCGAGCCAGGGCGAGGCACCAGCGGGCGGGCGGGACGGTCAGCCCACAGGCGTCCATGACCGAGGTGTAGCGGACCAGGACCCGCACGGTGGCGAAGGTGACGCCGAAGGACAGCCAGTACCAGGCGGGGCGCCGCCACCGCAGGAGACCTGCGGCAGCAGCGACCACCAACCCGGCGACCATGAACCAGGTCATGGTCAGGCCGCCTTCGCACCCGTGCCGGCGAGCGAAGTGACCGCGACGGCGCGGAAGGCGATCCCGTGCCGCCTCTGGCCGTTGAAGTCGTTCTCCCACGGCCGGGCGATCAGGCCCGTGAGGGCGACAGGGGTGCCCATGGCCAGGTCACCGGAGATACCGGTCTCCGGGACGGTGATGGACAGGATCTCGACGTCGTCGTTGGCCGCGAACATCACGTCCACGGTCATCAGCTTCATGCCGTCCGCATCGGTGGCGATCTCACCGGTACGGCGGTCACGGACCTTGGGCTGAGCGGGCTTGGCGACCATCACGGTCGCGGCGGACGTGTCGACGGGGATCTGACGCATGATGGGGGAGTCCCTTCAGGGGCGGGAGCGGCGTACTTGCTTGGCGGTGGGTCGCCGCTCCTGAACGTTGATGGAGTGCCGCAGCAAAGCCAGCGAGTGTTTGCACTTCTAACTGGTGCGCACCAATAGGTTGCATCTGGTGCGCACCAGCTGTCAAGCGCTGCCATCTGCCCGGCATCTCAACTCGCCTTACTGCGACACCTCCAGAGAACCGCGTCGACCAACGTCTCGGTAGACAACAGGGGTTAACACGCGTCCGGTTAACCCCTGCCGAGCTGGGCCGACGTGATGCATGCTGTTGTTGCGGTTCAACACCCCGACGTGGAGCGGCAGTACGCGATGAGTGGACTCAAGGCAGCGAGGACGGCGCGGGCGTGGTCGCAGGAGCGGCTCGTGCGGGAGATCGAACGCCACGCACGCCAGCACATGCTCACCGTCGCCTCGACCGCGAGTTTGCGAGTGTATGTCTCGGAGTGGGAGAACGGCCGACGGACGATCTCCAGCCACTACGCCAAGATCCTCCGCGCACTGCTCGGCATCACCGACGACGAGCTGACGAGCAGCTCCCAGCCGCCGGCACTCGTCACCGCTGACGGCTACGACGAGCTGATAGACCGGATCGACGAGGCACGAAACGTCAGTCTGACCCTGGTCAAGACGTTCATGGAGCAGACCGAACTACTCCGGACCATCGACCGGCAGATGGGCGCCGCCAGCCTGGTCGACCAGATGACATCCCACCTCGCGCGGCTGGAGGACGCCCTGACCTTCGCGGTACTCCCGGACACCCGCCGCCCGGTGGCTCTGGCTCTTGCCGGAGCGGCGACGCTGGCAGCCTGGCAGGCCCTCGACGTCGGCGCCGTCGAACGAGCCTGGCGCCACTACGAGCTGGGAAAGCGTGCCGCCCAGGAGGCCGAGGAGCCCATGTACCTGGCGCACGCCACCGCCGAGCAGGCATACGTGCTATGCGACGCCGGACGCGCCGAAACGGCGGTACAACTGGTACGAGAAGCACAGCGACTCGGTGGACAGGGCATGTCCCCACGCCTCAGAGCCTGGCTGTACGCAGCCGAAGCGGAAATCTGCGCCCGAGCGGGACTCCACGACGACTGCCGGCGGGCCCTGGAGCTCGCGATGCGACACCTTCCCGCAGGAGAAGAAGCCCGCGACCCGGACATGCTGAGCATCTTCCTGAACGAAGGCCACCTCAGCAGGTGGCGCGGGAACGCACTCGCCCTGATAGGCGACACCGACGCAGTGGACAGCCTCTACGACGCGCTGAAGACGACCGACCCCACGTTCATCAGGGCAACGGCAGGGCTGCGCTGCGACCTGGCCCAAGCCCACCTGGCCCGCGGCGAGTACGCCGAGGCGCAGAAGCACCTGCGACAAGCCCGACTGGTGGCCAGCCGCACGGGGTCAGTACGTCACAGGCGCCGGATCGAACAGCTCACGCAGCGTCTGTAGGCGATGCACCGGCGCCCCGCGACGCGAGCAGATGCAGCAGGGCGACCAGGGTCCCCGACCCCATCAACTCCCCACGAGCCATGAGCCCGGGAACGTCGGACAAGGGCACCCAAGCGATGTGCGCGGCCTCTTCCAGATCCGTCGGCTCACCGACGAGCTTCGCCCCACGCCCGACGAAGATCTCATGCGGCGAGTCGACCATGCCGACCATGGGCTGGTAAGTCACCACGTGCTCCAGGATGTTCGGCCGCCACCCGGTCTCCTCCTCCACCTCACGCAAGGCGGCCTGAAGAGGCTCCTCCCCCTGGTCGACAATCCCGCCGGGCAACTCCCACCCGAAGGTGTCAGGGACGAAGCGGTACCGCCACATCATGAGCACCCGGTCCTGCTCATCGATGACGGCGGCGATGGCCACATGGTGAAGCTTCACGACGTGGTGCTCAAAGCGATCCACGCCAGGCGGCTCCACGTCAACGAGGCTCAGCTTCACCCAGCGGTTGTCATACAGCGTCCGCTCACCATGGATCTGCCAGGGCTCGATATCCGCCGGCGCCTTCGTGGTCACCGACCGGTCCGGCACCCGGTAAGAGCTACGGCCGTGCACCTCGACGACGCCCTCGGCTACGAGCTTGGCCAGCACCTGGCGCAGCGCCGTGCGGCCGATCTCCAACTCCTCCGACAACGTCCGCTCAGACGGAAGCTTGGAACCCGGCGAGTACTTGCCCGTACCGATCCACTCGCGAATCGTGCGGTAGACCCGCCCCGACTTCGGTCCCATCCGGTGAGCACGCCCCTGCCGTCGTTGGGTGTTCGTTGGGTGTAGCTACACAAGCGTATCGGCGCACCTACTCACGTGAGTAGGCATCGGCCGACGCAGACGATCAACCCGTGCGCGGTAGAACTTTCCCTACTCGATCAAGGCGGCTCGCTCCGCTCCCCGCGCGCGGCCCGGCCCTCGGCCGGGCCTGCGCTCCTGCCTACGTCCCTCTCCAGCCCAGCCGACGCCCGTGCCGCGCACAGTGCAGCGAGCCAAAGACCACGAGTCGAGTGCCACACGGGAGCGGCCAGGGTCAGAACGAGGCCTCCGGCGGGGGGATCGGCCGGCACCGGGATGGAGGGAGCGCCGTCGCCGACTGCGGGTCCGTAGGAGCGGATGCTGGGGGCTCCCATCCCGTACGCCGTCGACCCAGGCAGAGCCGAGCAGGCGTGGTTCCTGGCGTCCAGGTCGTTCGTACAGTGGCGCGCTCCACCTGGACGCCAGGAACCACGCCTGCTCCACGGTATGTGGGTCGACGGCGTACGGGATGGGAGCTGGGGAAGGTGGTGGCTGAACTAGCGGGCTATCCGCCCCCTCCATTCACCCGATCGGTACAGCAACACGCGTGGGCTGCTCGTGTTAATACGACGGGGAGATTGGACTGGAAGCGAGAGACCGCACGGTCTGCAGTTGCATCTGACACAACGCAGCGAAACTCACAAACATCACGTACCCCTACCGAGGCTTCACTGAGAAAGCGATGAACGCAACTCGGCTATGTTGTCTGACAAGTCAGAAGACCAAGATGAAGTTTCCAACTCGATCAGTTCGGCCACTTCGCTTGAAAACGGCAAGATAATTTCTTCGATCACCTGACGAGCACTAGAATTTGGTGCGTCGAGGTTGCTCGCCTGCCACAGAGTCCACGCCATTTGATATTTCATTATGCTCTTCGACAGGGAGCTCGCGGTGGCCATGTAGCGTGTCCAGGATGCAGAAAATCCGAAGGCGCGATCCAGTAGCATTGATCCACCGCCGATCGCTAGCGCAACGTAGCCAAATTCAGACCTAACGATTCCATCGGTCAGCAATGACACTACCGGCAAAACCGCACCGATGGTAACGGCGCTAACCGCGACAACCCTCAGAGTTTTTGACGCCCGCGACTTCGCCTTTTTCTCGACAAGGTACCAGTCGTGCGCCTTCAATGCCTCCGACTCGACCCAGCGAAAGAGTCCATCCGCCGATTCTGAAGCCTCACTGGAACTCCACTCAAATCGCGGCACAGTTCCCTTCGCGAGATCTGATTCGTCGACCTTGTTAACTCTTACCCGAGCCACTCTTCTCCTCCTCCAGTGCAGCCGGACATATTTATGCCGTCTCGCCGGCCCCGCACAGCCCGCCATCTGCGATTATGTCAGTTCCGCTAGTGGCTCCACCGCCCAAACGGCATACTACCGCACATGACGCAGGCAAGCACAAGCAAAAGTAGCCTCTTCCAACGTTCATTTGGACCGGAGGCATTCAACGACCACGATGACATCAAAGCCCGCTTTTTGCGAGCCTTGGAGGATATGCGTGAGCGTGCATTCACGCTTTCCAGTGAGATATCGCGCGACTTGCCTGAATTCACACAACACGACGGTTCCCATATGACTGCATTGTGGGAATTGGCCGATCTAATCGCGGGCCCAGAGATAACTTTGAACCCAGCCGAGGCATTTGTCTTGGGTGCATCCATACTTGTCCACGACTTGGCTATGTCCAATGCCGCCTACCACGTCTCTGGAACATCCATCCGAGAACACCGACAGTGGCCCGACGCATTGGCGGCTGAGCTCAGAAAAGATTACCGTAGATCCCCGTATACCTCTGAGCTGGCATCACCCCCGGCAGACGCTGCTCAACGAGCGGAAAAGGCATTGCTCAGGTCTCTGCACGCAGAATTTGCCGAGCAGTTGCCGCTAGGGTCATGGAAAGCATTGGACTCAAGTGTTGTTCATTTTATCGTGGATCCAGAGATAAGAAGCGCCTACGGGCGGCTTATTGGTCAAGTCGCCGCAAGTCACCACTGGAATCACGACGAACTTTTGACCCGGTTGGCTCCGCCCGTGGGAGCGCCCGGATTCGCGCCTTTCGAATGGAAGGTGGATACTCTGTTTGTTGCTTGTTTGCTTAGAACTGCAGACTCGGCTCATCTGGATGCGACACGAGCGCCTGATTTGCTTGCAGCGGTGCGCAAAATCCCAATGGCATCACGAGAGCACTGGATATTTCAGAGTAGATTTCAGCGGCCATACCTGAAGAATGGGCGACTCGTCTTCACTGCTCCCGATGGCTTTTCTCAGGACGAGATTGGGGCATGGTGGCTGGGATACGATGCTCTTCGTGTAGTTGACAATGAACTCAGAAATGCAGACAGTATTCTGTCCGAGAACGGCCGAAGTGTCTTTGCGGCTCGTGGAGTAGCGAACGTCGAGTCGCCGGCAGAGCTGAGTCAGATGGTTCTTTGTCGAGGCTGGTCTCCGGTCACTGCTCAAGTTCATGTTGGCGACGTGGCAGGTCTAGTGCGACGCCTCGGTGGAGCGGAGCTCTACGGTCAAGACTGGACCGTCGGGTTGCGTGAATTGATAACCAATGCCAGCGACGCTACCAAAGCCAGAATGGCTCTTTCGTCATACAAGGGTGGCCACCAGTTTCCAGGCCGAGTATCCATCACTCTAACGGAGAGCGGATCGTTTTACTGGCTATCGTGTGCCGATAACGGCATCGGAATGAGTCCTGCTGTCCTTGGAGACAAACTGCTCGATTTCGGTGCATCGTCATGGCTTAGCCAAGAAGTGGTCAGGGAAAATCCCGGCTTGCTGGCAAGTCGCTTTGAACCCACTGGAAAGTTTGGTATCGGATTCTTCTCGGTCTTTATGATGGGGAGAAGAGTTCGCGTGACATCCCGTGCCATCGCGGGTGGCCCGGCAGACACTTGGGTACTTGAATTCGGGGAGGGTATCGAAGGCCGACCAATCATACGTCGAGCGATTTATAACGAGCAATTGGACGAGCCGGGCACGGTCGTTAGCGTACAACTTGAGGAGGGATTGGTCCACCAAATCGACGGCACGCCTGCGCTACAGGTTGAAGAGCTAAGGATGGCAAAGACGATATTCAGCGGTCATCTGCCGCTAAGCGATCTTGTCCGCTACCTGGTTCCCGCACCTGAAGTGGACATGTGGGTGTCCGATGGAGCTGATTCGCGAAAAATCATGGAGAAAGATGACTGGATGACCCTCGCTGGCGAGGATTTTCTCATGAGGGTTTTCGGAGTGCCGCTGGAGCTATCAGAAGACGACCACGATGATGAGGATGGGCAAGTCGAGGATCGCGAGCCGGGCCCGTTGGAAGATGCTCAGAGGCTTGCCACAAAGCTGGCTAACGAGCTGGAGTTTGTGGATGACGAAAACGGGGTCCACGTCGGCCGAATAGCTCTTCTCGACCCGGAAACACTGTCCCAGCCGTATATGCTGAACGAAACGTGTCTCATAACTGCGGGGCCCACTCGAACGCGCAGTACGCAAGATTCTATAGCAGGCCTCCTAATTGGCAAGCCGGCACGGGCAGCGAGAGATGCAGCAAGTCCTATAGCGGCCCGTGATCAGCGCGTGGCCTGGGCCAACTTGCAAGTAAACAAGCTTCTCGCTCGCAACGATGCTTACGGCGAGTGGTGTGCTCATGCGGCTGAGACGCTATGTGCATTCGGTGCCAATATCCGACCGCTGCGCGTGTGGCGTGTTGGAAATGATTGGGTTGACTGGGATGGCTTGGTGCAATGGATCAGACCTCGGGAAGACTTCTGGTCCGTCGATTATTCGCACGCTAGTACCTTCCTGGGAACTCAGGAGGTTCAGCTGGACGCGGTAGAAAATGCGGTCTACTTCGTTGACGAACGCATGGGACTGGATTCCTTCAGTCGCAATTGGTCAGAAGATTTGCGAGCGGTGAGGATACTTGCTTATGAAATTTACGAGGCGATTGAGGAAGCGTGGGACGTCGAGTTGCCAATCATGTCTCCTCGTCAAGAGCGAATATTTCACAGGACTGGCGTCATCGGAAGATTTCGAGGCGAGGAAATCCATGGCACCGGGCAGTATTTCCAGCGCTCCGCCTTGGCATAACGCCCCGAACAACTCGGCAGGGAGCGATTTCGGGCTTGTCTGCGACGCAATACCACACGATAATGGTTCCGTCGCAGGTCAGCTCGCACGGCGAGCCGAAATCACCTCAGCTTCCCAAGCTCAGGGCGCTAGTAGTTTCCCTGTCGGGTAGGTCTGGCACGGACGTGTCGCCGTATGCTCAGCCGTCTTCCCCATCTGCTCCAGGAGTGAGCCGTGCGTCGCTGCGTCATGGTCGTGCTGTTGGCCGGCATCTGCGCCGTGGGTTGCTCACCCACGCCCGCGGCGTCCAGCCATACATCGTCTGCCGGTACCACTGCGGCGCCGGCTAGCGACGTGGCGTCCGCGTCTGCCACCGTTCCCGCCTGTCAGGCATCTGCGCAAGCCGACGAAGCGCTGTCTGCGTCTGGTGCGCTCCTGGTGACTGCGGTGTCCTTGAGTAACGAAACCCTGACCGCAGCAGGACGAATCGTGAAGCAGGCTCAGGGCCTGAAGAGCGTCTCCGAATCAGTGTGCGGGATTGAGACTGGCAACAGTGGCAAGCCGAACAGGCAGACCGTGTGCCAGGCGGCCAAGGAATTGGACCGTGACGGCGGTTTCAGAGCCCAAACGGAGGCGGAGAACGTAGCCGACGCGGCAGAACTGGCTTCGGCTGATGACATAGCCACCTTCAAAAGACAGTTGGAGGCCGTCGCGCATCCAGCAAGCTCAGGCACCATCGCTCTGCTCGCCAAGTACTGTGACGATCCCCTCTCATAGGGGGAGCCTCGGCCCATCAGGCGTGACCGTGGCCGTCTCGTTGCCGTCTCATTCAGCCACGTTCACGGCCCGTTCAGCTGAGACCACCAGGCCGACTCGCCCTGGCGATCAACCGCCCATGTGCGCAGGTGAACGCCCCTGCACACACTCCATGACCCCACCAACACAGTTGGAAAGCGTGGTGGAGATTCGAGCTGCGGTAGACGTCGGCCCATCCGGATGTCAAGGCTCGGTTTGGGTTCGCCGTACGCCGGTGCATGCCACCAGCGCGCTGCCGTCCTGATCGAGGAACAGCATGAACGTCCAGGATCCATCGGCAGCTCTGATCTGGCCCAGCCGGACCGGTCCGCCATAGCGGCTGAGGCGTTGCACGGCCTGCTCCAGCCCCGTTGTCTCAATGCCCTTCCGAAGGGTGAGCCTGAGTCGGCGGCCGTAGATCCTGGCGAGCGATTCGGCGGACGTTGTGCCGTCCCACACAACATGAGAAGCGCCGGCATAGAGAGCAGCCAGGGCAGCCACCGACGCTTCGTCGTCACCGCCCAGCAGTTGTTCAAGTCGGTCCCGCACCAAGCCCTCACCCCCGGGCACGATCGTGCGGTACAGCAACGAAGTACAGCAACCCCAGCAACCGACACCGGCCAACATGACCCTGCGCGCAGCCTGTATGACCTCCAACGCCCGATCTCTACAGAGCTACGGATCAAAAGGTGTGCTGAGCGCGACGACCCGGCCCCCTTGCGAGTCGTCGCGCTCAGCTCTCGGTTCTGTCCGCCTGGCCAGCGATAGGGTGCCTACGCTGGAGCGTTACAGGACGGAGTCTGCTTCCGTGTCCAGCCCCTCCGCGTGACAGCGTCCGCGGCTGGTAGCCACACGGAGCACGTCCCGCAATGCGCCGGCCAACTGCGCGGCGAGAAGGCGCAACTCCTCCCCGTTCGCGGTCCCGTCATCGAGTGTCGAAGTCGCCTGCTCCAGAAGTTCGGACGCCATGCCGATCTGAATCGACTCGATATGGTCCGCGAGGCGGGACATGAAGCCTTCCGGGTCATCGGTGTTCAGGTAGCAGGGCTTACCCCCCGGCCCCGCCCACGGCAGAAGCCTCAGGCCCCTGTGTGCCGTCATCCCTGCGCCTGCCTCTCTATCATCGATGTTGGCTATCGGCCGGCCGCCGGAGTCCCGGACGCTCACCGCTTCAACGCGCCGGGAGTCGCGGGGACAGACGCCGAGTGGCACGAGCAGTCGCACGCCTCGTAGATCAGTGGGACGTCGACCGGTGCCGAGGCCGGAGAGGACTCCGCGCACTCGTGGTGCGTGCCGACGCGGCAGGCAGTCGAGCGGTAGGGAGCGGCCGAGGCATCCAGGTCGCGTGGCTGCTGTTCAGGGGACATCAGCCGACCCCCAGGAGGACCGACCTCGTATCGACCAGCGCATCACCGGTCACGGCATCCACCGTGTGCTGTCGTACGCGCTTCTCCCAAGCCAACAAGTACGGCCGGACAAGTGGGGTGTCCTCGCCTCTGAGCAAGTCGCGGTGGCCCGTCCGGTCGGTGGCCATTCCCGGAGCGGTCGTCGGCCCGTCAACGAGCGCACGGGACACACAGGCGGCTGGCGGCCGAGGCGGCGCTAAACAGCGGCGGTGCCTGCCCTGAGGGACGTACCGCGCCCTAGTGCGGGCGACGGCGCGGCGGATACGGTTGAGCACGCTGAATCAGCTCCTATCGCTGATGGCTCGGTCCCCCGGCATCGCCCGCCGTGGGGACCGCTTTGCGTACGGCCGCCCAGAGGGTGCGGCCGTTCAGGCTGGTGGCGTGGAGCCCGAATCGGTCGGCCTCGGCCACCACCTCCAGGACCTCCCTCCACGTCTCGGCGGAGAGCGATTCCGGTAACTCCGCTTCGACCGACGTGAAGCCGGCGCGTTCCTCCACGCGCGTGGGGAGCCCGACGGCGGACAGCCGGGCGGCGATGGCCGCCGCGCTAACTCCCGAAGCGGGCACAGGGCAGCCTCCGTCACCGATGATTCACTTTCAGTGAAGCTAGTTAACTAGATTAGAGCTAGTGGACTAGATTTTCCACATGTCTGAGCAGCCGCCTTACCTCCGCATCGCCGACGAACTCCGGCGGCGGATCGCGGAGCACGTGTGGGAGCCGGGGGACCGTCTTCCCTCCCGCGCGCAGATCGGCCAGGAGTGCGGCGTGGGCGAGAACGTCGTCCGCCGCGCGCAGGAACTGCTGATCTCACAAGGTGTGCTGGAAGGCCGAGCCGGATCGGGCACGTACGTCGCCGAGCCCCGGCAACGGGTGCGGGTCGTCCGGTCCTCGGCGCGCGAGCAACCCCAGGGGTCGCCGTTTCGCGCGGACATGAGGGCCCTCGGCAAGCAGGGCGACTGGGAGAGCCGGACCGACGCCAAGGTGCCCGCCCCCGCCGACATCGCCGCGCGGGTGGGCATCGCCGAAGGCGACCTGTGCGTGCGGACCTCGTACGAGTTCCTGGCCGACGGCAGGCCCGTGCAGCTCTCCACCAGCTGGGAGCCCTACGACCTCACCGCCGGCACCCTCGTCGTCCTCCCCGAGGGAGGCCCGCACGCCGGAACGGGCGTCGTGAACCGCATGGCCGCCATCGGGATCACCGTCAGCCACGCTGTGGAGCAACCCGAGCCCAGGCAGGCGACCGCCGAGGAAGCCTCACTCCTCGGCATCCAGAAGGCCGCTCTCGTCACACACATCCGGCGGACCTACTACAGCGACCAAGGACGGCCCGTCGAGACCGCAGACATCATCGTGCCCGCCACCCACTGCGAGATCGTCTACGAGATTCCCATCAACCGGTAGGCGACAGCCCCCTCAGGCCATGATCCGAGGCCCTGAACCCGTGCCCCAGTCGTGCCCCTTGCGTGCCCGATAGAGCGGGAAACCAGGGGGAACAACGGTGCCTAACGGGGAGCGCATACGCCAACGGCCCCCGACCATCTCACCTGGTCAGGGGCCGTGAACGTCAAGCGGTGGGTGTGGGATTTGAACCCACGGTGGCTCTCGCCACGACGGTTTTCAAGACCGTTCCCTTAGGCCGCTCGGGCAACCCACCCCGCGCCGGTCGAGATCGGCGCGGGAACAGAGTAACCGGTCGGCACGCGTGTGTGCGGGTCAGTTGTCGCCCACGCGGGAGGTCAGGGTCATTTCGGCCGTGTGTTCCGTGCCGCTTCGCTTGTACGTGACCTGGACCTTGTCGCCGGGCTTGTGGGTCCAGATCTCGCCGATCAGGGTGGGGCCGCTGTCGATCACCGAGCCGTCGAGCTTGGTGATGACGTCACCGGACTTGAGGCCGGCCTTGTCGGCGGGGCCGCCCGACTCGACCGCTGCCGAGCCGCCCGAGCCGGAGTCGGTGATCTGCGCGCCGTTGGTGGTGTCGTCCAGGGACACCGACGCGCCGATCTTCGCGTAGACCGGCTTACCGGTCTTGATCAGCTGCTGGGCCACGTACTTGGCCTGGTTGATCGGGATGGCAAAGCCCAGGCCGATCGAGCCTGACTGCCCGGTGCTGCCCATGCCGCCGCTGGAGGCGGACTGGATCGCCGAGTTGATGCCGATCACCGCGCCGGAGGAGTTCAGCAGCGGGCCGCCGGAGTTGCCCGGGTTGATGGAGGCGTCGGTCTGCAGGGCGCTCATGTACGACGCCTTGCTGGTGGAGCTGCCGTCGCTGGAGGCGACCGGGCGGTTCTTGGCGCTGATGATGCCCGTGGTGACCGTGTTGGACAGGCCGAAGGGGGCGCCGATCGCGATCGTCTCGTCGCCGACGGCCACCTGGTCGGAGTCGCCCAGGGCGAGCGGCTTGAGGTCCGACGGCGGGTTCTTGAGTTTGATGACCGCGACGTCGTAGCCCTGCGCGTGGCCGACGACTTCGGCGTCGTACTTCTTGCCGTCCGGGAAGGTCGCGGTCAGCTTGCCGCCGTTGAGGGCGTCCGCGACCACGTGGTTGTTGGTGACGATGTGGCCCTGGGTGTCGAAGACGAACCCGGTGCCGGTGCCGCCCGTGCCGCTGGTCGACTCGGCCTGGATGGTGACCGTGCTGGGCAGCGCCTTGTTGGCGACCGCCGCGATCGTGCCGGCCGCGCGCTTGACCTGGGTGGCGCCGCCGTCGGCGGAGGCGGAGACGGTCGTGGAGCCGGTGTTGTCGTTGTTCTTGGCCAGGGTGTAGCCGAGACCGCCGCCGAGACCGCCCGCGACAAGCGCGGCCACCAGGACGGCTGCGATCAGACCGCCGCGCCCGCTGCCGTTCTTAGGCGCGGGCTGCGGCTGCTGGAACGGCTGGTGCTGCTGGTCGTACGGCGAACCCCAGCCGGCACCCCCACCGGCACCCGCGCCGGCGTCCGCGTAGGAAGGGGTCGCGGGGGGCGGCGGCGGCCAGGAACCGCCGGGGGCCTGCGGTGCGGCCGCGTAAGGGCCGCCCGCGGGCGCGCCCTGGGGCGCCGGCGGGATCGGGGCGATCGGGGTGGTCGGCGCTTCCCCGCCGTCGGACGCGGCTGCCTGCGGTGAAGCAGTGGGAGACGCCGGCGGCACGGGAGGTGCGGACGGGGCCGGGGGTACCGGGTTGCCCTCGTTCTCGGTGCTCACAGCTTCTCTCCTCGGTCCACGGCTTTTCTTCTCGGTCGCACTCGGTCACGCTCTTTCACGCTTGCTGTCCGTCCGGCGCGATTCAGCTGTGCATGTGCATTTGTATGCCGTCAGCTTTTCCCACAGGCCGTCAGAGCACCATAAGCGGTGGCTGTGGGTACACCGACAACCTTTATATAGGGCTTGTCCGACAAAAGTTCCCTTTGCTGGCATCAGGGATGCCCCCACGTACGCCCGCTCGGTGGCACCATGTCGCGGTGACCCACGCACCACAGCATCGCATCCAGGTCGTCGCGCACCGCGGGGCCTCCGAGGATGCACCCGAGCACACCCTGGCCGCCTACAAGAAGGCCATCGAGGACGGCGCAGACGCCCTGGAGTGCGACGTACGGCTGACCGCGGACGGCCACCTGGTCTGCGTCCACGACCGGCGGGTCAACCGTACGTCGAACGGGCGCGGTGCGGTGTCCGCCCTGGAGCTCGCGGACCTGGCAGCCCTGGACTTCGGTTCGTGGAAGAAGGGGCCTGGCTGGCGGGGGCGGGACGAGGAGCCCGACTGGGAGTTCCGGCCGGAGGACCGCGAGGACACCTCCGTACTGACGCTGGAGCGGTTGCTGGAGCTGATCGCGGACGCCGGGCGGCGGGTGGAGCTGGCGATCGAGACCAAGCACCCCACGCGATGGGCGGGGCAGGTCGAGGAGCGGCTGATGCTCCTGCTGAAGCGGTTCGGCCTGGACGCTCCGGCCACGACGGCCGAGTCACAGGTGCGCGTCATGAGCTTCTCCGCGCGGTCGCTGCACCGGGTGCGGGCGGGCTCGCCGACGCTGCCGACGGTCTATCTGCTGCAGTTCCTCTCGCCCCGGCTGCGCGACGGCCGGCTTCCGGCCGGGGTGCGGATCGCGGGCCCCTCGATCCGGATCGTGCGCAACCACCCCGCCTACATCGAGCGGCTGAAGCGGAATGGCCACCAGGTGCACGTGTGGACGGTGAACGAGCCGGAGGACGTGGATCTGTGCCTGGACCTCGGTATCGACGCGATCATCACCAACCGGCCGGGGGCGGTGCTGCACCGGCTGGGACGGTGAACCGGGCCGGTCCTGAACCCGGGCTCAGATAAAGAGTCGCGTAAGGAAGCCGCGCAGCTCTTGACCCGACAGCTCACTCACACCATCCTCACCTATCGGCCACACCATCGAAATCCAGCCACACGAAGCCATGCTGGGGGATATGGCGACGAGTCCGTCACGGGGTGTGCTCCGGCGCGTTCGATGCGTATTCGTTCGTTGCGAATGCGTCACCGGGCATTCATTGGCCGGTTTCCGGTTCAGGCCAATGGGGCATCCACACCGTGGCGTGGGGCAAAGGAGGTCTCGGGGGTGGCGTTGGTGGTGGCACAGGAGGTGCCCACGTCGTCGAGCATGGCCGTACCCCATGGCCCTGCGGGCGTGGGGAAGGCAAGACACCATATGCGCGATCAGTTGCGCACCGGTGGTGTATCGGAATCGGTCATCGACGATGCCGTACTTATCCTTTCCGAACTTTTGAGCAATGCGTGCAAACACGGGCGTCCTCTGGGGGACGACGCGCTGGCCGGGGACGGCGACGTCCGGGCCGCCTGGCGGGTGGACACGCGCGGCCGGCTGATCGTCGAGGTGACGGACGGCGGCGGACCGACCCGCCCGGCTCCCATGACCCCGTCGGTAACGGCACACGGCGGCCGCGGGCTGAACATCATCACGGCCCTGGCGGACGACTGGGGGGTCCGGGACGACGCCCGGGGCGAGGTGACGGTCTGGGTCGTGGTCCACAAGGACGTGGTGAGTGATCGGGATACCACGGCCCGCCGCGACGCCTTCGCTACGCGCGTCACGGCGTCGGCGCCCGCGGCCCCGGAGATGGCCGGCCTGGACTTCGCCGACGCGTTCGACGACCTGGACTGACCGACCCCTACCTCACCGGACTGACCCGTACCAGACTGGACTGAGCCGCACCGGACTGGACTGACCCGGTCCGGCCTGGACCAGCCCGTACCGACCTGACCCGGTCCGGCCTGCCCCAGCCCGGACTACCCAGCCCGGCGGAGCCGGCTCTCGTGGCTCTGTCCACTCTGGTGGCTCTGTCCACTTTCGTGGCTCTGTCCACAGGTACCCGTGGCTCACGGCGTGAACGGCTAGGCTCCCGCCAGTACGAGACGAGCCGTAACCGGGAGACACCCAGATGGCCAAGAAGCGACCCCAGACAAAGGCCACGCGGCCGCAGCTCAGCGATGCGGCCCACGCCGGAGGCGCTGATGGAGACTTGCCGGTTGTCGGTGCCCGGGAGCCCTGCCCCTGCGGCAGCGGCCGGCGCTACAAGGCGTGCCACGGCCGGGCGGCCGCGCACGCGGCGACCGAGCTGGTGCACCGCCCGTTCGAGGGGCTGGCGGGCGAGGGCGACTGGGTGGCACTGCGCGAGCTGGTCCCCGCCGCCACCGTCGAGCTGGCCCTGAAGGACGGTCTGCCCGAGGGCGTCCCGTCGGTCACGCTCGCGACGGTGCTGCCGATGGCGTGGCCGGCGCTGCGGCGCGACGACGGCTCGGTCCTCCTCGGCCTGCAGAACGACACGGCGTCCGGTGACATCAGCCGCGACCTCGCCGACACCCTCCAGCGCGCCCTCACCGCCGAGCCGGGCACCCCGGTGCAGAGCCGCCGCGCCCCCGCCGACAGCCCCCGGCTGCAGGATCTGCTCGACCCCGAGGGCCCGTTCGTGCCGGTCGTGCACGACGGCTTCGAGTTCTGGGTGCAGGACATGGAGAACGCCACCGCGGAGGTGACGGCCTCCCTGGAGCGGGCCAACGCGGCGGCCATCCCCACGGTGAAGCTGACCGGCGTCGACTGCGCCTACTGGTGCGAGACGCCCGAGAAGAACCATCTGCGGTGGGTCATGCCGTATCCCGAGGAGCAGCTTCTGGACGCTCTCGCGCGGCTGCACGCGGCGGGCGGATCCAGCCTCGGGGAGGGGACCCGGCTGGTCGGTTCCTTCCGCGCCCACGGTCTCATCGTGCCGGTCTGGGACCTGCCGAGCGGAGTCGGCGCCGAGGACGTGGAGAAGCCGGCCGCCGAGTTCGCCGAGCGGCTCGCGACCGCTCTGGCCTCGGAGGCACCGCTCACGGCGGACGAGCGCAGGGCCCGTGGCGGGCTGACCAACCGACAGGTCACGCTCAGCTGACGGTCAGCGCGGGCACAGGTGAGCGGCTGACCGACCGGTCAGCCGCTCAGGACTCGTTGCCTCGGGTGACTCCTGTCACAACTTCCCTGTGTGGCACGCAAATACGTGTCCGAATAGCCGAGATCGAATTTGCGAACCGCCGATCTCTTGTTACCGTCTCAGTAGCCCGGTTGCTGGTGCATCCCCCGTCGCCAGCAACCGGGTCTTTTCATGCCCGGGCTCGGTGTACGGACCGTAGCGGTGCGTCAACTCCCGGTTGAACCACCGGAGTTGCTCCCGGACGAGCCCCCGGAGCCGTCAGCCGAGCCGCTCCCGGAGCCACCCCCGGAATCGCTTCCGGAATCGCTTCCGGAGCCGCTCCCGGAATCGCTTCCGGAGTCAGCCCCGGCATCGGTTCAGGAATTGCTCGCACTGCGCAGCAGCAGCGGTCCGTCGCCGTCGCGCGCCGCGAACTCCGTGACGGCCGTGTAGGCGTCCAGCGCGCCCCGCGTGTGCTCCCGGGGCGTCTCACAGGTGGCGGGCTCGTCGGCGGCGTCCGCGGCGCAGTGCGTCTGCACGGTGCGGCCGTGCGGACCCATGAGGCTCAGCACGGACTCCAGGTCCGCCCCGGTGGCGTTGCGGTAGTAGGTGCGCGCCCAGGTGTCCGCGCCCTGGGCCATCACACAGGTCTGCGCCTCCACTCCGCCCGGGGAGGTGAGTTCGGGACCGCAGCGGGCGGCGGTGGCCAGGCCCAGGCCGAGCACCAGGGGGGAGCGGGCGGGCGCCGGCAGCTTCTCGTCGTCGTGTCCGGCGGGGTGTACGGCGGCGTCGCCCACCTGTCCCGCGGACGCCACGGTCAGCGGTAGCGCGACCGCGCACACCATGACGCCCGCGAGGGCGAGCAGACGTACGTTCATGTGCGGAAGATAACCAGCGAGGCACGAGAAGCCGTGTTCTCGCGCCCGACACCCTTACAACTCTGGTGCGCTCACACCCGTACGAGTGAGGGCGTCGACCACTGCGTCCACCACGGCCTCCACGTCGGGCACCCAGGGCTTGGCCGAGCCGGGCAGCGGGGCACGCTCCCAGCGGATGGCGCCCTGGCCGGTCTCGGAGGGGGGCAGGGCGAGATAGCCGCCCTCCCCGTGGAAGCGGAGCGAGCCGGGGACGAAGTCCTTGGCGTACAGCAGCTCGCCCAACTGCTCCATGGAGTACGGCTTGACGAGCAACGCCCAGCGGGTGGGCGCAGCGACCACCGGGCCGAGGCGCATACCGCGGCGGTCGAGAAGAGTGAGGGCATGAGAGGCGGCGAGTGCGGGCAGACTGACCGCGCACGGCGCCTTTCCGCCGGAGGCTCCGGTGGCGAGGACGATCGGCGCGGCCGGCCGGTTGCCCCACCACCAGCGCACCATGCGCTCGTCGGTGGTGGCGGCGAGCAGACCGGGGTCGAAGGGGTGTGCACCGGGCACCGTGCACTCCGGGTCGGGGCAGGCACAGCGGGCCCGGCCCTGCGGGTCCGGGGCCACACCCGGGAGTACGGGCCACTGCCATTCCGTCGCGAAGGTCAGGGCCGCGCCGAGAAAATCAGGCCCCTTGTCGTTCCGCTTGGACAGGAGCCTGCGTCGCCTTCCGAGGATCTCGCGCATGAGCGCTCGTTCCTTTCCGTTGCACCGCTGGCAACACCGTGGATCACATCATGTGTCGATCACTTCACTGTGCGTACCTGTTGGCGCATCACACCCCTGCGCTGGGCAAGGGGAACCCCAAAGGGTCGAGCGGGGGCCGCGCCCGCATCCAATACTGCGTCTATCAAAAGCACGGCCACGAGGCGGGGGTGGCGAAGTCTGGCGTTTTGCCGTTCCGAGTGTTTCTCTCCGCCGCCGCGACGGGAGGATGGGGCACGGTCGTCGGTGGTTAAGACGCCCGGGTCCGTCGCCAGGTTCCGGGTGGTCCCCAACCACCCCTGGCCTTCTCCGAGTACGTACCCATCACGACCGCTGTGACGCTCCGTGGAGCAAGGCCAGTCGACCGCAATGAACCAATACCCGAGTCAGTTTTAAGCCAACTTTGCCTTTGCGCAAGCCGTCCGGGAGAAGTAACCGAGAGACCCCGGACACCAGGAATCCCAGCAGGACAATGCTGGACATCTCCTCACGAGTGCGTGTACATGTGGAGACACTGCTAGCGGCGCAGAAAGACATGGGGGTATGCGATGCTTTTGAGCAATACGCACAGGTCTGAAAGCCGGACGCGATGAACGCCCCGCACCCTCCGAAAGTGGCTGGAATCGATTCAACGGTTCCCACGCCCGCACACACTGTCGCGCCCGTTCCCCCCGCCCCGGGCGCACCTCCCGTCCCGAAAGCCCCCGCCGTCCCGGCGCCCGGCACCCTCCTCCAGGACCGGCTGGCCGGCTGGGTCTCCGACCTCACCACCCTCCATGAACTGACCGAACGGCTCGCCCGCACCGACGGACTGGAGCCCGCCCTCCAGGAACTGCTGCGCTCCGGTGCCGCCCTCGTGGGCGCCCGGCGCGGTCTCGTAGCGCTGGAGCCCGCCGACGGCCTCGGCCCGCACACCACGCTCGGTCTCGGCCTCGGCCGCGCGGACCTCGGCCATGTGGAGACCGTCCCGCGCGGCGCGCTGCCGTACGACTCCGGTACCGCCGCCGAGATCGTCCACCCCGACCTGTTCGCCGAGAACGGCCTCGACCCCCGGCACCGCGAGGTCGCCGCCCGCCTCGGCTATGCCGCCAGCTACGCGCTCTCCCTGACCACCGACGCGGCCGTCCGCCTGGGCGCGGTCGTCTGGCTGTACGACGAACCGGCCGAGCCGAACGAGCGCCAGCGCCACCTCATCGGCCTGTACGTCCGACTCGCAGCCGAGCACCTGGCCCGACTGCTGGAAGTCGAGCGCACGCGCGCGTGCATGGCGACCATCGCCGAGGAACTGCTCCCCACCCGGCTGCCCCGGGTGGCCGGCGTGCAGCTCGCCGCCCGGCACCGCACCGGCCCGCGCGGCGGCGGCGACTGGTACGACGCACTCCCGCTGCCGGACGCCGCCCTCGGCCTCGCGGTCGGCTCGGTCACCGGCTCCGGGCCCAGCGCGGTGGCCGCCATGGGCCGGCTGCGGGCCTCCCTGCGGGCGTACGCCGTGATGGAGGGCGAGGACCCGGTCGCGGTCCTGTCCGACCTGGAACTGCTGCTGCGGCTGACCGAACCGGCCCGCTCCGCCACCGCCCTGTTCGCCTACTGCGAGCCCGCGCTGCGCAAGGTCACCCTGGCCGGGGCCGGGCACAGCCCGCCGCTGCTGATCGGGGAGCGCCGCACCGAGTTCGCGGAGACGTCGGTGTCGGCGCCGCTGGGGATGCTGGCGTGCTGGGAGGCGCCCAGCGTGGAGGTCCAGGCCGAGGCCGGGGAAACCGTGCTCCTCTACACCGACGGGCTGCTGCACCGCACCGGCGACCCCATGGACCGCGCCTTCGCGCGGCTGCACACGGCCGCCGCGAGCGTCCCGCGCGCGCTGCGCCGCGACCCCGGTGCGATCGCCGACCATGTGCTGCGCACGGTGCTGCCGGACGGGCTGGACGCGGCCGGCAGTGAGGAGGACGTGGTGCTGCTGGCGGCCCGTTTCGACTGATCGGTCAGTCAAAAAGGCAGGTCAGCCGGTCAAGAGTCGTCCGGCCCTGGGTCGCCGTTCGGTACGACCGTACGATGGACGGGATCCAGTGCAGTGTCGAGGAGGATGACCGTGGCCGACGAGCTCACACCGGCGGTACCTGATGTTGCTGCTGACGCAGCAGGCCCGGAAACCGAGCCGGAAGAGCCGATCAAGCAGCGCAAGAACGGCCTGTACCCGGGCGTGTCCGACGAGCTGGCCGAGAACATGAAGTCCGGCTGGGCCGACACGGAGCTGCGCGACCTGAAGCCCGTCGAGCAGGCCGAGCACACCGCCCGCCGCCGCGCCGAACTGTCCGCCCGCTTCCCCGGCGACCGCCTGGTGATCCCCGCCGGCAACCTGAAGACCCGATCGAACGACACGGACTACCCGTTCCGGTCGTCGGTCGAGTACGTCTATCTCACCGGTGACCAGACCGAGGACGGCGTACTCGTCCTGGAGCCGAAGGACGACGGCCATGTGGCCACCATCTACCTGCTGCCCCGCTCCGACCGTGAGAACGGCGAGTTCTGGCTCTCCGGGCAGGGCGAGCTGTGGGTGGGCCGACGCCACTCCCTGACCGAGTCCGAGGCGCTCTACGGCATCCCCGCCGCCGACGTCCGCGAACTCGCCGACCAGTTCCGCGAGGCCACCGGCCCGGTGCGGGTCGTCCGCGGGTACGACACCGGCATCGAGGCCGCGCTGACCGACAAGGTCACCGCCGAGCGCGACGAGGAACTGCGCGTCTTCCTCTCCGAGGCGCGGCTGGTCAAGGACGAGTGGGAGATCGGCGAGCTGCAGAAGGCCGTCGACTCCACGGTCCGCGGCTTCGAGGACGTGGTGAAGGTCCTCGACAGGGCCGAGGCCACGTCCGAGCGCTACATCGAGGGCACCTTCTTCCTCCGCGCGCGTGTGGAGGGCAACGACATCGGCTACGGCTCCATCTGCGCGGCCGGCCCGCACGCCTGCACACTCCACTGGGTCCGCAACGACGGTCCGGTGCGCTCGGGCGACCTGCTCCTCCTGGACGCCGGCGTCGAGACGCACAGCCTCTACACCGCCGACGTCACGCGCACGCTGCCGATCAACGGCACGTACAGCGAGCTGCAGAAGAAGATCTACGACGCGGTGTACGACGCCCAGGAGGCCGGCATCGCGGCGGTGAAGCCGGGCGCCAAGTACCGCGACTTCCACGATGCCGCGCAGCGGGTGCTGGCCGAGCGGCTCGTCGAGTGGGGGCTCGTGGAGGGGCCGGTGGAGCGGGTGCTGGAGCTCGGGCTGCAGCGCCGGTGGACGCTGCACGGGACGGGGCACATGCTCGGGCTCGACGTCCACGACTGCGCTGCCGCGCGGACCGAGACGTATGTGGACAGCGTCCTTGAGCCGGGGATGGTGCTGACCGTCGAGCCGGGGCTGTACTTCCAGGCAGACGATCTGACCGTTCCGGAGGGGTACCGGGGGATCGGGGTGCGGATCGAGGACGACATCCTGGTGACGGCCGACGGGAACCGGAACCTCTCGGCCGGGCTGCCTCGGCGGTCGGACGAGGTCGAGGCGTGGATGGCTTCGCTCAAGGGCTGACGTATGGGATGAATGGCCGGGTACCTGGGTGGGTGCCCGGCCATCGTCGCGTTCCGCGGGTGGTCGGTGGCTGGTGGCTCCCACGCGGTGGTGGCCGCACACGGATACAGTCCCGCGCGCCTGAAGGGGCGCTCAGTCGACGGGGGTTATGAGTGGACGACTTTTGGGCTGGGCTCGAACTGCATCTGGAGGCCGACTCCGGCGACGGGCGGCGGGTTGGGC
The DNA here is from genome assembly GCF_040629895.1 of Streptomyces sp. NPDC005866. Classification (NCBI taxonomy): domain Bacteria; kingdom Bacillati; phylum Actinomycetota; class Actinomycetes; order Kitasatosporales; family Streptomycetaceae; genus Streptomyces; species Streptomyces sp. NPDC005866. The sequence continues at coordinate 218,674 of NZ_JBEXWP010000003.1, forward strand.
TCGAACGAGTCGTTCGGGACGCCGTGCGCGACGGGCGGCTGCTGCCCGGGGCCCGGTTGCCTGCCACCCGGCGGCTCGCTGCCGAGCTGGGGATCTCCCGGGGGACCGCAAAGGCCGCCTACGACCAACTGGTCGCCGAGGGATATCTGACCGCTCGTCAGGGTTCCGGGACGCGGGTCGCCTCGCTGCCCTCCTCCGACTCCGGCGCTCCGCAGGCCGCCGCACGTGCGCGTGCGCCTCTTTTCGACCTGCGGCCCGGCGGGCCGGACTCCGGCGCGTTTCCGGCCGCCGCCTGGTTGCGGGCCCTGCGGCGGGCCATCGCCACCGCGCCCTCCCTGGCGTACGACTACGGCGATCCGCGCGGGCGGATCGAGTTGCGGACCGCGCTGTCGGGGTATCTGGGGCAGGCTCGTGGGGTGGTGGCGCCGCCGGAGCGGATCGTGGTCACCTCGGGGTATGTGCAGGGGCTCGCGCTGCTCACGCGGGTGCTGGGCAGGGCCGCCGCCGTGGCCATGGAGGATCCCGGGATGCCGTTCCACCGGGAGGTGGTCCGGAAGAACGGGGGGATCGTGGTGCCGGTGCGGGTGGACGAACGAGGGGCACGCGCGACGGAGTTGGGGGATGCGGGGGCCGTCGTCCTCACCCCTGCCCACCAGTATCCGACCGGGGTCACCCTGCATCCGGAGCGGCGGCGGGCCGTGGTGGACTGGGCACGCGCGCGTGGCGGGGTGATCATCGAGGACGACTACGACGGGGAGTTCCGGTACGACCGGCAGCCCGTGGGCGCGCTGCAGGGGATGGCGCCGGGGCAGGTGGTCTATCTGGGGACCGCCTCCAAGACGCTGGGGCCCGCGCTGCGGCTCGGGTGGATGGTGCTGCCGCCGCATCTCGTCGACGCCGTCGCCGACGCCAAGCTGCACAGCGATCACCACACCGAGTCCATCGGGCAGTTGGCGCTCGCCGAGCTGATCGAGAGCCACGCATACGACCGGCACGTGCGCGCGTGCCGGTTGCGGTACCGGCGGCGCCGGGACCAGTTGCTGGGGCGGCTGGGCTCCGGGCGGGACGTGCGGGGGATCGCCGCCGGGCTGCACGCGCTCGTCGCCGTGGCCGACGAGAAGGAGACGCTGGCCCGCGCCGAGGCCGAGGGGCTGGCGGTGGGCGCCCTCGGGGAGCACTGGCACACGGGCGGCGGTGCGGGGCGGCCGCAGGGCCTCGTCGTCGGATACGGGACGCCCCGGGAGCGGGTCTATCCGGAGGCCCTGGAGGTGCTCGCCAAGGTGCTCGACGGCTGACTCACCTAGTCGCAAGGGCGTCCAGGAACAGGGGCCGGCCAGCAGGCCCCGCGCTGCCCCGCGGGCTCCAGCCGCGCTCGTGCAGGTCGGCGTCCAGGGCCGTCAGGGCGTCCGTGCCCGCCCGGGTCGCCGTACCACCCGCCTCCAGGACGCCGCGCCCGCCCGGACGTGGCGCAGGCCAAGGGGCCCGCGGTTTACAGGAACGCCGTTTGTCACGGGCATGGGCCGGCAGCGAGCCATGAACGCCCAGGAAGCTGAAGTCAGCGGAAGAAAGCTGGTCACAGGGGTGGGGCGGCGCTGTCACAGAGGTAGTGAGACGCTGTCACAGGGCTGGGTCGCGGTCGTGCAGGACCCGCTGGAACAGCCGGCTGTCCCGCCATTCTCCATTGATGTGCAGATACTGCGGCGCATCGCCGATCGTCTCGAATCCGCATTTCTTCAGCACGCGTTGCGACGTCGTGTTGTCGATCAGGGTGGACGCCTCGATCCGGTGGAGTCCCAGGACATCCCGGGCGATCTCGCAGACCCGCTCCAGAGCGGCGCTGGCCAGACCGCGGCCCTGCTGGTCACCAGCCACCCAATAGCCGACGTACGAACTGCAGAAAGGGCCCAGGGAAATTCCGGAAAGGGTGATCGCGCCGACGATCCGGCGGTCCTCCGCCGACTCCATGACCCAGGGGACCATGATCCCGTCAGCGGCCTGTCGCAGCAGGCCATCGATGCGTTCGGCCTGGCCCTCGACGGTGAAGAAGGACTCGGGTCTGACCGGTTCCCACGGTTCCAGATGCTTTCGGTTGCCGACGTACGCGGCGGACAGCGGTTTCGCGTCGCCCACGGCAATGGGACGCAATATCACACCGGGCAGGATTGCGTTTTCTTTGATCTTTCCGAGAATCATGCGCGCACCCTAGCGCGCAGGTTACGCAGGGGGGAGAGTCATGCCGAAAGCAGGGAAGGATCTTTGGTCCACTTGAGGATCTTGTCGAAGCTGACCACCGTGCCGCCACGCCCCGGCTTGTTGCCGATGTGGACGTGATCGGCGAGTTCTCTGATCAGACAGAGCCCTCTGCCGTTCTCGGCGTCGGGGCGGGCTGGTCTGATCTCCTGGGTGCGGGCGAACCCCGGGCCGAACCCCGGGCCGGAATCGGCCACTTCGATACGGCACTTCTCACCGTCCAGGTATGCGGTGACCCGGTACGCCTCCGTGGTGCGGCCCGCCCCGCCGTGCTCCACGGCGTTCGCGCAGGCCTCACTGAGGGCGACGGAGAGGTCGTAGGAGATGTCGGGGTCGACGCCCGCCGTCTCCATCGTGCCGATCAGCAGCCGCCGGGCGAGCGGGACGCTCGCGGCCTCGCGCCTCAGATGGAGTGACCACCAGATGCTCATGCTCCAGCCTCCTGGCCGCGGCTCGACATACCGATACCTATTGCCAGTCGTGCGGGGGTATAAGCACTCCGTTCATGTGAGAACGCCCATCCGGGGGATGTGCCCCGGGAGGTTTCGGTGTATGAGCGGCAGGTTTACAGCAGGGACGATCTTTCGGTTCTTTCCCTCCTTTCACCTGTAACCCAATCTTGTGGACCTGCCGTATGGCGGGTGAGGGCCCAGTGCGATGATGAGCGCGCCATGAACGCCCCCCACCCGCGCACGGCGCGCACCGGAAGCGGACTGCGGCTCCTGCGGGCCGCGGTGTTCGCCGCGCTCTGCGTCGTACTGGCCGCGGCGGGGCACACTCTGGCCGCCTGCGCGACCGTTCCGCTGTGGACGCTTGGCGCGGGCTTCCTGGGCACCCTGGCACTCGTCGCCCCGCTCACCGGGCGGGCCCGCACCCTGCCGGGGATCGTGGCACTGCTCGCGGTCGTGCAGACCGTGCTGCACACGCTGTTCGGGCTCGGTCAGCACGGGGGCGCGGCGATGTCGGCCGGCTCGATGTCCACCGGGGCGATGTCGATGTCGTCGATGTCGTCGATGTCGTCGATGTCGTCGATGTCGTCGATGACTTCCGTGTCGAGTGACGCCTCGCTGGTCGAGCGGGCCGCGCGGCTGGTGTGCGGGGCCGGGGCGGCGCAGATCAGCCCCGCCCACGCGTACCAGATCCTCTCCGACGCGCATCTCAGCACCTCCGGTTCGGCCGCCGGAACCAGCGGGGCGGCCCACGCGGCGGACGTCACCGGGGCCTCCGGCTCGCTGCTGCCCTCCGTGCCGATGCTGCTCGGACACGTCCTCGCGGCCGTCGTGGCCGGATGGCTGCTGCGCCGGGGCGACCTGGCGTTGCTGCGTCTCATCGAGCTGTCGGCGCACGGGGTCGCCGAGGGGGCGCTCATCCGTTCCGTGCGCGGGGCGCTCGCGCTGGCGTGCGCCCTGTGCGCCGGGCTCGTGACCGTACCCGAGGCGCCCGAGCGCGGCCGTCGCAGTACCTGGGACGCACCGCCCGCGCCGCACACCGTCGCACTCCAGCACTCAGTGATCCGGCGCGGGCCGCCCATGGCCACCGCCGTACTCGTTCTCGCCGCCTGACGCGACGCGACCAGAGCACTTCCCGGGATCTGTCCGGATCCGGAGGGGCCGGCCGCCGTCGTGCGGCGCGCGCACGTGCGCTTGCCGCTGCCCGCGCGCCCCCTCAACGACAGAACTCACTCAGAGTGGAGTGCTCCCTGCCATGAAGGTTTCTCGTATCGCCGCCGTCGCCGCCGTCACGGGCACGGCTGTCCTGGCCGTCTCCTCGCCCGCGTTCGCACACGTCAGCGTGCAGCCCGAGGGCACCGCCGCCAAGGGCGGTTACGCGGTCATCGACTTCAAGGTCCCCAACGAGCGCGACAACGCCTCGACCACCAAGCTCGAGGTCAACTTCCCCACCGACCACCCGCTGGCCTCCGTGATGCCGCAGCCGATGGCCGGCTGGAAGGTCGAGGTCAGCAAGTCCAAGCTGGCCAAGCCGGTGGAGATGCACGGCGAGAAGATCGACGAGGCGGTCACCAAGGTCACCTGGACCGCCGAGGACAAGGGGATCGAGCCCGGCTACTTCCAGAAGTTCCCGCTCTCCGTGGGCGCCCTGCCCGAGGACACCGACGAACTGGTATTCAAGGCGATCCAGACGTACTCCAACAAGGAGGTCGTCCGCTGGATCGAGATCCAGCAGAAGGGCCAGGCGGAGCCCGATTACCCCGCCCCGGCCCTCGCGCTGTCCGCCACCACCCACGACGGGCACGGGACCACCGCCGCCGAGGAGACCGCGGCCAAGACCGAGACCACCGCCTCCGACAACTCCGGCTCCTCCGGCGGCAGTGACACCACCGCCCGCGTCCTCGGCGTCGTCGGCATCGTCGTCGGCGCGGCCGGGGTCGCCTACGGCGTCCTCGCGGGCCGCCGCCGGTCCACCGGCTCCGAGGCCTGAGCTCCACGTCCGTAGCGCACAGGGGGCCGTGCGAGGCTGTCGTGGTTCCGACAGCACTCGTACGCCCCCGGTGCGCGCCGGATCTCTCACATCTGGGACATTTTCCTATGCGCAAGAAGACCTTCGCCGCGGCCGCGCTGCTCGCCGCCGCCACCCTGACCCTCTCCGCCTGCGGCAGCGGCGACGACGGCAAGTCACCCGTCACCGTGATCGCCGGGGACACCTCGAACAAGGCCGCGGCCATCCTCGACCAGCCGTTCACGAAGCCGGATCTGGTACTCACCGACACCCACGGCGAGAAGTACGACCTGCGCGCCGAGACCAAGGGCAGGCCGACGCTCATCTACTTCGGCTACACACACTGCCCCGACGTCTGCCCGCTGACCATGAACAACCTCGCGGTCGCCAAGAAGGCGCTGCCCAAGGCCGACCAGGCCAGGCTGCGGGTCGTGTTCGTCACCACCGACCCCGCCCGCGACACCCCGGCCGAGCTCGGCAAGTGGCTCAAGGGCATCGACCCCGAGTTCATCGGCCTGACCGGCGACTTCTCCACCATCCAGGCCGGCGCCCGCACCCTCGGCATCTCCATCGAGCCGACCCACAAGGACAAGAAGACCGGCAAGACCGTCTCGGTGCACGGCACCCAGGTCATCGCGTTCTCACCGAAGACCGACGGCGGTTACGTCCTCTACGGCGAGGACACCACCGTCGACGACTACACCAAGGACCTCCCCAAGCTGGTCAAGGGAGAGAATCCGTGAGGCGTCCGGCCCTGACCCTTCCGGCCCTGACCGGGCGGCGGCTCGCCCTGACCGGCGTGGCCACGACCGGCATAGCCCTCGCGGGCGCGCTGGTCCTGGCGGGCTGCGGCGGCTCGGCCTCCTCGGGAGCCGAACTGTCCGTCGGCGCCTCCTACATGCCCCAGCCGGTCTCCGCCGACATGGCCGCCGGATTCCTGACGATCACCAACAGGAGCGCCACCAAGGACGAGCTGACGTCCGTGACCAGCGACTCCGCCGGTGAGGTCACCATGCACGAGACCAACGGCGGGGCGATGGAGGACGTCAACTCCTTCGAGGTGCCCGCACACGGTCAACTCGTGTTCAAAAGCGGTGGCAACCATCTGATGTTCGAGAAGCTGAAGCGCCGCCCGAAACAGGGCGACACGATCACCCTGAAGCTCACGTTCGCCCAATCCGGTCCGCTCACCGTCGAGATGCCGGTGAAGTCCGCCACGTACAACCCGTCGACCGGACACTGAGGGAGGGACCGACCTTGACGCGGACCATCACCCCCCGCCTGCGCACGCTGGTGCTGCTGTTCCTCGCCGTCACCGGCGCGCTGCTGGCCGGCGCCGGGCCGGCCTCCGCGCACGCCGCGCTGACCGGCAGCGACCCTGCCCAGGGGGTGGTGGTCCCGAAGGCGCCCGACCAGGTCTCACTCACGTTCTCCGAGAACGTGTCGACGAACAGCGACTCGATCCGGGTGCTCGACCCCAAGGGCAAGCGCGTCGATCTCGCCAAGCCGAACAGCCTGTCCGGGACGACCTATGGCGTACAGCTCAAAGGCGGGCTGGACAAGGGCACGTACACCGTCGCCTGGCAGGTCGTCTCGGCGGACAGCCACCCCGTCGCCGGCGCCTACACCTTCTCCGTCGGGGCGCCCTCCAAGACCGTCGCCTCGGTCGGGGACCAGGGCGCGGGCGGTGGGGTCATCGGCTGGCTCTACGGCTTCGGGCGCTACATGTCGTACGCCGGGTACATCGTGCTCGTCGGCGGCGCCGCCTTCGTCCTCGCCTGCTGGCAGCGCGGCTCCGGCGTACAGGCCCTGCAGCGGCTGGTCGTCGGCGGCTGGCTGACGCTCACCGCGGCCACCCTCTGGCTGCTGCTCCTGCGCGGCTCCTACACCACCTCCGGCAGCTTCGGCGACATCGTCGACCTCGACCTGCTCGGCCAGGTCCTCCAGACCAAGACCGGCGCGGCCCTGGTCTCCCGGCTGCTGCTGCTCGCGGCCGCCGCGCTGTTCATCGCCGTCCTCTTCGGGGCCTACGGCAAGCGGGAAGAGGACGAGGAGAAGCGGGACCTGACCTTCGGGCTCGCCATCGGCGGCACCGTCGTCGCCGCCGGGCTCGCGGCGAGCTGGGCCATGGCCGAGCACGCCTCCACCGGACTCCAGCCGGGCATCGCGATGCCGGTCGACGTCATCCACCTGCTCGCCGTCGCCACCTGGCTGGGCGGCCTGACCGCCCTGCTGGTCGCCCTCTACCGGGCACCCGCGGACACGCCCGTCGGGTCCACCGCCGTACGCCGTTTCTCCCGCGTGGCCTTCGGAAGCGTCCTGGCGCTGGTCGCCACCGGCATCTACCAGTCCTGGCGCCAGCTCGGCTCCTGGTCGGCGTTCACCGACACGGCCTACGGACAGCTGCTACTGGTCAAGATCGCTCTGGTGGCGCTGCTGGTCGGCATCGCGTCCATCTCCCGACGGTGGACGGGACGGCTCGCGGACACGGCGGTGGCGGAGACGGAGGAAGCGGCCGAGGCGGGGGAAGCGAAGGAGACCCTCAAGGCGTCCGTCGCCGCTAAGGAGGCGCCAGTCAAGTCCGGCGCGTCCATCAAGCCCGCCACGTCCGCCACGTCCGACGCGTCCGACGCGTCCGCCACGTCCGGCGCGTCCGGCGCGTCCGGCGGGAAGGTGTCCGGCAAGGACGCGTCCGCCGGGGAGGCCTCCGCCGAGGACGACCCCGGGGACCCCCAGCGGGCCGCCCAACTGGCCCGGCAGCGGGCCGCCGTGGCCGCCGCCCGGCAGAAGCGCGTCCGGGACGCCGACCCCAACCGCTTCGGTCTGCGCCGCTCGGTGCTCGCCGAGGCCGGGGTCGCCGTCGCACTGCTCGCCGTCACGACCGTGCTCACCCAGACCGAACCGGGCCGCACCGAGCAGGACGCCCAGGCCACCGCATCGGCTGCGTCCTCCTCCTCGGCATCGAACTCGTCCTCGGGCGCACTGACCCTCGACATGTCCTTCGACACCAGCGGCAAGGACGGCAAGGGCGTCGTCCGCGTCGACCTCGACCCCGCGGCCGTGGGCAGCAACGAGATGCACGTCTACGTCCAGCGTCCCAACGGCCGGGCCTTCGACATCCCCGAGGTGAAGGTCTCCTTCACCCTGGCCGCCAAGAAGATCGGGCCGCTTCCCGTCGCCCCCGACCATGTCACCACCGGCCACTGGGCCGCCAACGGAGTACAGATCCCCATGGCCGGCGACTGGCAGATCGCCGTGACCGTGCGGACCTCCGACATCGACCAGGTGACCGTCTCCAAGAACGCGCAGATCGGCTGAACCGCACCATGGCTGAACCGTCCCAGTCCCTCCGTCCGTCGGTCACCGAGGAGAGCCCGTCCGCTCCCCCGGCCGAAGGCGTCAGCCGGCGCGCGCTGCTCGGCACCGCCGGGGCCACCGGACTTGTCCTCGGCGCGGCCGGCGCGGGCGTCGGCTACGCGGCCGCGCCCACACATGCCGCCCCGCTCAGCTCGGTGGGCTCCGCACGGGCGATGTTTCACGGGAAACATCAGCCCGGCATCACCGAGGGCCTCCATGCGCGCGGCCATCTCATCGCCTTCGACCTGGCGGCGGGCGCGGGACGGAAGGAGGCCGCCGCGCTGCTGCGCCGCTGGTCGACGACGGCCGAGCGGCTGATGGCGGGCGAGACGATGACGCAGGACGACACGGATGTGGCCCGTGATGCCGGTCCCTCTTCGCTGACCATCACCTTCGGCTTCGGCAACAGCTTCTTCGCCCGCACCGGCCTGGAGAAACAGCGCCCGTCCGCCCTGGACCCACTGCCCGACTTCTCCTCCGACCAGCTCGACAAGTCGCGCAGCAACGGCGACCTGTGGGTGCAGATCGGCGCCGACGACGCCCTGGTCGCCTTCCACGCGCTGCGCGCCATCCAGAAGGACGCGGGCAGCGCGGCCAAGGTCCGCTGGCAGATGAACGGCTTCAACCGCACCCCGGGCGCCACCGCCCACCCCATGACGGCCCGCAACCTCATGGGCCAGCTGGACGGCACCCGCAACCCGAAGCCGACGGACTCGGACTTCGACCAGCGGATCTTCGTTCCGGCGAGCGGTTCGAACGACCCCGCGTGGATGGCGAACGGCTCCTACGCCGTCGTACGCCGGATCCGCATGCTCCTCGACGACTGGGAGAAGCTCTCGCTCACGGCCCAGGAGAACGTGATCGGGCGCAAGAAGTCCAACGGAGCGCCGCTGTCCGGGGGCGCCGAGACGACGGCGATGGACCTGGAGAAGACCAAGTCCGACGGCGACTACGTGGTCCCGATCAACGCTCACGCCCGGATCACCCGGCCCGACCAGAACGGGGGCGCGGCCATCCTGCGGCGCCCGTTCTCGTACCACGACGGCATCGACGCCGACGGTACGCCGGACGCGGGGCTGCTCTTCGTCTGCTGGCAGGCGGATCCGCTGCGCGGGTTCGTGCCGGTGCAGCGGAAGCTGGACCGCGGGGACGCGCTCTCGCAGTTCATCCGGCACGAGGCGAGCGGACTGTTCGCGGTGCCGGGCGGGGCGGCCGACGGGGAGTACGTGGGGCAGCGGCTGCTGGAAGGGTGAGGCCGCGATACCACCGCGGGTTCTGAACATTATTGGTGCGTTTCCGGGCTTCAAACCACCCGGTCGAGTGGATCCGATGGGACAAGTGAGCCTCGGTCCCTTGTGCCCATTAGGGTGAGGGACATGCCAGCGAGCTATGCGTATCTCGGTCCCGAAGGCACCTTCACCGAAGTCGCCCTGCGCACGCTTCCGGAGGCGGCCACCCGGGAGCTGATCCCGTACGTCTCCGTGCAGTCCGCACTGGACGCGGTGCGCGGCGGCGAGGCCGAGGCCGCGTTCGTGCCGATCGAGAACTCCGTCGAGGGCGGGGTCACCACCACCCTCGACGAGCTGGTCGCGGGCGAGCCGCTGATGATCTACCGCGAGGTGCTGCTCTCGATCACCTTCGCGCTGCTGGTCCGCCCGGGCACCAAGCTCTCCGAGATCAAGACGGTGACCGCCCATCCGGTCGCCCAGCCGCAGGTCCGCAACTGGCTGCGGGCCCACCTCCCCAACGCCGTCTGGGAGTCCGCCGCCTCGAACGCGGACGGCGCCCGTCTGGTCCAGGAGGGCCGCTACGACGCCGCGTTCGCAGGTGAGTTCGCGGCCGAGCGGTACGGCCTGGAAGCCCTGGAGACCGAGATCCACGACGCGGAGAACGCGCAGACCCGGTTCGTCCTGGTCGGCCGTCCGGCCCGGCCCGCGGCCCCGACCGGCGCTGACAAGACCTCCGTCGTGCTCTGGCAGAACGACGACCACCCCGGCGGGCTGCGCGATCTGCTCGGCGAGTTCGCCACCCGGGGCATCAACCTGATGCTGCTGCAGTCCCGGCCCACCGGCACCGGCATCGGCAACTACTGCTTCTGCATCGACGCCGAGGGGCACATCTCCGACCGCCGGGTGGCGGAGGCCCTGATGGGGCTGAAGCGGATCGGCCGCCAGGTGCGGTTCCTCGGCTCGTACCCGCGCGCGGACACCAAGCCGGGCGGGACCGTAGAGCCGACGCGGCCGGGCACATCGGACGAGGAGTTCGTGGCGGCCTCGGACTGGGTGGCGCGCTGCCAGGACGGCCGTTTCTAAGCGGCCATACGGCCATATCTTCGTTATCCACAGGGGTTATCCACAGGTCCGCAACTCGACCTGGGGACAAGTCGACAGCGACGCCCGACCCTGTCGACAAATCACCTACAGTCCACAGGTGGGCCAGTGATCACTCACATCACCCTTCGTCCACTCGTTTCCCATGGTTCATCTTTTGGAGCGACGCCTTTCCACTCGAAAGTGGGTGTTGCCCTGGTTTGGGCGGGGAATTCCTCTCTTCACACACCGGTTCCGGAGTGATCAATTCCGAAGTCCACACCTCTTCCACACACCCTGTGGATAACTCTCGTGAGGGCGTGGATCCCTGTGGACAACCGCACCCCCAAGGTCCGGCGTCCTCAAGGATTCGAGTCAACCGGGAGCCGCTCGCATGCGCCGTGCCGGGGAGTAGGACACTTTTCATCAACACGCTCGGCAATTCCCACATAACGGAACGTAAGCCGCGATTCGGAACACCGGTGAATAGTGATTCGTGGGGGGCTACCCCGCACCGGTAGCCTTGGCTGCGTGATTGACCTTCGCCTGCTCCGTGAGGACCCCGACCGTGTGCGCGCGTCCCAGCGCGCCCGTGGAGAGGACGTCGCGCTCGTCGACGCCCTCCTGTCTGCCGACGAGCGGCGCAGGTCCTCCGGCGTCCGCTTCGACGAGCTCCGTGCCGAGCAGAAGCAGCTCGGCAAGCTCATCCCCAAGGCCGCCGGTGACGAGAAGGCCGAGCTGCTGAAGAAGGCCGGCCAGCTCGCCGCCGACGTCAAGGCCGCCGACGCCGAGCGTGACGCGGCCGACGCCGAGACCCAGGAGCTGCTGCTCAGGCTGGGCAACCTCGTCCACCCCGACGTGCCCGTGGGCGGCGAGGAGGACTTCGTCACCCTGGAGACGCACGGCACGATCCGCGACTTCGGTGCCGAGGGCTTCGAGCCCAAGGACCACCTGGAGCTCGGCCAGCTGCTCGGTGCGATCGACGTGGAGCGCGGCGCCAAGGTCTCCGGCTCCCGCTTCTACTTCCTGACCGGTGTCGGCGCCCTCCTGGAGCTGGCGCTCGTCAACGCGGCGATCGCGCAGGCCGGCGAAGCCGGCTTCACGCCGATGCTGACCCCGGCGCTGGTCCGGCCCCAGTCCATGGCGGGCACCGGCTTCCTCGGCCAGGCGGCCCAGGACGTCTACCACCTCGACAAGGACGACCTCTACCTGGTCGGCACGTCCGAGGTGCCCCTCGCGGCGTACCACATGGACGAGATCATCGACGTCGAGCGGCTCCCGCTGCGCTATGCCGGCTTCTCGCCCTGCTTCCGCCGCGAGGCCGGGTCGCACGGCAAGGACACCAAGGGCATCTTCCGCGTCCACCAGTTCGACAAGGTCGAGATGTTCTCCTACGTCGCCCCCGAGGACTCGGAGGCGGAGCACCAGCGTCTGCTGGCCTGGGAGAAGCAGTGGCTGACCTCGCTGGAGCTGCCGTTCCGCGTGATCGACGTCGCCACCGGTGACCTCGGCGCGTCCGCCGCCCGCAAGTTCGACTGCGAGGCGTGGATCCCGACGCAGGGCAAGTACCGCGAGCTGACCTCGACGTCGGACTGCACCGAGTTCCAGTCCCGCCGGCTGTCGATCCGGGTCCGTGACGGCAAGCAGGTCAAGCCGCTGGCCACGCTCAACGGCACGCTGTGCGCCGTACCGCGCACGATCGTGGCGATCCTGGAGAACCACCAGCTGGCCGACGGTTCGGTCCGGGTCCCCGAAGTGCTGCGCCCGTACCTGGGCGGCCGGGAGGTCCTGGAGCCGGTGTCCCGGTGAGCTTCCCCTACGGGCTGGTCGCCACCGACCTCGACGGAACGCTGCTCGGCCCCGACGAGTCGATCTCGCAGCGCACCCGTGACGCGCTCGCCGCGGCCACCGCGGCGGGCGCCGCGCATATCGTCGTCACCGGCCGTGCCGTCCCCTGGACCCGGCACATCCTCGACGACCTCGGCTACCACGGCCTCGCCGTGTGCGGCCAGGGGGCGCAGGTGTACGACGCCGGATCGCACCGCCTGCTGACGTCCGTGACGCTGGACCGCCAGCTGGCCGGGGTCGCCCTGGCGAAGATCGAGGCGGAGGTCGGCCCGCTGTACCTCGCCGCGAGCCGCGACGGCCTCGACGGGGACGTGCTGGTGGGGCCGGGATACGCGGTGACGGGGAAGCTCCCGTCGACGCCGTTCACGGACGCGGCGGATCTGTGGGCGGCGCCGCTGAACAAGATCTACATCCAGCATCCCGAGCTCTCCGACGACGAGCTGGCCGAGGTGGCCCGTCAAACGGCCGGCGGTTTCGTCACGGTCGCCATGGCGGGCCCGGGCATCGTGGAGCTGCTGCCGCTGGGGCTCTCGAAGGCGACGGGTCTGTCCTTGGCGGCCCGGCGTCTGGGGCTGAAGGCCGCCGACACGATCGCCTTCGGCGACATGCCGAACGACATCCCGATGTTCGCCTGGGCGGCTCGGGGGGTGGCCATGGCCAACGCGCATGACGAGTTGAAGGCCGTGGCGGACGAGGTGACGTCTTCCAACGAGGAGGACGGGATCGCTGTGGTGCTGGAACGTCTGCTGGGCTGAGCGCCCCTGCGTTCGGCTGCGGCTGCGGTCGAGGCGTCTTCAAGGCATTGCGGAGGATGCACGGATCGAACGTGCGCGGGCTTTCCAGGCCCGACCACGACTTGCTGCGAACCGAACACAGCGCAAGCCGGTGCCTTACCACTCGGCCAATCCTCCGGGTGGGCGGCCCACGCGAGAGCGACATCGCGTGCTCGAAGCGGCCGCCCCGGGCAGCTACATCGCGGTTTGCCGCGGGCTGCCCTGAAGGGAGCGGGACGTACTGTCGTGCATGGACATCGTCCGGCTCCTCTCCCGGTTCGTGGGCTGACACGACAACTGTGCCGGTTCGCCGAGTTGGAAGCCACCGAATTAAAAGACGCCTACCGACGCCACCACCTGCGCCGCACCTTGCTGAAGAACCACCCGGCGGGCGGCTCGTCCGACCGCCATGGCTGAGGTTCCGGCGACTCCGCCCGCCACTTGGCGGCGAGCATCCGCGCTCGCGCGGACGGCTCAGAAGTCCCCGCGGACCGTATGAAGTCCTCGTCCAGGGCAACCCCGTCCCAGTCCCCGTCTCCGAAACCCTCAGCCATCCCGCGCCTCCTACGCAGTACATCCCCGTTTGCCCAGTGTGCCCGGCCCCAGGTGAAGCCCTTGTCAATAAGCCGGGCGTTTACTCCTCGCCCGCCAGCGTCAGCGAGCGCAGCTTCTGGCCGGCATACCAGGTCGCCAGGACGGTGACCGCGATCAGCAGCACCGTGGCCGTCGTCAGTGAGACGTCGGACGTGACCAGTTCGCCGCCCGTCACCTTGTGGGCGACCGCCAGGGACCACTGCTGGACGCTGAGCGTGCGTGCGCCCGGGACGAGGGAGCCGAAGAGGGCCTCCCAGACCAGGGCGTAGACGAGCCCGAAGACCACCGCGTGCCGGGACACCGTGCCCAGCAGCAGGAAAAGCGCCGCGTAGGCGATCGACGCGACCAGTGCGGCCACCGTGTAGGCCACGGCGATCTGCTGGCCGTTGCCGTTGAGGATGAATCCCGCGATCAGCGTCGGCAGAGCCGAGAACACCATCGTGACGGCGATGGCCACGATCAGCTTGGTGAAGATGATCGTCGGCCGTTTGATCGGCTTGGACAGCAGATACACCACCGAGCCGTCGTCGATCTCCGGGCCGATCGCCCCCGTGCCGGCGATGACGCCGATGATGGGCACCATGGTGGCGAGCGCGATGCCGCCGAGCAGGTCGGAGGCCGTCTGGTCGTCGGTGCCGGCGAGGCCGCGGACGACGACGGAGATCGCGATGAGCAGCAGGGGCAGTGCCCCCAGGATGAGGGCCCGGCGGCGGCCGAGCAGGGCTCGGTAGGTGAGCCTGGCGACTGTGGGGTCGTACATCTTCGGCCTCCTACGCCGCGACCAGATACGAGAACACGGATTCGAGGGACTCGTCGGACGGCGAGACCGTGAGCAGCCGGATGCCGTGGTCGCGGGCGACCCTCGGCAGCAGGGCGGTGAAGCGGCCGAAGTCGACGGCCTGGACGCGCAGCGCGCCCTCGGTGAGATCGACCTCGATGCCCGAGGTGGAGGGGTCGGCGATGAGAGCCGCCGCGAGGGCGCGGTCGTCGCTGGAGCGGACCAGGTAGCGGTGCGGGCGGTCGGTCATCAGGCGGCGGATCTTGCGGAAGTCGCCGCTGGCCGCGTGCCGTCCGGCGACCACGACCTCGATGTGCCAGGCGAGTTGTTCGACCTCTTCGAGGATGTGGGAGGAGAACAGCACCGTGCGGCCGTCGTCGCCCATCTTCCGCAGCAGGTCCATCAGCTGCATGCGCTGGCGCGGGTCCATGCCGTTGAAGGGCTCGTCCAGGAGGAGCAGCGAGGGGTCGTGGACCAGGGCGGACGCCATCTTCACACGCTGGCGCATGCCCTTGGAGTACGTGGAGATCTTGCGGTCCTGCGCGTACTCCATCTCGACCGTGGCGAGGGCCTTCTGGGCGGCCTTGGCGCCGAGGCCGTGCAACTCGGCGTTGGCGACGACGAATTCACGGCCGGTGAGGAAGTCGTACATCGCCTCGCGCTCGGGGACGATGCCGATGTGCTGGTAGATGGCCTCGTTGCGCCAGACCGGCTGCCCGTCGAGGGTGACCGTGCCGGTGGAAGGGGCGAGGAAGCCGCCCATCATGTTGATGAGGGTGGACTTTCCGGCGCCGTTGGGGCCGAGGAGGCCGGTGACACCGGGGCCGATGGTCATGGTGACGTCGTTGACGGCGACCACGTTGCCGAACCAGCGGGAGACGTGGTCGATGGAGAGCGTGGTCACAGTCCCACCTTCTTGTAGCGGCGCACCAGCAGGCCGTAGCACGCGGCGATCATGCCGACGACGACCAGGACGTACACCGCGCCCTCGCCGTGCGAGGGACCGATCCCGCCCGGGAAGGCGGAGCTGCCACCCAGGAACGCGGACTGCACGCCGTCGATCAGCGTCGTCGGGGAGAACAGGCCGATCCAGGGGACGGCGCTGCCGCTGCCCTGGGCGTCCGCGATGGCCTGGAGGGTGGAGACGGCGCCGTAGGAGATGGTCAGTACGGCGATCACGGCGGCGATACCGAAACCGCGGCGCGGCGTGACCGACGCGATGACCAGGCCGATTCCGGCGAACAGGAGCGAGAGCAGGGCCACGGCGACCAGTCCCTGGGCGAATTCCTCGGTCTGGTGGGCGAAGCCCATCTTGGCGAGCAGCGAGCCCACGTACATCACCAGCAGCGGGGCGCCGGTGAGGATGAACATCGCCGAGGCCAGGGCCGCGAACTTGGCCTGGACGTAGTCGGCGGTCTCGATGGGCCGCGAGAAGTACAGCGGGATGGTCTTGAAGCGCAGGTCGCGGGAGACGGCCTGGGGCGCCTGCGAGGCGACGTACAGGCTGATGACGGCCTGCATGATGATCGCGTACCGCGTGTAGGACACGGGGAGTTCGTGCGCCTTGGTGGCGACGGCGACGGCCACCATGATGGCCGCCGGCAGGCACATCACCGCGAACAGCAGCATCGGCAGCACCTTGGACTTCGCCGAACGGCCGAGGCCGTAGGAGCCGCGCAGGGACTGCGAGTACAGGGAGCGGCGGGCGTAGGAGCGGCCGAGGCGCGGGCCGTCGTAGCCGCGGTAGCCGATGTCGTGGATACGGGACTGGTGACCCGTGGGAGTGGCCAGGGGATGCTCAACCGCCATGGACGGCCGCCTCCTTCCGCTGCTCGTCGCTGCTGGTGAAGACCTCGGAGATGTGGTGTCTGCGCTGCTCCATGCGCACCAGGCCGAGGCCGAGGTCGGCGACGACGTCGCGGACCAGGTCGTATGTCTCCTCGCCCTGGGCGGTGAGCAGCAGGATGTGGCCGGCGCCGGGGAGGCCGCCGCCTTCGTGGTTCGTGTCCACCCCGCGCGCGTCCAGCGCGTCGCGCACCGCGCGGGTGCCGTCGGGGTGCTCGTCGCTGTCGGTGACCTCGATCGCCAGGGTGGTCGTGGACTGGGTGAAGTCGGTGGTGGAGCTGGAGCGCAGCAGCTTGCCGCCGTCGACGACGACCACGTGGTCGCAGGTGCGCTCCAGTTCGCCGAGCAGGTGCGAGGTGACCAGGACCGAGATGCCGAAGTCCGAGTGGATACGGCGGATCAGGCCGAGCATCTCGTCGCGGCCGACCGGGTCGAGACCGTTGGTCGGCTCGTCCAGGAAGACCAGCTGCGGGTCGTGCACGAGCGCCTGGGCGAGCTTCACACGCTGCTTCATGCCGGTCGAGTAGCCGCCGATGGGGCGGTACCGCTCCTCGTAGAGGCCGACATGGCGCAGGGTGTCCGCGGTACGCTCACGCGCGGCGGTGGGCGGCAGGCCGGACATGCGGGCCATGTGCACGACGAACTCGGTGGCCGAGACGTCGGGCGGCAGGCAGTCGTGCTCCGGCATATAGCCCACCCGCTCGCGGATGGCGGCACCCTTGGTCGCCACGTCGAGGCCGAGCACCTCGGCTCGGCCCTCGGTCGCGGGGGACAGACCCAGCAGGATCTTGATCAGGGTGGACTTGCCGGCGCCGTTGGCTCCGACGAGTCCGGTCACACCGGGTCCGATGTCCACGGACAGCCGGTCGAGTGCGGTCACCCGGGGGAACCGCTTGCTCAGGCTTTCGGTCGCGATCACAGTCACAGCATCGAAGGTAGTGACCCGGCCCACCCCGGTCGTCAGACCCGAGAGCCGTCTTCGCGTCACTCTCGAGTATTACGGGGCCCTAGGGGATCCCCTGCTTGAGAGCTACGCACAGTTATCCACAGGCCTTGGCCCGCCCATTGACGTCACCTCCAACAACTGTCACATTCACCAGTGTCAAGTTACGGACACGGTCACCGACTCCCGGGACCCCGAGCAGAGCGCCTTCTGGCTTGACGACGATCTGCCGCACGTGCGGCGCTGGGCGGAGGACAGGTGACGGCACTGAAGGCCGCGCGCGAGCGCCGGGTGCGCACCGGCGGCATCGAACTGTGCGTGGCGGAACTGGGCGACCAGCAACAGCCGACGGTCGTCCTCGTCCACGGCTACCCGGACAGCAAGGAGGTCTGGTCCGAGGTCGCGAGCCGCCTGGCCGAGCGCTTCCACGTGGTGCTGTACGACGTCCGGGGCCACGGCCGCTCGACCGCACCGCAACCGCTGCGCGGCGGCTTCACGCTGGCCAAGCTGACCGACGACTTCCTTGCGGTCGTGGACGCGGTCAGCCCGGGCCGCCCGGTGCATCTCGTCGGCCACGACTGGGGCTCGGTGCAGTCCTGGGAGTTCGTCACCGTGGGGCGCACGGAGGGCCGTATCGCCTCCTTCACCTCGATGTCCGGGCCGTCCCTCGACCACTTCGGGCACTGGATCAACGCGCGCGTGAAACGCCCGACGCCCCGCCGGGTGGGCCAACTCCTCGGCCAGGGTGCCAAGTCCTGGTACGTGTACCTGCTGCACACCCCCGCCGTCCCCGAACTGGCCTGGCGCGGCCCGCTCGGCAAGGCCTGGCCGAGGATCCTCCAACGGGCCGAGAAGCTCCCCGCGGGGGACTACCCGACCGCCTCCCTGCCCTCCGACGCGGCACACGGTGCCTGGCTGTACCGCGACAACGTACGGTCCCGGCTGCGCCGCCCACGCGAGGACGCCTACGCGCACGCGCCCGTGCAGCTCATCACGCCCCTGGGGGACGCGTTCCTCTCCCAGCGGCTGTACGACGACCTGGAGCACTGGGCGCCCCGGCTGACCCGCCGCACCCTGCCCGACAAACACTGGATCCCGCGCACCCGGCCGGACCAGGTGGCTGCCTGGATCGAGGAGTTCGTGATCTCCGTCGAGGACGGCCGAAGCACGGAGCCGAAGCGTTGGGACCGCCATGCCCAGCGGTTCGGGGGCCAGTTGGTCCTGGTCACCGGCGCCGGCAGCGGCATCGGCCGGGCGACGGCGTTCGCCTTCGCGGAGGCGGGCGCACGCGTGGTGGCCGTGGACCGGGACGGGGAGGCCGCCGCCCGCACTGCCGAGCTGTCCCGGCTGATCGGAGCGGCGGAAGCGTGGGCCGAGACGGCCGACGTCTCCGACGAGCAGGCGATGGAGAAGCTCGCGGAGAGGGTCCACCGCCAGTACGGCGTCCTGGACGTGCTGGTCAACAACGCGGGCATCGGCCTGTCGGGCTCCTTTTTCACGACGACCGCGGAGGACTGGCGCAAGGTCCTGGACGTCAACCTCTGGGGCGTGATCCACGGCTGCCGCCTGTTCGGCGCGCGGATGACGGAACGCGGTCAGGGCGGCCACATCGTGAACGTCGCGTCGGCGGCCGCATACCAGCCGTCGCGGGCATTGCCGGCCTACAGCACGTCCAAGGCGGCGGTCCTGATGCTGTCCGAGTGCCTGCGCGCCGAACTCGCCGGCCGGCGCATCGGCGTGACCGCGATCTGCCCCGGCTTCATCAACACCAACATCACATCGACGGCCCGCTTCACAGGCGTCGACGAGGACGAGCAACGACGGCGGCAGAAGCGATCGGCCCGCCTGTACGGGATGCGGAACTACCCGCCGGAGAAGGTCGCTTCAGCGATTCTGGAGGCGGTGGAGCGCAACAGGGCGGTGGTGCCGGTGACACCGGAGGCGCGGGGGATGCGGTTGCTGTCACGGGTGGCGCCGGGGGTGTTGCGAAGGATCGCAAGGGTGGAGCCGAGACTGTGACGGCCGACGTCACGCACTTGACGCACCTAGCCCGGGCAGTCGTGCCGCTGGGGCGGCACGGGTGGGCGCAGCGGCACCCTGCCGGCGCCGGTAAGCGAGACCCCCGGCCCCGGCCTTCAACGCGCCCGCACTCGCACCGGCACCAGCCAAGGACCCACATGACGTACCGCATCGAAGACTTGGCCCACCGCTCCCAGACCACCGTCCGCACCATCCGCGCCTACCAGGACAAAGGCCTCCTCCCCCGCCCGGAGCGCCAGGGCCGCGCCAACCTCTACTCCGACGTCCACCTCACCCGCCTCCACCAGATCGCCGATCTCCTCGCGCGCGGCTACACCCTCGCCTCCATCAAGGAACTCCTCGACGCCTGGGACACCGGCCGCGGCCTGGCCGGCGTCCTCGGCCTCGTCACCGAAGCCGAGGGCCCCTGGACCGACGAGGAACCGGCCTGCCTGTCCCGCGCCGACCTCGACGCCCGCTTCGGCGGCACCCCCGACGACACGGCCGTGGCCGAGGCCGTGGCACTCGGCGTACTGGAACCGGTGGCGGACGATCCCGACTCCTTCCTCGTCCCGAGCCCTCAAGAACTGGTCGTGGCCGCCGAGTTGCACGCGGCCGGGGTACCGCTCGCCGCGATCTCGGAGCACCTGCGGGAGTTGAGGGTCGAGGTCGAGCACATAGCCGCTCGTTTCCTGGAGTTCACCACCGAGCACGTCTTCGCCCGCTACCTCGACAACCCGCACCACCGCACCGACGCGAAAGCGGCCGAAGCGGCCTCCCTCGTACGGCGTCTGCGCCCCCTCGCCCAGCAGACGGTGGACGCCGAACTGGCGCGTGCGATGCGCCTGTTCGCGACCCGCGAGGTGCGTCGGCAACTTGGCGCGGGAAAGCAGCCGAAGGACCGGGCGGAGACGCGTACCGTGGCTCTCCCCGCCGGCACCATTCAGGCCGTACGGCGTCTAGTTGGCCAGGAACACATCGCCGAGTTCATCGCCCTGGCCGCCGAACGGGAGGTGCGGGCACGCCACTTGGACGATCTGATGACACATCACCAGCCTGTTAACGGTCTTGATTAAACGCCCAGAATCGCCCAGCAGTTGTCCACAGCGCGGCCAATTCCCCTGTGGATAACCGGCCTTGGTTGTGGATCAAACCTCCGGCAGAAAACGACTGCGTGATCCGCGTCTCTCCCGGCACGCTGGTGGAGTGAACGACAAGAACAGCCACAGACGGAATGACGGACAGAACGACAAGGTGTGGGACGAGCGGCGCACCGTCAAGGTGTCGAAGTACCTCTCGAGACACCTGCGCCACCAGCCCGAACGCATTGGTCTCACGCTCGACGAGGCCGGCTGGGTGGAGATCGACACGCTGCTCGCGGCGGCAGCGGCGCACGGCTTCCCGGTCACCCGCGAGGAACTCGACCACGTGGTCGCGGCCAACGACAAGCAGCGCTTCGCGATCGAAGGCGCCCGGATCCGCGCGAGCCAGGGCCACAGCGTCGACATCGAGCTCGGACTGCCCCCGGCTACCCCGCCGCCGTACCTCTACCACGGGACCGTCGCCCGGCACCTGGACGCGATCCGGACCGGGGGACTCCGCCCGATGAGCAGGCACGACGTGCACCTGTCGGCCGACCGCGAGACCGCGACCCGGGTCGGTGCCCGGCGCGGCCGCCCGATCGTGCTGTCGGTCGACGCGGGAGCCATGCACCGGGCAGGCCATGTCTTCCACGTCAGCGCGAACGGGGTGTGGCTGACGAAGGCCGTACCGCCGGAATACCTGCGCTTCCCTGATCCGCGCTGACCCCTGCATGATGACTGGTATGGACCAAAGCGACCGCAGGGGCCACCTCCCCACGACCGAGGCGGCCGTCACCGCTCTTCGCGCGATCGCCGCCGAGTGCGGTCGCGCGATCGAGGTGACGCACGACATCGGCGCGGACCAGACCTCTCGGCGCAGCGCGGCGGGCTTCGGTGTCACCGCGGACCCGGACGGTTCGCTGCCGCACGAGGCATACGCCGAGTTCGGCGGGCTGCCCCGGGTGAGCGTGCGGCTCTACCCGGAGGACGACGCGCTGATCACGGTGGAGGGCGTCGAGTTCCACGACCTCCCGCGCGACGACGTGCCCGCCTTCCTTCGCTCCGTCTTCGGCGGACTGGCCCATGTCCGCTCCCGGCGCTTCCCGCCCGCGGCCTGGCTGGTCGTACCGCTGCCCGGGGACCGTACGTACAAGGAGTACCTGACCGCGGACCTGCTCACGCCGTGGTTGAGCGGCCGCATAAGGTGACCGTTTCGTCCGTTGTCAGTGGGGCCCCTTAGTCTCGGACGCATGAGTCTGCGTCTGAGCACCGTGATCCTGCCCTACCGCCGCTGGAGCGAGGGCGGCCGTTCCGCCTGGACGCGGGCCGAGGAGCTGGGCTTCCACACCGCGTACACCTACGACCACCTGTCCTGGCGCAGTTTCCGGGACGGCCCGTGGTTCGGTGCGATACCGACGCTGACCGCCGCCGCGTCCGTCACCGACCGGCTGCGTCTGGGCACCCTCGTCACCTCAGTCAAGCCTTTTTCGCCTATCGCGTCCTGGCCTGCGAAGATTCCCCTTGCCCGGAGAACGCGGTGACCCGCTCAGATACCGATGAGCCGGACGCGGTCGCCGCACAACCGGGACATGTCGTCGACGTCTGAGGTCAGCATGGCCACCGGGCCCAGCTGGCGCAGTGCCATCTCGGCGACGGTCGCGTCGATCGCGTACTTGTGGCCGTGCAGACCGGCGGCCTTGAGCAGTTCCGCAGACGCTTTCGCTGCGCTCTCGGTCACCGGCTCGACCTTGACGCGGGAGAGTACCCACTGCAATCGGGGCATGTTCACCCGCGCATGGCTGACCTCCACGATGGTGTTGGCGCCGATGACGAAGTCGGCGCCCATGGTGTGGAACACCTGGAACATCACGAGGATCTTGCGGTCCTGAGCGATCCAGGCGGAGAGCCCCTCGGAGTCCAGGACGACGGTCTCGACGTGCTCGATCACGCGGCGCTCGCCGATCCGCCGGCTTGCGCCGTACCGAAGATCCTTGAGCGGGCTTCGGCCAGCTCCTCCTCGGTGAACTCCCCGTGCTCCTCCTGGTGACGCAGCAGGTCGGCGCCGAGCAACTGGTGCCGTAGCTGCCGTGCCACCGCCTCGGCGACATACCCGGAGACGTTGTCGGTGAGTTTCCTCAGCTCGGCGACCTGGTCCGTCGGCAGCGTAACCGTGATGCGTGTCGTTTCCGCCATACCGTGAGCATACTGCGGTATGCGCATGCTCGGTTCTTCTGTTCTGCGGTTCCTCCACTCCATCCGTCGCCGCCACTGCTGCCGGTGACCGCGGACTGGTCCTGGAGGCAGGAGCGTGCTCGCGTCTTCGCGCGCTACCGCGAGCGCTGATCGTTGTCGATGCCGCTGCCGGATCGCCGCCGACGCGGCCCAGGGCAGCTGCGCGGTGTTGCGAGCACTCGCTGCCGTGTGAAGGGTGACTACCGACGGCCGGTGAGGAGCGCGCTGAGACGGTCGCCGATCACGGAGACGCCAGGGCGAGGCTCGTTGGCGTAGTACCAGGGCTTGCGTCGGCGCAGCAGCGCCTCGCCGTGCTCACCCCAGGTGAATTCGGGCTTCCGCAGCAGCTTCCGGAAGACCACGTCGGCTGTCTGCGGGTACGCGGTGGCCAGTCGGCTGATCGGCAATGGCGCGATCGACTCCTCACGCAGGTACACGCGCAACAGGTCCTGGTGCTGCCTGCGGCCCGCGAGGGCCGGGTCCGCGAAGAGGTCCCGCAGCATCCCGTAGTCCGCGTAAAAGTTGAGCCCGTCGATCTCGTCGTAGATGACACCGATGGTGTCCGTGTCCGCCAGTTCTTGCGGCAGCTCGAAGAAGGGAAAATCCAGGCCGGGAAGCCGCCTGCCCCGAGCACGGCCGGGCTGTTTGGCGACGGCGGCCTCTTGGCGGTGGCGGTAGTAGGCGTCGAGGAGGTCCTCGGCCTCGGCAGGCGGAAGAACCAGTTCGTCGCCGCCGCAGAACTCGACGAAGGCGGCCCGGTCCTCGCGCATCCGCTGCCATCCCTGCTCGATCTTCTCGGGGTTGCGGAAGACGAGTTCTGGTCGGCTGGTGGCCAGGTGGAGGGCGACCTGGGCGATCTCGGTGGCGCTGGATTTGGGGTAGCTCGACATCGCCCCGGACACCAGCCACGCCCCGCCGACCGAGTGAATGGGTACCAGGCAGGTGCGGAGGAATACCCCTTTGGACACGCCGCGGAACGCCGCACGTCCGACGTTCGAGTACGTGCGGTACTCCAGGTCGTCGACCAGGTTCAGCAGGACGACGGCGTCCTTTTCCTTGCGCTGGATCTCGAAGACACCCTCGACCGGATCACGCCAGCCGAGCAGCATCGCCCGGTCGACCGCCGCCAAGTCCTTCCGTCCGGCGACAAACCGGTCCACCACGCTCGAACCGTCCGGCAGGCGATCCCCAGGATGAAGTGGTCGACGATCCGGATCGCCTCGCCCTCGTCCAACTGCCGCTCAGGCCCCGCGGCCTCAAGCAGAGGGGCGTCAGCCACCGGTCGAAGCGGGTGCTCTGCCCGAAGGCAACCAACTGCCGTTTCAACTCGGCACTGCGTTCAACGAGGTCGGTCAGCAACGGTTCGCCGGCGCCCTGCTGCGTGCCGTGTACAGCGTCAACCACATTCAGCCCTTCAAGCCGATGCCGCATGGGTGTGAGATGCCCAGCCTCAACCGGCCCAGTGACGGTACGCCTCGATCCACTCCGCGCCCTCGGGCGCCGGGCTGGGCAAGGGCAGCTCCAGGATTCCGATCGTCTGCCGCATACCGCCGCGAGAGCACAGGGCGACGATCCCACCGCCCGGTGTGAGGTCGATGCCGCGCACGGTCACCTCGACGCCGAGAACCGCGGTAATGAAGGGCAGGTCGAGGTGCTCCTCAAGCATGGTGAACAGACCGGTCAACTGCTCGTCCTCGTTGTAGGCGTCGACAGTCGCCTCTTCGATCATGGCCTCAAGCTCGGCCGTGTCCAACACGCTCATAGGCCAACACTAGCGACGTTCACGGTGACGCCGGGCGGCCATGCACCTGTTGGGCCCCGTCTCCGAGTGGCGAGCGCGATTGGCCGGCCGCAACACCGGCCGACACCGACCTCGTCGCGGCATTCACCACGGTCTGGGAGCAGCCGTTCAGTCACCGACCTGAACGAGACATGACCGCCACCGTGAGTCGCCAAGGGAACGAACCAGACCAGGAAGCCGGAAGGCACAAGTTCACATCAATCAGGCCTTTTTGCCTATCGCGGCGTGACCTGGGCGGATTCGTTGTCTCCGACTCAGATGCCGATGAGCCGGACGCGGTCACCGCACAGTCGGGCCATGTCATCGACATCGGACGTGAGCATGGCCACCGGGCCCGGCCGGCGCAGTGCCGCCTCGGCGACAGTCGCGTCGATCGCGTACTCGTGACTGTGCAGACCTGCGGCTTTGAGCGGCTCCGCAGACACCTCCGCCGCCTCCTCGGTCACCGGATCGGCCTTGACGCGGGACCACACCCACCGCGACTGCTTGGCAATCCGGCGAGGTGGCGGCCAAGATCACCGACGGATCGGCCTGGCTGCTCCACGACGCCCCGGACGACGCCCGGACGAATGCCGACGACCTGCGCCAGGACCCCTGGGCGGGCGGGAACGGGCCGGATCCCGGTGCACCACCGCCCGCGTCGCGGCGAGGGAGCTGACGACTGATTGTTTACGCCGGAATCCCGAGAAGTCGGCGATCACGGAAAACGGCCTCGTCGGCGACCGCGCTTCGGGCATGATCCGGTAGGACATGTCCGTCGGCAGTACACTCGCGCGCCGGAGTTCGCGAGGCGGTACGAGGCGGCACCGGTACGACCCGGGGGTACACGTGGTGGCGCTGGACGGCCCAAGCCTGGGCAGAATGCTGGACGACGTCGCGGCCGGAAAGATCCAGTTGCCGGACTTCCAGCGTCAGTGGAAGTGGGACGACGACCGGATCCGCGCTCTGCTGGCCACGGTGACGCTCGACTACCCGCTGGGCGTGGCGATGACGCTGGACACGGGCGGCGAGGCGCAGTTCAAGGCACGGCCACTGTACGGAACCGTGGTACGGCCCGGCACCGTTCCCGAGCAGCTTCTGCTGGACGGGCAGCAGCGGCTGACCTCACTGTTCCAGGCACTGCGGTCGGACCAGCCGGTGGAGACGAGCGACACACGGAACAAGCCCGTCCAACGCTGGTACTACATCGACATCTCGCTGGCAGTGAACGAGGAGTCCGACCGGGACGAGGCGATCCGGTCCATCCCCGCGGATCGCCTCCTGCGAGGCTCCTTCGGGCGGATTCTCCTGGACCTGACCAGCAGAGAGGCCGAATGTACAGCCGGCTTCTTCCCGCTGAACCTGATATTCGACGCGGACGCCACCGGCAGGTGGCAGCGCGCCTTTGTCAGCGCGTCCGAAGACCGCTGGGACACCTGGTCGGCGTTCCAGGCGAAGGTCATCGACACGGTCAAGGGTTTCAAGGTGCCGCTGATCCGCTTGCCCAAGGAGACCCAGAAGGACGCCGTCTGCTCGGTTTTCGAGCGGGTCAACACCGGTGGCGTGGTCCTCAACGTGTTCGAACTGCTCACCGCGACCTACGCCGGAGACGACCGGTACACCCGTGAACACGGCAGGGACTTCAGTCTCAGTGAGGACTGGGGGACGACCAAGCAGATGCTCAGCACCGCGTATCCGGTTCTCGGTTCCATCGACGCCGACAGCAGGCATGAGACCGGGCTGACCAGTCTTGACTTTCTCCAGACGATCGCTCTCGTGCAGACCTGGCAGCGCAAGCAGCGGTTCCTGTCGGACAACCCGGGAGCGGCCAGTCCGCCCGCGGTCAGCTGTAAGCGCCGTGACCTGCTGCACCTGCCTCTGGCCGACTACAGCGCACTCGCCCCCAAGGTCACCGGTGCCTTCGCCTGGGTCGGCAAGTTCCTCGCCTCGCAGCACGTCTTCAAGGAGAGGGACCTGCCGTACGGCTCGCAGCTGGTACCGCTCGCGGCCATCGCCGCACTCCTCGGCAGGGAAGCGTGCGAGGAGTCGACGGTCAAGGACGGACTGTCCCGCTGGTACTGGTGCGGCGTGCTCGGCGAGCTGTACGGAGGCGTCACCGACACCCGCTTCGTCCGTGACGTGGAACAGGTCATCGCCTGGCTGACGGATGGCGGACCGGAGCCGGACACCATCACCGAGGCTTCCTTCCAGGAGCAGCGCCTGCACCGGCTGACCTCACGCAACAGCGCTGCCTACAAGGGCATTTACGCGCTGCTGATGAAGGAGGGCGCGGTGGACTGGCGCTTCCCGGACGAGGCCATCAGCGAGCAGAACCTGACTGGCTGGTCCGTCGACATCCGGCAGGTCTTCCCCAAGGCGTGGTTCGACCGCAATGAGGCTGACAGCGCGCGGATGACCAGCATCGTCAACAAGACCGCCCTGTCGTTCCAGTCGTACCAGAGCATCGGCGGCAACTCTCCCTCCGTCTACCTCGTCGCGTTGGAGAAGGCTGCAGGAATCAGCCGCGACTGGCTTGACGACATGGTCGAAACCCATCACATCAGCCCGAAAGCCCTCCACGACGACGACTTCGACGCGTTCTACCGGGACCGAGCCGCGCGCTTGCTGAGCCTCGTGGAGCGGGCCATGGGCAAAGCGACGGTCTGAGAGGAAGCCGATGTCAGCCTCGGGTGAACTCGACGTGGCGAGCCTGGCCGGTGCCACGCTGAGCCGACGCCAACTGCTGGCGCGATGGAATGTCCGGTTCCGCAACCATGCGGCGGTGTCACGCATCTCGCTCGACCTGAGCAACGCCGGGCTGACCACGGTGCCGGATCTCGCCGTCGGCCCCATCGACGGCGAGATCCGAGTAGTGCCTCTGCCCGACGGTGACGCCGGTCCCGCACAGGGTCACACGGCCGGCGACACCGACGCGGGCACATACCAGGCCGTCAACGTCGAGACCCCGAGCCAGGTCGCCCAGGACCCACTTCAGCCAGCAGACACAGGCAACACACTGGATTCCGACGGGTCACCGGACGAGGCGCCCGGAGAGGATCCCGTCGGCCTGCTGCCCCAGACCGCGCTGCGGATCAGCATGTTCCCCTCGGCCGTCGACGGAGCCGTCTCCGTCACGCCCGACGACACGCTGCCCAAGACCATGAGCATCATGGCCGAACGCGGCTTCTCCCAGTTGCCCGTCCTCAACGGCCTGGGCGCCCTGCAAGGCGTCGTCACCTGGGCTTCCATCGCCCATATGCACGCCACCGGCCGGGAGGCCACCGTCCGGAACGCCCTCACCAGCGAGTACCACGCAGTCGAGTCGACCGCCTACCTCCTGCCGGTAATTCCCATGATCCAGACATATGGCTTCGTCCTGGTGCGCAGTGCCGTGGGATCAGTGACCGGCATCGTCACCACAGCGGACCTCGCCGACCAGTTCGTGGCCATCGCACGCCCGTTCTTCGTACTCGGTGAGATCGAACGGCGCCTCCGTCGCTGTCTCAGCCGGGTGTACGACGAGGACGACGTGCGAAAAGTACACAGGGACCGACGCCGCAGACAGGTCGATCAGTTGATGTTCGGCGAGTACGTCCGGCTGCTCGACGACGAGGAACGCTGGAAGAAGCTCAACTGGCCCGGGGTGGACCGTGGCCACTTCGTCGGCCTGCTCCGCCGCGTGAAAGACGTCCGCAACGGCGTCATGCACTTCAACAGCGGGTATCCGGACGACGAGGCCACAGCCCTGCTCGACCGGTTCGGGGGCATTCTCCGCGGCTACGACCCGGACTCCACCGCCTGATGACGCCGCAGCGCTCGGCCGTACGGAGCCGTGGCGCCGAGGATCCAGGGGGACCCGAGCCCCTCCGGGACCACCCACATGCCGAAGAACCGCGCGTACCGCCGGTTCACCGCCGGGTCGGCACCGAACGATTCCACGGCCGGTTAGGGTCGACCACATGCATCTGAGCACGGTCATCCTGCCGGTATACCCCTGGGCCGAAGGCCAGTCGATCTGGCGCCGGGCCGAGGTACTCGGCTTCCGGACGGCGTACACCTACGACCACTTGTCCTGGCGGAGCTTCCGCGACGCGGCATGGTTCGGCGCGGTACCGACCCTGACCGCCGCCGCGTCCGTCACCGACCGGCTGCGTCTGGGCACCCTCGTCACCTCGCCGAACTTCCGGCACCCGGTGACGCTCGCCAAGGAGCTGATCTCCCTCGACGACATCTCCGGCGGCCGGGTGACGCTCGGTATCGGCGCAGGCGGCACCGGCTTCGACGCCACCGCGCTGGGCCAGGAGCCGTGGACCGCGCGCGAGCGCGCCGACCGGTTCGCCGAGTTCGTGCCGCTGCTCGACCGGCTGCTCACCGAGGACTCCGTGACCTACGAGGGTGACTTCTACTCGGCCCACGAGGCGCGCAACATACCGGGTTGTGTGCAGCGGCCCCGGCTGCCCTTCGCGGTCGCGGCCACCGGCCCGCGCGGGCTGAGGCTGGCCGCGCGGTACGGACAGGCGTGGGTGACCACCGGCGACCCGAAGCTGTACGAGAACGGCACGCCCGAACAGTCGGTCGAGGCGCTGCGCGGTCAGACCGTGAAACTCGGCGAGGCCTGCGCGGCGATCGGCCGGGACGCGTCGGAGCTGGACAAGATCCTGCTCACCGGGTTCACCCCGGACCGCGCCCGTCCGCTGGAGTCGCTGGACGCCTTCGTGGACTTCGCCGGCCGCCACCAGGAGCTGGGCTTCACCGAGCTGGTGATCCACTGGCCCATCCCCGACTCGGACTTCGCGGCCGAGGAGAAGGTCTTCGAGCGGATCGCCCTGGAGGCCCCGGCCCAGCTGGCCTGAGGCAGACGGGGAAGGCCCCCGGGGGAGGACGGGCAGGGCCGGGTGGACGCTGGGCGAGGCCGGGGGACGCCGGGCAGGCCCGGGGGTGCCTCAGAGTCGTCTGTGTCTCATCTGTGCGGAGCACCGCACTGGCGTGCGGGCATATGCGCGAGAATGGCCCGGTGACCTCAGCGACCCGACAGCCCGAGACCTCCGCCTTCGCGACCCCGCCCCGCCTGATCGCCACCGATCTCGACGGCACCCTGCTGCGCGACGACAAGTCGGTGTCCCCGAGGACGGTCGCCGCGCTGGCCGCCGCCGAGGAGGCGGGCATCGCGGTCTTCTTCGTCACCGGCCGCCCGGCCCGCTGGATGGACGTCGTCAGCGACCACGTCCACGGCCACGGCCTGGCGATCTGCGGCAACGGCGCCGCCGTGGTCGACCTGCACGGCGGCCCCGGCGCCCACCGCTTCGTGAAGGTGCGCGAACTGGCCACGGAGAACGCACTGGACGCCGTACGACTGCTGCGCGACGCCGCGCCCGGCACGGTGTACGCGATCGAGCAGACGTACGGCTTCCACCAGGAGCCCGCCTATCCCAAGCTGCACCTGGAGACACCGGACCATCTGTTGCCCGCCGAGGAGATCCTCGCGCCCGACGGCCCGAGCGCCGGCGAGCCCGTGCTCAAGATCCTTGCCTACCACCCCCACCTCGAGCCCGACGCGTTCCTCACCCTCGCCCGCCTCGCCATCGGCGACCGCGCTACCGTCACCCGCTCCAGCCCCAGCGCCCTGCTGGAGATCAGCGGTCCGGGGGTCTCCAAGGCCAGCACGCTGGCCCTGGAGTGCGCCGAGCGCGGCATCTCGCACGAGGAGGTCGTGGCCTTCGGTGACATGCCCAATGACCTCGAGATGCTGACCTGGGCCGGGCAGTCGTACGCGATGGGCAACGCCCACCCGGACGTCATCGCCGCCGCCTCCGGCCGCACGGTCGCCAACAACGACGACGGTGTGGCAGTCGTGATCGAGCAGCTGCTGGCGGCACGCATCTAGATCCGCCGGATCCAGTACGGCGCACGCGGCCGCCTGCGGGTTGCTGCCGAGCTGGGGTGCTCCCACCGGCCCCTAAGGCGCGCCCACCAGGTCCTAAGGTGCTCGCACCAGGTCCTAAGGAGCGCCCACCAGCGTCTCCGCCGCCGCCTCCCGCTCCGCCATCCCCCGCAACGGCCCGGCGACGGCGGCCAGCTCCCCGTACGGCCCGCGCTGCACCACCCGGCCCTCGTCGAGCACGATCACCTCGTCCACGTCTTCCAGGCCTGCCAGCCGGTGGGTGATGAGCACCGTCGTACGGCCCTCGGTGGCGGCCAGCAGATCGGCGGTGAGCGCGTCCGCCGTGGGCAGGTCGAGATGCTCTGCGGGCTCGTCCAGGACGAGCACCGGGAAGTCCGCGAGCAGCGCCCGGGCGAGCGCCAGCCGCTGCCGCTGACCGCCGGACAGCCGAGCCCCGTGCTCGCCGACGAGGGTGTCGAGCCCGTCGGGCAGCCCGTCCACCCAGTCGAGCAGCCGGGCCCGGCCCAGCGCGTCCCGCAGGTTCTCCTCGGTGGCGTCCTTACGGGCGAGCAGCAGGTTCTCGCGCACGGAACTGTCGAAGAGGTCCGCGTCCTGGGCGCACAGCCCGACGAGCCGGCGTACGTCGTCGCTGTCCATGCCGTACGCGTCCACTCCGGCGAGGGTGTAGGAGCCCGCGTCCGGGTCGAGGAACCGCAGCAGGACCTCCGCGAGGGTCGTCTTGCCGGAGCCGGAGGGACCGACCACGGCGACCCGGCGCCCCTCGTGGAGGGTGAGGTCGAGCCCGGCGAGCGCGTCCCGACGCTGGCACTGGTGGCGGGCGGACAGGCCCCTCAGTACGACGGGGAAGGGTCCGGCGGGGGCCTGGCGCGGCCGCTCCGGCTCGTGCACGGGCTCGGGCGCGTCCAGCACCTCGTAGATGCGCTCGGCGCTCTTGCGCACCCGCTGCCGGTGCCGCACGGCGAGCGGCAGCCCCAGTACGGCCTCGAAGGCGGCCAGCGGAGTGAGTACGACGACCGCCATCGCCACCCCGCTCAGCCGACCGTCGGCGACCCCCTGGGCGCCCAGCAGCGCGGTGGCGGCGACGGTCAGGCCCGTCAGCAGGGCGGTCAGGCCGTCTCCGAGCGCGGTGGCGGTGGCGGCCCGCGAGGCGATCCGGGTGAGCGTGCGGTCGGCCCGCCGGACCTCGTCGGTACGGGCGGGCAGCGCGCCGGCGACGGTCAGTTCGGCGGTGCCGGTGAGCAGGTCGGTCACCCGCGTCGCGAGCAATCCGCGGGCGGGCGCCAGCCGCTGCTCGGCGCGACGGGCCACGGCGGAGGTCACCAGCGGAACACCCACGCCGGCCGCCAGCAGCCCCACGGCCAGGGCGGCCCCCGCCTCAGGCAACAGCCAGGCCGTGAACCCCACGGCCCCAGCGGACACGGCCGCCGCGACCCCGGCGGGCAGCAGCCAGCGCAGCCAGTAGTCCTGCAGGGTGTCCACGTCGGTGACGAGCCGGCTGAGCAGATCCCCCCGCCTGGTCGCGTGAAGCCCGGCAGGTGCGAGCCGCTCAAGGCGCCGGTACACGGCAACCCGGGTATCGGCCAGCATCCGCAGCACGGCGTCGTGCGAGACGAGCCGCTCGCTGTACCGGAAGACGGCCCGCCCGATCCCGAAGGCCCGGGTAGCCGTCACGGCGACCATCAGATACAGCACCGGCGGCTGCTGCGAGGCCCGGGAGATCAACCACCCGGAGGTCGCCATCAGCCCGACGGCACTGCCGAGCGCGAAAGTTCCGAGCAGGAGAGCGAGCAACAACCGTCCCCGCCGGGCACCGGAGGCCACACGAACGCGAGCCAGAACGCCCTGGTGCCGTGCGGACGCCGGCTCCACAGGACCACTCACAGGCAGACCGAGTTGCTCCGCCGAGCCACTTGCCGACCGAACGAGCTGTTCGCTCGCCTCGCTTTCCAATGCGCCGAGTTGGATGGTGGGCGGGCGAAGGGACTGGGGGTGCAGAGGGTGGAGCCCCGTGGGGGCCTCGCCGCCGGAGAGCCTCACCACCCGGTCCGCCGCCGAGAGCAGCGCCGGCCGGTGCACCACCAGCAACACCGTCCGCCCCGCGGCAAGCCGTCGTACCGCCGCCACGACCTCCGCCTCGGTCGCCCCGTCCAGCGCAGCCGTCGGCTCATCGAGCAAGAGCACCGGCCGGTCCGCCAGGAACGCCCGCGCCAATGCCAGCCGCTGCCGCTGCCCGGCGGACAATCCGGCCCCGTCCTCACCGAGCACCGTCCCGGCGCCCTCCGGCAACGCGTCCACGAACTCCAGCGCCCCCGCGTCCCGCAGGGCGCGTCGTACCGCGTCGTCGTAGGCGTCGGGACGCGCGAGCCGTACGTTCTCGGCGATCGTCCCGGCGTACAGATGCGGCCGCTGCGGCACCCATGCGATCCGCGACCGCCACGCCTCCAGGTCCACCTCGGCGAGCTCCGCTCCCCCGATCCGCACCCGGCCCACCGTCGGCCGCACAAACCCCAGCAGCACGTTCAGGAGCGTCGACTTGCCCACGCCGCTCGTGCCGACCAGCGCAACGGTCTCGCCGGGTTCCACGGTGAACGACACATCGGTCACCGCGTCCGCCGAACGACCCGGGTAGCGGACCGTCACTCCTTCGAAGGCCAGAGAAGCATCAGAAGGGACCTCTCCCGTGCCGCACACCGGCACCGGCGTCTCCAGCACCGCGAAGATCTCCTCCGCCGCCGCGAGCCCCTCGGCCGCCGCGTGGAACTGGGCACCCACCTGCCGCAGCGGGAGGTACGCCTCGGGCGCGAGAACCAGGATGACCAGCCCGATGTACAGATCCATGTCCCCGTGCACAAGCCGCATGCCGATGGTCACGGCGACCAGCGCCACCGACAGCGTGGCGAGCAGTTCCAGCGCGAAGGAGGACAGGAAGGCGATCCGCAGGGTTCGCATGGTCGCCTGCCGGTACTCGCCAGTGATCCGGCGGATGGACTCGGCCTGCGCCTTGGCCCGCCCGAACACCTTTAGCGTGGGCAGCCCGGCGACCACATCCAGGAAGTGGCCGGACAGCCGGGACAACAGCTGCCACTGACGGTCCGTACGCGACTGGGTGGCCCAGCCGATCAGCACCATGAAGAGCGGGATGAGCGGCAGGGTCCCCGCGATGATCGCCGCGGACAACCAGTCCTCCGTGACGATCCGGGCCAGCACCGCTACCGGTACAACCACCGCGAGCCCCAACTGGGGCAGATAGCGCGAGAAGTAGTCGTCGAGGGCGTCGACTCCGCGCGTGGCGAGGGTGACCAGCGAGCCGGTCCGCTGACCGCTCAGCCAGCCGGGACCGAGCGCCACCGCCCGGTCCAGGAGCCGACCGCGGACCTCGGACTTGACCGCCGCGCTCGCCCGGTGCGCGGACAGTTCGGTGAGCCAGGAGACCAGCGCCCGGCCGACGGCGACGGCCACCAACAACAGTAGGGGAGTGCGGAGTTCGGATAGCGAGTGGCCGTGCTGGAAGGCGCCGACCACTACTTCGGCGATGAGCATCGCCTGGGCGATGACCAGCCCGGCCCCCACCGCACCGAGGCAGACGACCGCAATCAAGAAGAGACGAGTGGCTCGGGCGTAGCGCAGCAGACGCGGATCGATTGGTTTCACGTGAAACATGCCCTTCGGTCCGAAGCGGGTGTTTCACGTGAAACACCCGCTCCTTGGACTCATGCGGACTCGGTGCGGGGTCAGTACGGACTCAGTGCGCGGCTTCGGCTGCGATGTGCTGCGTACCGATCCGCTTGCGGAACACCCAGTACGTCCACCCCTGGTAGAGCATGACGAGCGGCGTGGCGATCGCCGCCAGCCAGGTCATGATCTTCAGGGTGTACGGGCTCGACGAGGCGTTGGTGACCGTGAGGCTCCAGCCCTCGTTGAGCGACGACGGCATGACGTTCGGGAAGAGCGACAGGAAGAGCATCGCCACGGCGGCCACAATGGTGATGCCGGACAGGGCGAATGCCCATCCCTCACGGCCGCGCAGGTTGGCCCCGAGGGCGACGCCCAGCGCGACGACCGCCACGACCAGGGCCACCAGGCTCTTGCCGTCTCCACTGTCGACCTGAGTCCACAGCAGGAAGACCAGCGCCAGCACGGCGGTGAGCAGCCCGACCCTGGTCGCCAGCTTTCGCGCCCGTACCCGGATGTCACCGACCGTCTTGAGTGCGGTGAACACCGTTCCGTGGAAGGTGAACAGGGTCAGTGTCACGAGTCCACCGAGCAGGGCATACGGGTTGAGCAGGTCCCAGACGTTGCCGACGTACTCGAAGTGCTGGTCGATCTTCACGCCCCGCACGATGTTCCCGAAGGCCACGCCCCACAGGAACGCCGGGATCAGCGAGGTCCAGAAGATCGCGGTCTCCCAGTTGCGCTGCCAGTTCTCCTCGGGCCGCTTCGCCCGGTACTCGAAGGCGACACCCCGGACGATCAGGCAGACCAGGATGACCAGCAGCGGCAGATAGAAGCCGGAGAACAGCGTGGCGTACCACTCGGGGAAGGCGGCGAAGGTCGCGCCGCCCGCGGTGAGCAGCCACACCTCGTTGCCGTCCCAGACGGGGCCGATCGTGTTGATCAGCACCCGCTTCTCCAGCCGGTCGCGGGCGAGCAGCTTGGTGAGGATGCCGACCCCGAAGTCGAAGCCCTCCAGGAAGAAGTAGCCGGTCCACAGGACGGCGATCAGGACGAACCAGACGTCGTGAAGTTCCATGACTGCGTCTCCCTCGGCCTAGTACGAGAAGGCCATCGGCTTGTCGGCGTCACGGGTCTCGCCGCCGATCTTCGTGGGCGGGTAGAGGTCGTCCTCGGTGAGCTCGGGCGGGCCGGCCTTGATGTACTTCACCAGCAGCTTGACCTCGACGACGGCGAGGACGGCGTAGAGCGCGGTGAAGGTGATCATCGAGATGAGGATCTCCGCCTGGGAGACACCGGGGGAGACGGCGTTACGGGTCTGCAGGACGCCGTAGACGACCCACGGCTGACGGCCCATCTCGGTGAAGATCCAACCCCAGGAGTCGGCGATCAGCGGGAAGCCGAGCGTCCAGATCGCCACCAGCCAGTACAGCCTGCCGAGCTTCGGGCTGAGGGCCTTGTTCTTGAAGAGGACCAGATGCGGCACCTCGTCCTCACCGACCCGCAGATGCTGCGGCAGCATGAACTTCTTGCGGGTCAGCCAGAGCCCGGCCAGGCCGATGGCGAAGGACGCCATACCGAAGCCGATCATCCAGCGGAACGCCCAGAAGGTGACGGGGATGATGGGCCGGTAGTCGCCGGCGCCGTACTTCTGCTGCTCGGTCTTGTTGGTGTCGTTGATGCCGGGGACGTACGAGTTGAAGTTGTCGTCGGCGAGGAACGACAGTATGCCGGGGATCGACAGCTCGACGCTGTTGTGGCCCTTGCTCACGTCGCCGTAGGCGAAGACCGAGAACGGTGCCGAGTTCTGGCCGTCCCACAGGGCCTCGGCGGCGGCCATCTTCATCGGCTGCTGCTTGAACATGACCTTGCCGAGGGTGTCGCCGCTGATCGCTGTGAGCAGGCCGGCGACGACCACGGTGACCAGACCCAGCCGCAGCGAGGTCTTCATCACGCTGATGTGCTTCTTGCGGAACAGGTGGAAGGCGGCGATGCCGACCATGAACGCGCCACCGGTCAGGAAGGACGCGGTCAGCGTGTGGAAGGCCTGGGCCAGGGCGGTGTTCTGGGTCAGGACGGCCCAGAAGTCGGTGAGCTCGGCGCGCCCCTTCACCTTGTCGATCTTGTAGCCGACGGGGTGCTGCATCCATGAGTTGGCCGCGAGGATGAAGTAGGCGGACAGGATCGTGCCGATGGAGACCATCCAGATACAGGCCAGATGGATCTTCTTGGGCAGCTTGTCCCAGCCGAAGATCCACAGCCCGATGAAGGTGGACTCGAAGAAGAAGGCGATCAACGCCTCGAAGGCGAGCGGGGCGCCGAAGATGTCACCGACGAACCGCGAGTAGTCCGACCAGTTCATGCCGAACTGGAACTCCTGCACGATGCCGGTGACCACACCCATCGCGATGTTGATGAGGAAGAGCTTGCCCCAGAACTTGGTCGCCCTGAGGTACCTCTCCTTCTCCGTGCGCACCCATGCGGTCTGCAGGCCGGCCGTGAGGGCGGCCAGCGAGATCGTCAGCGGGACGAACAGGAAGTGGTAGACGGTGGTGATGCCGAACTGCCAACGCGCCAGTGTCTCCGGCGCCAGGGCCAGGTCCACGTCGTCAGCCTCCTTACGTCGCCGTGGTACTGCGGCAATGTGCCTCGTTTGTCGCGTACATCACGGACCAAACGGGACGCGCTTGTGAATGCATTCACATTCACAAGCCATTATGACGCACCGATTTTCGACACAGCCAGGGGGGTCCCGCCGATCCCACTCCGACCGCCCAGGCCCTCGCTGAGGCGCTCCCCCTCGTCTCCACCGCACACACTGGGGCGAGGAGGTCTACTTCGACATAGGCGTCTCGGTTTCATCGTGGAACCGATGCCCAACAGGTCGTGGACCCGGGCGCGGCCTCCTTCTGGGCGGACGGCGACGCCCTCGCCCTCCCTTACGGGCCCACGCCCTTACGGGCCCACGCCGATTTCTCGAGGCAGCGAGTGCCGCCTCGCGAGCCCGTGCAATGTTCTCGGCCGCCTCGACGTCCCCGGCTGCTTTCCACGGTCCGGGACGGAGACCCCGTACGTGTGGAACTGGCCGACGGCTAAGGCTTCTTGCGACTGCCGTCGGCCAGAACTCACCAGGGCTGGAGCTCCTGCGACCAGACTCCTTGCGGCCAGACTCCTTGCGGCCAGAGCTCCTTCCGTACAGCTCCTTCCGGCTGGAGCTCCTAGCGGCTAAAGCTCCTTGCGGAAGTTCTCCGCCACCTTCAGGAAGATGTCATTCGCCTCGGTCTCCCCCACCGTCACGCGGACTCCCTCGCCCGGGAACGGCCGGATGACCGCGCCGTGCTCCTCGCAGAGCTGTGCGAAGGCCGTCGTACGCTCCCCCAGCCGCAGCCACACGAAGTTGGCCTGCGTCTCGGGCACCGTCCAGCCCTGAGCACGGAGTGCCCCGACCACGCGCTGCCGCTCGCACACCAGCGAGCCGACCCGGCCGAGCAGTTCGTCCTCGGCCCGCAGCGAGGCGATCGCCGCCTCCTGGGCGAGCTGGCTCACGCCGAACGGCACCGCCGTCTTGCGCAGCGCCGCCGCCACCGGCTCACGGGCGATCGCGAAGCCGACGCGCAGCCCGGCGAGGCCGTACGCCTTGGAGAAGGTCCGCAGGACACAGACGTTCGGCCGTTCCCGGTAGAGCTCGACACCGTCGGGTACCTCGGGGTCGCGGATGAACTCCCGGTAGGCCTCGTCAAGGACCACCAGAACATCGGCGGGGACCCGGTCCAGGAACCGCTCCAGCTCGGCCCGCTTCACAACGGTGCCGGTGGGGTTATTGGGGTTGCAGACGAAGATCAGGCGGGTGCGGTCGGTGATCGCCTCCGCCATCGCGTCCAGGTCGTGCACATCGCCGGGCGTGAGCGGAACCTGGACCGAGCGGGCGCCGCTGATCTGCGTGATGATCGGGTACGCCTCGAAGGACCGCCAGGCGTAGATCACCTCGTCGCCGGCGCCGCTGGTGGCCTGGATCAGCTGCTGGGCGACGCCGACCGAGCCGGTGCCGGTGGCCAGATGGCCGAGCGGGACACCGAAGCGGTCCGACAACTCGTTCATCAGCTCCGTGCACGCCATGTCCGGGTAGCGGTTGAAGGCGGCAGCGGCCGCGGTCACGGACTCCATCACACCGGGCAGCGGGGGATACGGGTTCTCGTTGGAGGAGAGCTTGTAGGCGGCCGGGCCATCGGCCGCGGTGCCTGCGGCAGTGGCGGCAGATTTGACACTGCGCCCCGGCTTGTAGCTGGGGATACCCTCCAGCTCGGCGCGCAGCTTGGGGCTCGTCTCGCTCACCGCAGTCCTCCTCGCGACCACCGGCGGACCGTCCGCGCCGCCGGCATCCATTACTGCTCACCTTATGAGGATTCGGCTCCGCTGCGTACAGCGGCGGAGCGAGCGAGCAGCCGGGGGCTGACCTCATCCGTCTCACCGGCATCACGGGCATCACCACACGAAGGCGCATTTTTCGGGGGCGCGCCCTACATATATCTACGCGCCGGTGGCTCGCGCCCTGGCGCGCATCACCCGTGAAGGTGAGTTGAGACCTCTTCGAAACATCGGGCACTTGGCAGGCCCATGCGTGCCGACACGTCACGTCTCACCATTGGATCGTTCAACTGACTTTCTTTCTAAGGCAGTTGACCATCTTTGACCTTGCAGAAACGTGCCTGTCAACGCGTGCATATGCGTCCGCACTACCCCACCGCATGAGCCCTACTATCGGCTCGCTATGACAGCAGCAGGGAAGCACCAGGTGAGCCGCGCGGAAACCTCTCGGCGAGGCAGCCGGCCGGGCCGGGCGGGCATCAGAGACGTGGCCGCCGCCGCCGGAGTCTCCATCACGACCGTCTCCGACGCCCTGAACGGCAAGGGCCGGCTCCCGGATGCCACCCGGCGCCATGTCCGCGAGGTCGCCGACCGGCTGGGGTACCGCCCATCAGCCGCCGCCCGCACCCTCCGTACCGGCAGGTCGGGACTCATCGGCCTGACCGTGACCACGTACGGGGATGAACCTTTCACCTTCACCGAGTTCGCGTACTTCGCAGAGATGGCACGGGCCGCCACCTCGGCCGCGCTCGCCCGCGGCTACGCCCTGGTGATCCTGCCGGCGACCTCACGCCACGACGTGTGGTCGAACGTCGCCCTGGACGGCACGGTTGTCATCGACCCCTCCGACCAGGACCCGGTGGTCAGCGAGCTGGTCCGGCAGGGGCTGCCGGTGGTCTCCGACGGCCGCCCGGCCGGTTCGCTCCCGGTCACCGCCTGGGTGGACAACGACCACGAAGCCGCCGTGCTCGGCATCCTCGACCATCTCGCCGCCGCGGGCGCCCGCCGGATCGGCCTGCTCACGGGCACCACGACGGACACGTACACACATCTGTCCACCACCGCCTACCTGCGCTGGTGCGAACGCGTCGGCCAGGATCCGGTCTACGAGGCCTACCCGGCGCACGACCCCTGCGCGGGCGCCGTCGCCGCCGACCGGCTGCTGGCCCGCCCGGACCGCCCCGACGCCGTCTACGGCCTCTTCGACCCCAACGGCACCGACCTGCTCGCCGCCGCCCGCCGCTACGGGCTGCGCGTCCCCGACGACCTGCTGCTGGTGTGCTGCAGCGAGTCGACCGTGTACGCCAACACCGAGCCGCCCGTCACCACGCTCTCCCTGAAGCCGCGCCGCATCGGCACGGCGGTGGTGCAACTGCTCATCGACGCGATCGAGGGAGTGGAGTCGGACCAGCCGGTCGAGCAGGTGATACCGACCGAACTGATCGTGCGTACCTCCTCCCAGCGACGCCCGCAGCGCACCACGGTCAGCCCGCCGCGGGCACCGGAGGAGGAGTAGCACGGCCGACCGTACGCGCGCACGGCCGGCCGTACACACACGGAAGCGGTCGACGCGCCTGCCGGGCGTCGTCGCAAGACGGCCGGCAGGTGATGAACGGCGGGTGGTCGAACCCCGGCCCAACCGGGGCGAAAGCCACGCTGAACTGGAGTCCTGCCCCGATTCACCACCCCTGGGTCATCACACGGCGCGACGGGCATTCCTATGATGGGCCCACGACACCGCGGGCCGCTGCGACCAGGCAGTCCGAAGCGGTGCAGATGCGGCGCGATGGTGGAGGGGTCTGATGACTCAGGGGGCCGGTCAGGGACCCGAGGCGGAGCGGACAGCGACGTTGCGCGACTTCCGGGTGCCCGCGTACGTCAACGAGACCGGTCCGTACGTGCAGAGCACCCACCCCGGCGACGTCGCCCCGCCACTCGACGAGCCGTACCCCGACGCACCTCCCGAGGGGTACACGCCCACCCAGCGTGACCTGCCCGTCATCAACCGCGGCGACACGCTCCAGATGCCCGTCGACCCGGCCGTCGCCCCGGCCGCCCAGCTCGCGGCCGGTCCCGGCCCGCTGTACGTCGTCGGGGACGTGCACGGATACTTCGACGACCTGATGGCCGCGCTGCGGGAGCAGGGCCTGGTCGACGCGGACGGGCACTGGTGTGCGGGCACCGCCCGGCTGTGGTTCCTCGGCGACTTCACCGACCGAGGCCCGGACGGCATCGGCGTCATCGACCTGGTGATGCGGCTGTCCGCCGAAGCAGCCGCGGCCGGCGGCTACTGCAAGGCCCTCATGGGCAACCACGAGCTGCTGCTGCTCGGCGCCAAGCGGTTCGGCGACACCCCCGTCAACTCCGGCGCGGGCACCGCCACCTTCCAGGCGGCCTGGCTGCTCAACGGCGGGCAGAAGAGCGACATGGACCGGCTCCAGGACCACCACCTCCAGTGGATGGCCCGCCTGGACGCGGTCGAGGAGGTCGACGGCTATCTGCTGGTCCACTCCGACACCACCGCCTACCTCGACTACGGCGACTCGATCGAGGCGGTCAACGACACGGTCCGCGAGACCATCACCCGCAACGACGCGGACGAGGTCTGGGATCTGTTCCGTAAGTTCACCAAGCGGTTCTCCTTCCGCGACGAGGGAGGTGCAGACGCCGTCCGTTCCCTTCTCGATACGTACGGCGGCACCCGCATCGTTCACGGGCACAGCCCGATTCCCTATCTGCTGGGGGAAGTCGGCTCCGAGGACGGCGAAGAGAGCACCGGCCCCGTTGTGGAGGGGCCGCACGTCTACGCGGACGGGCTCGCCATCGCCATGGACGGCGGAGTGACCATGGCCGGAAAGCTGCTGGTTAGGCAACTTCCGCTGGAGGTCTGAGCGTTCGGCACGCGCTTCTGTCCCCCGATGTCACACGCGGGCCATCCCCAATTTCCGGCAACCCCCTGTCACCGCGTGCCTTAACGGCTCTACCATCGGTTTATCCGTAGCAGGCTCCCCTCCGTTTCTGCCCGACGGCTCGCCGGCGTGCGAGCCCCAAGCCCTACGGAGCATCGGGGGATGCACATGAACAGCGTTCCGCAGCACCTGCACAGCGAGGACCGCCAGGAATACGAGCGGATCCTCGATGAGGCGCTGCGCTCCGCCCCTTCCCGTCCCGAACTGGCCGGTACAGGCCGGCGTTTGAACACCGAACAGCTGCGCACCATGGCGCTCAACGCCTCCGCACTGATAACGGCGGCCGCGGCGACCGAGTACCAGCACTATGTGAAGGTCCGCGAGGAACTGCGCAATCCGGCGCGGTCCACCCCGGCCACCGTCCAGGAATCCGGCTCCGCGGAGTCGGCCACGGGCGGTGCGACGGGGCTCGCCACCACCCTCGGCGAGGCCGCCGAGACCACGGGCGCCGGAGGTTTCGCCCTCGCCCTGGTCCTGGCACCCGTGCTCGCCGGCACCGCCGCCGCGATCTTCCTGCTCGTCGGCTACGTCCTGAAAATGCTGGATCCGGCCCCGGCGTTCGCCCAGACCATGCTCACCGCCGGCTGGGTGTTCGGCGTCCTGACCGCGGCCGCCATCATCATGGCCGGCGCGGGACTGCTGCTCACCGCTCTGCGCAACAGTCCCTCGCTGGAGGCCGGAGCCTACGGCGAACCCGGTGGGGAGGTGGCCAAGGCCAGGGATGCCTGGCGGGGCGCCCTGCTGGAACGCGGCATCCTGCCCTTCCTGCGGGAAGCGCTGGCCACCGAACCCGGCACGGCCGGACTGCGCCGTACGACCCCGTCGGGCCCGGGCAACCGGATGCCGCGCCTCGGTTACGACCGCCCTGGTTTCAGCACCGACGACGGCACCGCACCCGCCCCCCGGCCGAGTTTCACCAGCCCGGACTACAGCAGCCCGGACTTCGGAGGCCCGGAACACCAGCCGGAATAACCCGGCTTGCGCCCCCGGCCGGGGGCGCAAGCCGGACACCCACGCCAGCAGCTCGGCGGCTCCGTCGTTTTGGCATGCGGCAACTTGAACACGCACGTCAGCCGCACCGTGCGTGAGCCGATCGCCGCCCGGTTACGGCTGACCGTTTACCAACTGCCGCCGCACGCTCCCGACTTCAACGCCGTACCCGGTGCACGCGACTCCGGGAGTCACCGGCACGTCCGCCGGCGGCACGGGGTGATCGCTGCGCGCGGCCGTCTACTGGTAGCAGCCGCCAACGCACAGCACGGTGACCGTGCCGCTCTTGCCGGCCACCGCGGAGGTGGTTTGGTGAGTGGTGACCGCGGGGGTCTTGCTGGTCTCCCAGGGCATGGGGGCGGCCATGGCCTGGGGCGCGACGGCGGTGAAGGCTGCGGCGGCCACGAACACGGCGGCAACCGCACGCTTGCTCAGGCGCATCTGAACTCCTTGATGGACCAGTGAGGTTCGGCTGTCGGGCACGCCTCGGACCAACCCGCCAACGCCGACTGTCAGTCTCAATGTAGATGCGGCGACGTTGATCACGTGGGCGCATTGTGTGTCGACTGCCGTGACCTCAGTCGTCAGAGATCTGGCCGCGTACCTTGAACCTCAGGTGCAGCACCCTGTCGCCCTGGAGACCACGTGCGGTTCCTCCAGCAGTTGCTGCTCGTCGATGCCGCCGACGTAGCGTCTGCCCGACCCGAAAACCACAGGAAATGGTAGGACGCCCTCGGGGTACCACGCCTCGGGCGGGGAAACGATCGATGGCAGCCCCGCTCACCGCCGCCCCCGCACTGCGACCGGGGCAGACGGTGACGTCAGGTCTCCGGCTGCCCTAACCGGAGCACCGCGCGCGGACGGCTTACGGCCGGAAGCCGTCGATCGCCAGTTCCAGCAGGCGGTCGGCCTGGGCGGCGCCATCGGGGCCTTCGGGGGTACGCCACAGGCAGCTCATGAGCATGATGACGTCGCCGGGGTCGAGGCCAGGGCGCACCTCGCCGGCGCGTTCGCATGCGCCGAGGAGCCGGCCGACGGCGGCAGTGACGGAAACGGACGTCGTGCTGACGACCTCTTGTGCGGCGGCGGTGTTCAGCGCGTCGCCGAGGCCGTGCTTGAGGCGTACGTAGGCAGCGAGGCTGGTGAACCACTGCCGTAGCGCGTCCAGCGGGGCGTGGCCGGCCAGGACGTCCGGCACCGAGTCGACGAGGCGGTCCACATCGTGTCGGTAGACCTCCAGGATCAGCGCCTCACGGGTGGGGAAGTGCCGGTACAGCGTGCCGGGGCCGACGCCCGCGCGCTTGGCGATCGAGTTGAGCGAGGCGTTGGCGGACTCGGCGAGCACGTCGTGGGCGACCTGGAGGATCGCCTCCCGGTTCTTCAGGGCATCGGAGCGCTGCGGCGCGGCGTCGGGCATGGGTCCTCCTGGCGTGCGTGCGG
The DNA here is from genome assembly GCF_040629895.1 of Streptomyces sp. NPDC005866. Lineage (NCBI taxonomy): Bacteria > Bacillati > Actinomycetota > Actinomycetes > Kitasatosporales > Streptomycetaceae > Streptomyces > Streptomyces sp. NPDC005866. Next base: position 262,279 of record NZ_JBEXWP010000003.1, read on the forward strand.
TCGTCCGATTGCGAACCGGAGAGCTCTCCGCTAATGTCACAAAGGTCAAACGGAGAGCTCTCCGCTTGTTCTCGTTCCCATTGTAGGAGTCCCTTCGTGCGTTACATCAAGCTCGGCAGCACCGGCCTCGACGTCTCTCCTGTCGCCATCGGCGCCATGACCTACGGCGAGCCCGGCCGCGGCCACCCCGTCTGGTCTCTGGACGAGGAGACCAGCCGGCCCCTGATCAAGCACGCCCTCGAATCGGGCATCAACTTCTTCGACACCGCCAACCTCTACTCCTACGGCTCGAGCGAGGAGATCCTCGGCCGCGCCCTGAAGGACTTCGCGAACCGCGAGGACGTAGTCATCACCACCAAGATCCGCCACGTCATGCGCCCTGGCAGCCCCAACGGCGGCGGCCTGTCCCGCAAGGCGATCATGAGCGAGATCGATCACAGCCTGCGCCGCCTGGGCACCGACCACGTCGACATCCTCATGATCCACCGCCTCGACAACGACACGCCGCTGGAGGAGACCCTTCAAGCCCTGCACGACGTGGTGACGTCCGGCAAGGCCCGCTACATCGGCGCGTCCTCCATGCACGCCTGGCAGTTCGCCAAGGTTCTCCACCTCCAGGAGCGCCACGGCTGGGCCCGGTTCGTCACCCTGCAGGACCACTACAACCTGCTCGCCCGCGAGGAGGAGCGTGAAATGCTCCCGCTCTGCGCCGACGAGGGCATCGCCACCATGATCTGGAGCCCTCTCGCCCGCGGCCGCCTCGCCCGCCCCTTCGACCAGGCGAACGCCGGCGAGCGCTCCGCGACCGACGGCGCCTACGCCGACACGCTCTACACCAACACCGAAAGCGACCGGCAGATCATCGACGAGATCGGCGCCGTCGCCGAGGCCCGCGGCGTCACCCGCGCCCAGGTCGCCCTGGCCTGGCTGCGCCGCAACCCCGTCGTCGCGGCCCCCATCGTCGGCGCCCGCACGACGCAGCAGATCGACGACGCCGTCGCCTCGCTCGACCTCGACATCACCGACGAGGAGGCCCGCCGCCTGGAGGCGCCCTACACCCCCCGCCACGACTTCCAGGGCATCTCCGACGCACGCGAACTCGATCGCATCAAGGCCGCCATCCCCGGCTACGCCAACGTCTGATGCCGCAGCGGCCGCGCCGAGGTTTCCTTCACCCCGGCGCGGAGCCTGCCAGGAAAGAGCGACCAGATGGCGCCCGGCGCACCGAACCCACGAGTCCACTACGCGCGGGTCGTTCCGTGCGGCAACGACTATTCCGCCAGCGGCAGATACACCCGGTTGCCCGAGGCCGCGAACTCCTTCGACTTCTGGAGCATCCCCTCCGCGACCTCCTCGGGTGACGCCCCCTCGGCCGCAGCACCACCGAACCGCTCTGTGATGCTTTGGCTGATCTTCATCGAGCAGAACTTCGGCCCGCACATCGAGCAGAAGTGGGCCGTCTTCGCCGGCCCCGCCGGAAGCGTCTCGTCGTGGAACTCGCGGGCCGTGTCCGGGTCCAGGGCGAGGTTGAACTGGTCCTCCCACCGGAACTCGAAGCGGGCGTCGGACAGCGCGTCGTCCCACTCCTGCGCGCCCGGGTGGCCCTTGGCGAGGTCGGCCGCGTGGGCGGCGATCTTGTAGGTGATCACGCCGGTCTTCACGTCGTCCCGGTTGGGCAGGCCCAAGTGCTCCTTGGGGGTGACGTAGCAGAGCATTGCCGTGCCCCACCAGGCGATCATCGCGGCGCCGATACCGGAGGTGATGTGGTCGTACGCCGGTGCGACGTCCGTGGTCAGCGGGCCGAGCGTATAGAACGGAGCTTCATCGCAGATCTCCTGCTGAAGGTCGATGTTCTCCTTGATCTTGTGCATCGGGACGTGGCCCGGGCCTTCGATCATGGTCTGTACGTCGAAACGCTTGGCGATCCGGTTGAGTTCCCCTAGCGTGCGCAGTTCCGCGAACTGCGCCTCGTCGTTGGCGTCCGCGATGGAGCCGGGGCGCAGGCCGTCGCCCAGCGAGTACGTGACGTCGTAGGCGGCGAGGATCTCGCAGAGTTCCTCGAAGTTCTCGTACAGGAACGATTCCTTGTGGTGTGCGAGGCACCAGGCCGCCATGATCGAGCCGCCGCGCGAGACGATGCCGGTCTTGCGGTTGGCGGTGAGCGGCACATACGGCAGGCGCACGCCCGCGTGGACGGTCATGTAGTCCACGCCCTGTTCGGCCTGTTCGAGGACCGTGTCCTTGTAGATCTCCCAGGTCAGCTCCTCTGCCCTGCCGTCGACCTTCTCCAGGGCCTGGTAGAGCGGCACTGTGCCGATGGGGACGGGGGAGTTGCGCAGCACCCACTCGCGGGTGGTGTGGATGTTGCGTCCGGTGGACAGATCCATGACCGTGTCGGCGCCCCAGCGGGTCGCCCAGGTCATCTTCTCCACCTCCTCCTCGATGGATGAGGTCACCGCGGAGTTGCCGATGTTGGCGTTGACCTTCACCAGGAACCGCTTGCCGATGATCATCGGCTCGATCTCCGGGTGGTTGACGTTGGCCGGCAGCACGGCCCGTCCCGCCGCGATCTCCTCACGGACGACCTCGGGGGAGACGTTCTCGCGGATGGCCACGTACTCCATCTCCGGGGTGACCTCACCCCGGCGGGCATACGCCAGTTGAGTGACCGTCTCGCCGTCCCGGCTGCGGCGCGGCTGGCGTGGGCGGCCCGGGAAGACGGCGTCCAGGTTGCGCAGCCCGCCACGCGGCGCCGTGTGCTTGATCCCGTCGTCCTCGGGACGGACGGGCCGGCCCGCGTACTCGGCGGTGTCACCACGGGCGATGATCCAGTTCTCCCGCAGCGGCGGCAGGCCCCTGCGGACATCGGTCTCGACGAGCGGATCGGTGTACGGACCGGAGGTGTCGTAGAGCGACACCGACTGCCCGTTGGTGAGATGCACCTGACGGACCGGCACCCGGAGGTCGGGGCGCGAGCCCTCGACATACCCCTTGTGCCAGCCGATGGACTTCCCGGCCTCCTGGGGCGATTCGCCCGCAACGGGCTGTTCGTCCTGGCCGAAGGCAGGCGTGCGTGCGTCCTCGTTGGTCATGAGACCTACTCCCTACGCCGGCATTACCCGGTAACAGGTTCGGCGGTCGACGCAGCGGATTCCGTCGGGCGGCGTTTCATGTGAAACATCACTCGTTCCACGTGAAACATCGCGAATACGGAGGTCAGCGCCCTCTCAGCCCGGTGCTCCGAGCTCCCGCGTGTGCAAAGGTGCCTCCACGCTAGCGTCAATTCGGGCGCGGTGAACAGAGGGCCCCTGCCGTTCTTGCGATGATCGGGCGGTGACCACGACACAGCAGCACCCTTATCCGCCCCCTGAGCCGAGGCGCGGCAACGGCGCCACACAGGGCGGCGGAACCGGCCACGGGGGCCACGGTGCCGGTGACGGACACGACCACGGGCAGGGCGGCCGTCAGTACGACCACGGAAACGGCCTCAGCCATGACGACGGCCATGCCCACGGTCACCCGCCCGGTCAGGGGCCCGGCCAGGGCGGCTCCGGAGCAGGCGACGGGCACGGTCACTCGCACAGCCACAGCCACGGACCCGCCGCGCCCGTCTCCAAGCACCTGCGCAAGGTCATCGCGGCGATCCTCATCCCCTTCACCGCCGCGGTCGTGGCCGGCCTGGTGGTGCTGTGGCCCGGCGGTGCCCCGCCCCACGAGCGCACCGGCGTCGGCTTCGACCGCCAGACACAGGCGGCCACGGTCACCAAGGTCGTCTCAGTCAGCTGCAAGTCGGTCAACGCCTCCGGGGACAGCGCGACCGGTGACACCTCCACCGCCGAGGGCAGCTCCGCCCAGCAGGAGGAGAACGGCACCTGCAAGAAGGCGACGATCCGCGTCGACACCGGCAAGGACAAGGGCCGTACGTTCAACGAGATCGTGCAGCCCGACCAGTCACGCCAGTTGCACGAGGGCGAGAAGGTCGTGGTCGCGTACGAGCCCTCGGCGCCCAGGGACCTGCAGTACTCGGTCACCGATGTGAACCGGAAGTTCCCGATGGCGCTGCTGGCCGGGATCTTCGCACTCGCCGTCGTGGTGGTGGGCCGCCTGCGCGGTGTCATGGCGCTGGTCGCGCTGGCCGTCAGCTTCCTGGTGCTGACCCTGTTCATCCTCCCGGCGATCCTGCAGGGCTCCAACCCGCTGCTGGTGGCGGTGATCGGAGCGAGCGCCATCATGCTGATCGCCCTGTACATGTGCCACGGGCTCTCCGCGCGGACATCGGTGGCGGTCCTCGGCACGCTGGTCTCGCTGTGCCTGATCGGCGTCCTCGGCTCGGAGTTCATCAACTGGGCCGCGCTCACCGGCAACACCGACGACAACACCGGCCTGATCCACGGTCTGTACCCGTCGATCGACATGAGCGGTCTGCTGCTGGCCGGCGTCATCATCGGTTCGCTGGGTGTCCTGGACGACGTGACGGTGACCCAGACCTCGGCCGTCTGGGAACTGCACGAGGCCAACCCGACGATGGGCTGGCGCGGGCTGTACCGGGCCGGCATCCGTATCGGCCGCGACCACATCGCCTCCGTCGTCAACACCCTCGTCCTGGCCTACGCGGGCGCCGCGCTACCGCTGCTGCTGCTCTTCTCCATCGCACAGAGCAGCGTGGCGACGGTCGCCAACAGTGAGCTGGTGGCGGAGGAGATCGTGCGCACACTGGTCGGCTCGATCGGCCTGGTCGCCTCGGTGCCGGTCACCACACTGCTCGCGGCCCTGGTGGTCTCGGCCGACCGGCAGCGCAAGGAGGCGGTCGCGCCCGCGGAGGCCCCGGCGCGGGGCGGGCGAGGGCGACGCCGGAAGCGGTGAGGGGGCACTGGGCGGCGCACGAGGACGGCCGGGTGAGGAGAAGCGTTTCGGCACCCGTCCGGGGACGCTCAAGGCATCCGCTCGTGGCGTCGCCACAGGGACGCGCAGAAGCGTTCCTGCGCGTGCTCACGTGGTGCGGTGGATCGGTTCGCGCCCCGGTGCCGTAACGCTTAGCCTGCACTCTGTTCCTCGGCCAGGATGCGGTCCAGGGCCTCGTCGAGATGGGCGTCGAAGTCGGCGAGCGCGCCTTCCTGGCCGAGCGGCACCAGCTTGTCCGTACGGTCGAGAAAGGCCACCAGCGGTGGCGCCGAGGACCGGAACACCGCGTGGTCGCCGCCGACCTGAAGCCGGATCAGCACCTCGCCCAGCACCTCGGCGTCCGCGGGCGCGATGTGCACATCGCCCTCCCCGCACGGCCGGCCCACCCCGTCGATCAGCAGCTCACGGCCGAAAGCCCACGTCACCGGCGCGTCCCCGGGCAGATGGAAGGTGAGCCGCACGGCATACGGATCACAGGTCTCGTAGCGCAACTCCACGGGGATGCGGAAGGAGAGCTCCTCCGAGACGAGGAAGCTCATCATGACATCTGCTTGTACGGACTCGCGCATCGACTACCCCGTCATATGACACCGACTGGCCGGGATTTTACCCCTTTGATGGTGGTCAAATCTTGCTGAACGTGCACGGGAGATCACAAGGAGTGAGTTTTCAGATACTGATAGAGATCGCCAGTGCTCCCAGATGCCGTCCTACCTCGGCCTGAAGCCGTCGCGCGGCGGGCAGCAGCCTGTCGGCCTGGTTGAGGGGGAGGGAGATGGCCATCGTGGCGGCCGTGGTGCCGACGGTGATGGGGATCGCCGCGCACACCGTCCCCAGCGCATACTCCTGGCGCTCCACCACCGGTTCCATGCGTCGCGTCCGCTCCACCCGCCGCAATAGCGCATGGCCGTCTCGGACCGTGTACGGGGTGAGGGCCCGCACGGGGTAGCGGTCGAGATGGTCGCGGCGGGTGCTCTCGTCCAGTTGGGAGAGCAGACACTGGCCGATGGCATGCGCGTGCCCGGTCTCGCGGAAGTCGGCCCACTCCTCGACCGCCGGGGTGCCCGGGGAGTCGGAGACGCACATGACCTCGATCTCGCCGTCCCGGTACATCGCGTAGTACACCGGCGCACCGATCGAATCCCGCCAGTGGGCCAGGGTGTCGGCAACCGCGCTGCGACGTTTCTGCTGCGCTCCGCTGCTGCTCAGCCGCTCCGCCGCTTCACCGAGGAAGAACAGCCCCTTGTCGCGGCGCAGATAGCCCTCGTGGACCAGGGTGCGCAGCAGGTGGTAGGCGGTGGGCAGCGCGAGGCCGGTCTCGCGGGCCAGTTGTTTGGCGGGGGCGCCGTGTTGGTGTCCGGCGACGCATTCCAGCAGACGCATCGCACGCTGCACGGAACCGATGAGGGTGGCCGAGTGCGGCTGTGCGGGATCGGGAGGCGCGGGCGGCCGCTGCACGGGGGGTGTGCTGGAACGGCGTTGGGTGGGGGGTGAAGGGTGTTCCGTGGGTGCGGAGGTGGCGTCAAGCGTGGCCAAGGGTCACTCCCGGAGCGCGAGGAGGTCAGCGACTCTAACCGGCCGCCACCGCTCCCGGTCCGCCCGTGCGGGAAACTTCCCTCCCCCGAGGGAACCGGCGATTCCTGTTACCGGTCACCGATTCCCACGGTTCTCACCAGTCGCTCTTGGACGAGGAACTCGCCATGAACTTCCGCACGATGTAGATCAGTCCCCCGACCAGCGCCACAAAGATCAGCAACTTGAAGAGCAGATAGGCCAGGAAGCCGACGATGGCGCCGATCAGGCCGCCGAACACCACCAGCGCGATGACCGGCACCGCGATCCACTTCACCCACCACGGCAGACCCGTGAAGATCTCTCGCATTGCCCTGCCCTCTGCTTTCCCGTGCGCTTCGGCACGTACGGTCGGTCTCGTGCCTGCCGCACGATGCGATGTCCTGCACTCGATGCTAGGGCCGGGAAGGGGCCGTTCGGGGGCCTCTGATCCCTTGTCCTCCCCTGACCTCTCCCCTAGGGAACCCCGAGGGCCGATGTCAGGCCTCGGGCGGAGAGAAGACGACCAGAACCCTCAGGTCCTCGCTGATGTGATGGAACTTGTGGGCCACCCCGGCCGGCACGTACACCACGCTGCCCCGCGCCACCTGCGTGGTCTCCAGGCCGACGGTGATCGCGGCGCGGCCGCTGACGACCAAGTAGACCTCGTCCTGGTTGTGCGGCTTCTGCGGGTCCGTATCGCCCGCGTTCAGGGCGTAGAGGCCGACCGACATGTTCCGCTCCCGCAGGAACTGCAGGTAGGCCCCGTCGTTGGCGGCGCGTTCCGCCTCCAGTTCATCCAGCCGGAATGCCTTCATCGCTGTCGTTCACCCTCGCCTCACTGCTTGCATCCGATCTCGTCTGCCACGATCAGACACATGAAGAATTTCGTAGTCAAGACGATCGCCAACGCGGGCGCCCTGGCCGTCGCCGTGTGGCTGCTCGACAAGATCACCCTGACCGGCGACAGCACCACCAAGAAGGTCTGGACGCTGATCCTGGTCGCCCTGGTGTTCGGTCTGGTGAACTTCCTGGTCAAGCCGATCGTGAAGATCCTTACCTTCCCGCTGTTCATCCTCACGCTCGGCCTGATCACCCTGGTGGTCAACGCGCTGATGCTGCTGCTGACGTCGTGGGTCTGCGACAAGCTCGACCTGAGTTTCCACGTGGAGGGGTTCTGGACCGCCGTCCTGGGCGGCCTGATCATCTCGATCGTGTCCTGGGCCCTGAACATGATCCTTCCCGACACGGACTGAGCGCCCGATGACCTATCGCGTCTGCTTCGTCTGCACCGGCAACATCTGCCGTTCCCCGATGGCCGAATCCGTCTTCCGTTCCCGCATAGCCGAGGCCGGCCTCGACGACCGTGTCGAGGCCGACAGCGCCGGCACCGGCGGCTGGCACGAGGGCGACGACGCCGACCCGCGCACCGTCCGAGTCCTCCGGGAGCACGGCTACGACAGCGAGCACACCGCCCGCCAGTTCCAGGCGTCCTGGTTCGCCCGCCTCGACCTCGTGCTCGCCTTCGACGCCGGCCACCTCAAGGCCCTGCGCCGCCTCGCCCCCACCGAGCAGGACGCGCGCAAGGTGCGGCTACTGCGCTCCTACGACCCCGCTGCCGGTGACGACCTGGACGTACCGGATCCGTACTACGGCGGGCTGGACGGCTTCGAGGAGTGTCTTGGGATGGTGGAGGCGGCGAGCGAGCGACTGCTCACCGCGGTACGCGACGAAGTGGAGGGAACGGTGGCATGAGCGACTCCGACTCCGACGGCGCGTCCGGCTCCGGCTCCGGCTTCGTGATGGGCGAGGGCACGCGCGCGGTGCGCGCCGGACTGCCCGAGCCGGTCAAGAACGAACCGACCCTGCCCGGGCCGGTCTTCGCCGCACACTTCCATCTGCCGGGCGAGGTGAGCGGGCCGTACGCCTACGGCCGCGACGAGAACCCGACCTGGACCCATCTGGAGCGCGCCATCGGCGAGCTGGAGGCGCCCGGCGAGGATGTCGAGACGCTGGTGTTCGCCTCCGGCGTGGCGGCCATCACGGCCGTGCTCTTCTCGCAGCTGCGCGCCGGGGACGCGGTCGTGCTGCCGTCCGACGGCTACCAGGTGCTGCCCCTGATCCGCGCCCAGCTGGAGGCGTACGGCATCGAGGTGCGCACCGCTCCGACCGCCGGCGACGCCCAGCTCGACGTCCTGGACGGGGCGAAGCTGCTGCTGATCGAGTCGCCGTGCAACCCCGGGCTCGACGTGTGCGACATCCGGCGACTCGCGGAGGCGGCACACGCGCGTGGCGCACTCGTCGCCGTCGACAACACCCTCGCCACCCCGCTCGGCCAACGGCCGCTGGCGCTGGGCGCCGACTTCTCCGTGGCCAGCGGCACCAAGCAGCTCACCGGCCACGGTGACGTCCTGCTGGGGTACGTCGCCGGGCGCGACACGGAGGCCATGGCCGCCGTACGCCGCTGGCGCAAGATCATCGGCGCGATCTCCGGGCCCATGGAGGCCTGGCTGGCCCATCGCTCCCTCGCCACCCTCCAACTGCGGGTGGACCGGCAGAACGCCACCGCCCTGGTGCTCGCGCAGACGCTCCGCGAGCGGCAGGACGTGACCGGGCTGCGCTACCCGGGGCTGCCCGACGACCCCGCGCACAAGATCGCCTCGCAGCAGATGCGCCGCTACGGCTCGGTGATCTCCTTCACGCTGCCCACGCGCACGCGTGCCGAGCGTTTTCTGGAAGCCCTGAGGCTGGTCGACGATGCGACGAGTTTCGGCGGGGTGCGCTCCACGGCCGAGCGACGGCGGCGCTGGGGCGGGGACGACGTACCGGAGGGCTTCATTCGGTTGTCGGTCGGGGCCGAGGATCCCCAAGATCTGGTGGCCGATGTGTGCCGCGCGCTCGACGAGTCGGACCGGTGACCGGATTACGGACGCCCCCGCGAGCCCGACTGCGTATAGCGGACGGTCCGAGCCTCCCCCCTCGTGGCTCGGACCGTCCCGGTTCTCGCGCGCCAAGAACCGCGCGCACAAGGCTAGTTGACTCTGCGTCAGTGTCCAATCACTGTAGGGGCAGAGACCTATCGACTTATTTATAGTTGAGGACCTGCCCCGAGGGCCGCATGGGCAGGGCGAAGGGGAGGTGGGCGATGGATCTGGCCTTGCTGCGCACCTTCGTGACCGTGCACCGGGCCGGCTCCTTCACCCGCGCCGCCGCCCTGCTCGGTCTCTCGCAGCCGGCCGTGACCTCTCAGATCCGCACACTGGAAAGACAGCTGGGCCGTCCGCTCTTCCTGCGGCAGGCCCGTGGGGTGACCCCGACGACGATCGGCGACGAACTCGCCCACAAGGCCGCCCCGCACCTCGACGCGCTCGTGGAGATAGCGGAACGCGGCCTCGACGACGAGTCCTCGGTGCGTACCCTGCATCTCGCCGGCCCGCCCGAGTTCACCGCCGAGCGCGCCCTGCCCGCCCTTTCGGAGCTCGCCGGCGACGACGGCCAGGGCTTCGCGCTGCGTGCCTCGTTCGGAAACGCCGAGGAGACCCTGGAGGGGCTGTCCGCCGGCCACCACGATCTGGCCATCAGTACGGCCCGGCCGCGTGGCGCCCTGCTCACCGCCACCACCCTCTGCGACGAGGAGCATGTGCTGGTCGCCGCTCCCCGCTGGGCCGAGGAGATCGGTACCGGGACGGTACGCGACAAGGGCGCACCGGCCCTGGAGAACCTGCCCGTGGTCGAGGTCCACGAGTCGCTGCCCTTCGTCTCCCGCTACTGGGGTTCCGTCTTCGACGCCCGACCGGCCGCCTCCGGCACGGTTGTCGTGCCGGATCTGCGCGCGGTCCTCGCCTGTGCGGTCGCGGGCGCCGGCGTCGCCGTGCTGCCCCGCTATCTGTGCACGGCCGCCCTGGGCCGCGGCGAGGTGGTGGCGTTGCACGAGCCCGCGGTACCACCGCTGCGGACGTACTTTTTGGTGGTGCGGACCGGCACGCTGGCGATGCCGCATGTGGCGCGGGCACACGAGTGGCTCCAGCAAGCGGCTGTGGACTGGGGCTGAGACGGCCTGCAGGGTTAACGCGATGCGGCCGTACGGTGGCGCTTCGCGATGTTTCACGTGGAACAAGCTGGGCCACATTTCTCCCATGACCGTCCGACCCGTGGTCAAGCGCACCGCCCGTGCCGTTCTTCTGGACGGCGACGACCTGATTCTGATCAAGCGCACCAAGCCCGGTGTCGATCCCTACTGGGTCACTCCCGGTGGGGGGGTCGAGCCGGAGGACACCACTGTCGTCGACGCCCTGCATCGCGAGGTGCACGAGGAGCTCGGCGCAAAGATCACCGACGTGGTGCCCTGCTTCGTGGACACCGTGGAGCACATCGGCGACAGCGGCAGCACCACCGGTGTGAAGGTGCAGCACTTCTTCGTCTGCCGGTTGGAGTCCATGGACCCGGCCCTGCGGCACGGCCCCGAAGTCGAGGAGCCCGCCGGCGAGTACGAGATCGTGCGTGTCCCCTTCACCCGCGTCGGGATCGCCTCCGTGCACCTTGTGCCGCTGTCCCTGCGGCACTACCTGGACGGCAACATCGAGGGCGTACGGGCCATGCACGCCCCCGACCTCGGGTGATGGATCATTCGCCGACGACGACCAGTTCCTCCACGGAGTCATGCCGTATGCGGTGCGCCGGGATACCGACGTCCCGCAGGACGTCCACGCCGTTGCGGATCATGCCGGGCGGCCCCGAGAGATAGGCGTCGTACTCGATCCACGGGCCGTACTCGCGGACGGCCTCGGGGAGCTGGAGATGCGCCTGCTGGTCGACGACCGCACGGACCGAGAGCCAGGGATGGCTCTGCTGCAGCCGGAGCAGGGTGTCGATGTCGTACAGGTCGTGGTTGGTGCGGGCGCCGTAGAACACCTTGACCGGGCGGCGTGAGCCGCGTTCGGCTACGTCCTCGACCAGTGCCTTGATGGGGGCGATGCCGGTGCCGCCGCCCAGGCAGAGCAGTCCGCTGTGCTTCGTGTGGTCGACGGTCATCGAGCCGACGGGCGGGCCGAGGCGGATGAGGTCCCCGGGGCGGGCACGGTGCACCAGTGCGTTGGAGACCCAGCCCGCCGGAACGGCCTTCACATGGAACGTCAGCAGACCGTCCGAGCGGGGTGCGGAGGCGAAGGAGTAGTGCCGCCAGACCCGCGGCCACCAGGGTGTCTCCATGCTCGCGTACTGCCCCGCGAGAAAGGGGTACGGCTGGTCCGGGCGGATCGTGAGCACCGCGATGTCCGCCGTCCTGAGGTCGTGGGCGACGACCTCCGCCTGCCACCAGGCCGGTGCGTGTAGCTCGTCCACAGCAGCCGCGTCGATCATCACCTGGGACATCGTCGTGTACGCCCGCACCCAGGCCGCCTCCGTCTCCGGGTCCCAGATGGCCGAGGCGTACTTGCTCAACGCTCCGATGAGGCACTCGCCGACCGCCGGGTAGTGCTCCGGTCGGGTGCCGTACTTGCGGTGGCCCCGGCCCAGGTTCTGGAGGTATTCCACCAGGACGGGCGTGTTGTCGACGTGTTCCGCCGCGGTGAGCAGCGCCTTCAGCAGCCGGTCCCGCTGGCTGTCCATGGCGGCAGGGAACAGCGAACGCAGTTCCGGATGACGCACGAAGAGCAGGGCGTAGAAATACGAGGTGACCTTGTCGGCTATCGGACCGACTTCGGCCATGGTGGCGCGGATGCGGATCGCGTCCGGGGAGGCGTCCGGACTCGGCTGTGCGCTGCGCTGAGGCGGGACGCGCTGTTCGTGTGTGGGGGGTACCGGCTGCCCGGCCGGGGGGACGGAGGGTCCGGGGGCCGCGTGCTGCCCGGCGGGTGGAGCCTGGGCGGCGTTCTGGGGGTGGGTCGGCGCCTCCGTCGACCGTATTCGCTCCCGGCCCTCTCCGGGGGCGGGACGGCGGCCCTGGGGCCTTTCCTGCTGATCACCCGGCGCCACGACCGGAGGCTCGACCGGGGGCTTGTTGGGGGGCGTGAACCAGTTGGTTCCGCCGGCCCCGTCGTTGCCCGCCGACGTGGTGGTCGGAGCATCCATGGTGTGCCTCGCCTCGAACATCTTTCGGTCGGTCTGTGCACTTCACTCGGAAGGTGCTTGCTTTCCCCCGTTGACGGCCAACTCTTCCCGGTCAGGCCTGTGGCCGACATGGCCACATTGAACCCGTGCTTCCTTCGCGTACGGACAAGTAAGGCGAAAGTGTGACACGGGCCGCAGCCACTCCCCCCGGAGCCTCTCTCCCCGACGTGAACCGGAGTCGACCCTACCGGCCGTCGCCCCGCACACAAGTCCCCCCTGCCTCCCCTACCAATCCAACAAGGGGCGAACCATCAGCCCCCTCAACTACCGGGAGCCCCGTCCGCATTCATAGACATCCCATAGATCCCGGCCCGTGTAGGAGTAGGTCGCGAGACCGGCGAGACGTCCGTCCGCATTGACCGCCACGGACACCGGGACCACGGCGAACAACTCCCTGTCCGACATCGAATCCCCGTAGGCGACACAGTCCGCTCGACCGACCCCGAACTGCTCGCACAGGCGGTCCGCGATGGTCACCTTGGCCGCAGCATCAAGGATGCCGGCGGGGTCCACCGGCTCGACGAAAGGCACCGCCGGGAAGCGTGATCCGAATGCCGCATGGGCTCCCCAGTCCAACAGGCGCTCCACGAAGAACGAGGGCGAGAGCGAGACCACGGCGCAATAGTCGCCCGCTTCCCTGATCTCGGCCCAGACGTCCTGGATACGGGCCAGCCAAGGCGCTCCGTCGAATGCCGCGGTCACGTGCGCGTCGGTCAGCTCGGCCCAGAGGGCGTACACCCGCGCCGCATACTCCGGCGGGGCTATCAGCCCTGCCGAAATCGCCCGATCAAGCTCCGCCGTCTCGGCTTCCAGGCCGAGTTGACGGGAGATCTCGACGGGGGCGGAGGTGCCGTGCAGCAGTGTGCCGTCGAGATCGAAGAGATGAAGTCTCGCCATGGACCCCGAGGCTAACGAGGAGGGATCACCGCTCCTCTGGGAGGTCTCGGGCAGCGGCGAGGGAGGGATGTTTCACGTGAAACGTCCCCCGTCTGTCCAAGGGCTGTGCTCAGGGCTACGGCATGGCCAAAAGCGCGTGCGTCTACCTCGAAACCGGTGGACGCCACGGGTGCTGTTCCGACAGCCTGACCTGCGTGCCAACTCCTTCCGTCGCCGCTCTGCCCATCCGCCGACTGACGCCACGCGATCTCACCGCCTGCGCCGACTTGTCCGAGGACCGGGGGTGGCCGCGCGAGGAACACAAGTGGCGCTTGCTCCTGACGGCCGGGAAGGGATACGGCATCGACCACCCCGGCGGAGGCCTGATCGCCGCCAGCGTCGTCACGGAGTACGGCCCGGGGGAACGCCCGGATCTGGCCGCGATCGGCATGGTCCTGGTTGCCGAACGGCATGCCCGTCAGGGCATCGGGCGTCGGCTGATGCACCACATCGTCTCGGCAATGGGGACGACTCCCCTGACTCTGTACGCGACGCCGTACGGCCGTCCGCTCTACGAGGAGCTGGGGTTCAAGACCACGGGACGCTCGGAGATGCTGTCCGGGCACTTCCCCCCGGGCGGCCCCGAGTCCCGGGTGGCGACGCGGGCGGCCACAGCCGAGGACCTCGGCTCGATCCTCCGGCTGGACGAGGAGGTGTTCGGTACCGACCGCACACCTCTCCTCGCCCGCCTGCCCGCGTTCTCGGACCAGTTGCGGGTGGCCGTGGACGGCGGCCGGATCGTCGGCTACGCGGCCGCCTGGCCCAACATGGACACCCATGTCGTCGGACCGCTGATCGCCCGCAACACGGAGACGGCGAAGTCCCTCATCGTCTCGCTCGCTGCCCACACCGACCGCCCGCTCCGCACCGATATCGACATCCGGCACGAGGAACTGCTGGCATGGGCGAAGGACCGCGGGATGGCCTCCGTCGCCATGAACTCCGTCATGACCTACGGCATCACGGAGTTGCCGGGAGACTGGACGCGGCGGTTCGCGCCGCTGACGGTGGCAGCGGGCTGATAATTCCTCGGTACGGCGAAGGCCGGCCCCCTGGGGGCCGGCGTTCCGGCGCTGACAGGAATGCGGTCAGACGAGTGCCTGCACGGCGGCCGTCGCGAAGCCGTGGTCCTGGTCGGGCGCGCCACCGCCGACGCCGATCGCGCCGATCAGCCGGCCGTCCCGGTGTACGGGGACACCGCCCGCGATGAAGAGCAGAGGCCGGTCGAGCGCCGTGGGAAGGGTGTGGAAGAGGCCGCCGGGCTGGACGGCGTCGACGAGGTCGGCGGTGGGGGTGTTCAGCTGGAGTGCCGTGTAGGCCTTGCGGGTGCTGGTCTCGCCGGATATCAGCACGGCGCGGTCGTCCCGCCGGAAGGCGAGCAGATGGCCCCCGGCGTCCAGGACGGTGACGCTGACGCTGACTCCGGCGGTCTCGGCGGCGCGCCGGCCCTTGGTGATCAGGAGTTCGGCGTCCTGGATGGTGAGCGGGGCGACGGTGGTGCTCATGAGGTGGTTCTCCTTGGGTGGTGCTGAGGGGAGACGGTGCGGGCGGGTCGGGAGGCCCCTGATCCCCGGGCACGGTCGGTGATGGACTCCGCCTGCGGCCGGGGGGCTGGCTCAGTGGTGGACCGACTCCCGCTGATCCGCGGGCATACCGCCGGCGGCCACGGCGCTCGGGACGCTGTCGCGGCGCTCCAGTGCGGCCGACAGAAAGGCGAGGACGAGGGCGGCCGCGGCGAGGGCGGCGCCCACCCAGTTGGGGGAGGTGTAGCCGAAGCCGGCGGCGATCACGATGCCGCCGAGCCAGGCGGACAGGGCGTTGCCGAGGTTGAAGGCGCCGATGTTCACGGCCGAGGCCAGGGTGGGGGCACCCTGCGCCTGGTCGAGGACGCGCTTCTGCAGCGGCGGGACGGTCGCGAAGCCCAGGGCGCCGATCAACGCGACGGTCACGGCGGCCGCGATCTTGTTGTGCGCGGTGATGGTGAAGAGCGCGAGGACGACGGCCAGGGCGCCCAGGGACACGTACAGCATGGGCATCAGGGCGCGGTCGGCGAACTTGCCGCCGACGAGGTTGCCGCCGACCATGCCGAGGCCGAACAGCACCAGCAGCCAGGTGACGGAGCCGTCGGCGAAGCCGGCGACATGGGTCATCATCGGCGCGATGTAGGTGATGGCCGCGAAGACTCCGCCGAAGCCGAGGACGGTCATCGCCATGGCGAGCAGGACCTGGGTGTTCTTGAACGCGGCCAGTTCGTGCCGCAGGTGCACGCCTTCCGGCTTGGGCAACTCGGGCACCAGCTTGGCGATGCCGGTCAGGCCGACGACGCCGAGGGCGGCGACGATACCGAAGGTGACGCGCCAGCCGACGTGCTGTCCCACCAGGGTGCCGAGCGGGACACCGACGACGTTGGCGACGGTGAGGCCGGTGAACATCATCGCGATGGCCCCGGCCCTCTTGCTCGGGGCGACCAGATCGGCCGCCACGACCGAGCCGATGCCGAAGAAGGCGCCGTGGGCGAGGGAGGCGACCACGCGGCCGATCAGCATGACGGCGAAGGAGGGGGCGACCGCGGACAGCAGATTGCCCGCGATGAACAGGCCCATCAGCAGCATCAGCATCCGCTTGCGCGGGACCTTGGTGCCCAGGACGGTCATCAGTGGGGCGCCCATCACCACGCCGAGCGCGTAGCCGGTCACCAGCAGGCCGGCGGTGGGGATGGAGACGCCGAAGTCGCCCGCGACCTCGGGGAGCAAGCCCATGATCACGAACTCGGTCGTTCCGATTCCGAAGGCCCCGATCGCGAGGGCCAGAAGCGCGAGAGGCATGGGGGTTAGCCTTCCCAGACGATTGCAGATGCGCTTAGCGTGCGTCAACAATAATTGCAGACGCTGGCTATATGCAACCAAGGGATATTGCGGACCTGCTCTATCCTGGTTTCAGCCGCTCCGGGACGGAGGAACACGCCAATGACAGCGACGGACCCCGCGCTCACCGCTCTCGCCCAGGGCTGGTGCGCCCTCTCCCTGCTCCACGGGAGGATCGAGGCGCACATCGAGCGCGCCCTTCAGGCGAAGCACGACCTGAGCGTGCGTGAATACTCCCTGCTGGACGTCCTCAGCCGACAGCACGACGGCGAAGGGGGGCATCTGCAGATGAAGCAGGTCGCCGACGCGGTCGTCCTCAGCCAGAGCGCCACCACCCGTCTGGTGACGCGCCTCGAAGACCGGGGCCTGCTGGAGCGCTACCTCTGCCCGACCGACCGGCGCGGTATCTACACCAACGTCACGGAGGCGGGGCTACGGCTGCTCGAAGAGGCTCGCCCCACCAATGACACCGCGCTGCGCGAGGCCCTGGACGAGGCAGCCAGGAACCCGGCGCTGGCTCCCCTGGTACGAGTCGTGGAGTCACTGAACGTGCCCGCTTAGGGTGCGGACATGGGAGATCTTGAAATACGTGCCGCGGTCGCCGACGACATCCCTGCCATCGTCGGCATGCTCGCCGACGACCCACTGGGGGCCCGGAGGGAATCACCGGACGACCTGGCGCCCTACCTGAGCGCCCTGGAGCGGCTCAGCACCGACCCCAACCAACAACTGGTCGTCGCCGTACGCGAGGGCCGTGTCGTCGGCACGCTCCAGCTCACGGTCATCCCCGGGCTGTCGAGGCGGGGCGCTACCCGGTCGATCGTCGAGGCCGTGCGCATCCACGCCGACGAGCGCGGCGGCGGGCTGGGCACCCGTTTCATCGAGTGGGCGATCGAGGAATCCCGCCGCCAGGGCTGCCAGTTGGTGCAGCTGACCTCGGACAAGTCACGTGCCGACGCCCACCGTTTCTATGAGCGGCTCGGCTTCACCGCTTCGCACGTCGGTTTCAAGCTGGAGATCTGACCGTCAGGCACTGACGGCGCACGCTCCGGGGGTGGTGTTTCACGTGAAACACCACCCCCGCCTGTCTAGGCGATCCCCCGCCACCCCTCGGGGTCCACCCCGCCGGGCACAGGAGCCGTCTCCTCGTACGGCTGACGTGTGAACACGAACGAACCGAGGTCCAGGTGGCTCACGGTGCCGTCCGGCCGCCGTACGGGCCATAGGAGCTCTCCGGCGTAGTACCCCTCAAGGCCGGTCCAGGTGCCGTCGCCATTGGCCCGGAAACGCGCCCGGCGGCCGGCGCCCGACAGCGGTCCCAGCGAGACCAGTCCATCGGCCGTCACCCGCAGCGCGAAGGCGTGTGTGCCCCAGTACCACTGGCCCGCCAACTCCAGGACAGACGGCTCGACTTGGGCCACGGGTCGCCATGGCTCGGGGATACGCGGCTCGGCCTCCGCGACGGTACGGACGAGGTCGGCGCCGACGGCGGACAGCAGCGGGCCGGAGGTGCAGTTCGCGAGCACCACGGCCGCCACGTCGTCGTCCACGCTGACGGTGAGGTTGGCCAGGAAGCCGGGCAGCGAGCCGGAGTGCCCGATCAACAGCCGGCCGTCGCGGCGCTGGATCTGGAGGCCGAGGCCGTAGGTGGCGCCGTCCAGCACATCGGCGGGCTCGGCGGGAGCCGCGGGCATACGCATCTCTCGTACGGAGTCGGCGCTCAATACCCGGGCGTCGCCGGCCGTCAGGAACGCGGCGAATCGGGCCAGGTCGCCGGTGGTCGACCAGAGCTGTCCCGCTGGTGCCATCCGGCCGAGGTCCTCCAACGGCTCCGGGAGCATCGCGTCGGCCCAGGGATGCACCGCCCAGCCGCCCGCGTGGGGCGCCTGCGGCTGGGCGCTCGTGCGGTCGAGGCGCAACGGTTCCAGCACCTCCCGCCGGAGCACCTCCTCCCAGGGGGCACCGCGGAGTTCCTCGACCAGGGCGCCGAGCAGGGTGTAGCCAGGGTTGGAGTAGTGGTGCCGACGGCCGACGGGGTGCAGCAGGGGCCGCTCGCCGAGGACATCGCTGAGCTCCGGCCGCAGCGAGCCCGGAGTGCGCTCCCACCAGGGTGCGGGCGACTCGGCAGCCAACCCACCGGTGTGCGCGAGGAGTTCGGCGATCGTCGCCTCCCCCGCGCCGGTGCCCGGCAGATGCTTCTCCAGTGGATCGCCGAGATCGAGCAGCCCTTCGTCGCGCAGCCGGAGCACCAGAACGGCCGTGAACGTCTTGGTGATCGAGCCGATCCGGTACTGCACGTTCTCGTCCGGTCCGTGCCCCTCCACCGAGGTCCGCGCCCCGTGCCAGACGGCCCGCCCGCCCCGCACGACCGCCGCCACCAGTGACGGCGCCCGGCCTTCGGCCTGGGCATCGGCGATCCGATGCAGCAGCGCCCGCCGGGTGGCGGGGAACAACTCTTCCTGGAATGTCGTCATGCGCCCAGTCCACCCGGCGGACGGACCGGCGTCGAGTTCATTTCGGCGGTTGTAGGGTCTCGACTTCGTTATCGGGCGGGGACACCGTGACGTGGTCTTTGACCCTGTCTCAAGCCAATGTCGGCTGTGCTCTGTCTCAGGAGCGTGGCGTTGTCCTCGGCAGTGTTGATCGCCTTAGCGAGTTGGCGGGTGGCGTCGATGCCGGTCCGGACGAAGGTAGTGGGAGTGCTGGTGCGTCGTCGCAGGCCCGACCGCTCAACGAGACGATCGGCCAGTTCCTGTTCGAGTCTGTTGAGATAGCTCCAGATCGTGGCCGGGTGGAGGTTGAATGCCTTCGCGGCGCCGACCGCTTGCGACACACCCAGAGGGATCACGAGCCCAGGGCTTCAACCAAACGAGTGACGTCATCACGGGTCGCTCTTCGGCCCGATGCCTTTGATCCTGGTAGGAGTTCCGTCCGGGGCGAACGAGTGGTGGAAGGTGAAGGCGCGCGGTGCGGAGCCGTGGTCGTGGAGGTGTTCCAGCCTGGAAACCCCGTCCTGCCAGGTGGGTATCACGCCGTCGGAGACCCACCAGAACACGTAATTCGGGTGTCCTGTCCTCTCGAACCAGTCGTAACGCCTGTTCAGCGCCTCACGGTGCAGACCGGTATAGATGGCGTCGAAGGCGGGGCGCAGGTCGGTCCAGAGTGAGAGGGTCGCGGCCAGGGCGGTGGTTTCCACCGTATGGCCCTTGCCGTACCAGGTCGGTACGGCGAACTCTCCCCATGCACCCCAGTCCGCCTCGAAGAGCATGCCCCGGTCACCGTCTGCCGCTTCAGCACGCGCGAGGTATCCGGGGTGCTGACTGATCTTCCGGTAGACGGCCTCACCACTTTCGTAGAACTCGCGCGTGAGAGGTGCTGGATCGGCGAGAGGTGACTTCAGGACGCCGAATGTGTACAGGGCAAGATGGGGCATGCGTCTCTCCCTGGTTGGGGCTGCCTGGCGTGGACCCGGTTCGGTGGCTTACTGATGGGGGCGAGGGTGCGTGGGGCATGACCGACTCATCCCGTCGCGGGTGGCTCAGCCTGAAGGAACTCCTGCGCGACCGTGGGCGACCACCGAACGCCAGGTGAAGGTAGCTGCCTCTGCGGGCCATGTCGAAGTTGCGTTTTCCCTGTCCAAATGGCCTCTCGCACAGGTCCTTACGGGAGCTGGGGCGGTGGCGCTGCCTGCCGCCGCGGAAGTCCGCATCGGCCCAGCAACTGCGGAGGAGCAGCATCGACAGCTCCGCTCAAGCTGGTGTGCCGGAGCGACGCCGGCGAAATCTGAGACCCCGCAGTGGTGCGGATCAGGTCTGTGCCATGTCCACGAAGCGGGAGTAGTGGCCCTGGAAGGCCACGGTGATCGTCGCGGTCGGGCCGTTTCGGTGCTTGCCGACGATAATGTCCGCCTCGCCCGCGCGCGGTGACTCCTTCTCGTAGGCGTCCTCGCGGTGGAGCAGGATGACCATGTCGGCGTCCTGCTCGATGGAGCCGGACTCACGCAGATCGGACACCATCGGCTTCTTGTCCGTGCGCTGCTCGGGACCACGGTTGAGCTGGGAGAGCGCGATCACCGGGACCTCCAGCTCCTTGGCCAGCAGCTTGAGGTTTCGGGACATGTCCGAGACCTCCTGCTGACGGCTCTCGGAGCGCTTGGACCCGGACTGCATCAGCTGCAGATAGTCGATGATCACGAGCTTGATGTCGTTGCGCTGCTTGAGCCGGCGGCACTTGGCGCGGATCTCCATCATCGACAGGTTCGGGGAGTCGTCGATGTAGAGCGGTGCGGCCGAGACGTCCGGCATCCTGCGAGCGAGCCGGGTCCAGTCCTCGTCGGTCATCGTGCCGGAGCGCATGTGGTGCAGGGCGACCCGGGCCTCGGCGGACAGCAGACGCATCGCGATCTCGTTGCGGCCCATTTCGAGGGAGAAGATGACGCTGGGCAGGTTGTGCTTGATCGATGCGGCCCGGGCGAAGTCCAGCGCGAGAGTGGACTTACCCATGGCGGGACGGGCGGCGATGACGATCATCTGTCCCGGGTGCAGGCCGTTGGTGAGCGAGTCCAGATCCGTGAAGCCGGTGGGCACGCCGGTCATCTCACCGGTACGGGAGCCGATCGCCTCGATCTCGTCGAGGGCGCCCTCCATGATGTCGCCGAGCGGCAGATAGTCCTCGCTGGTCCGCTGCTCGGTGACCGCGTAGATCTCCGCCTGGGCGCTGTTGACGATCTCGTCGATGTCGCCGTCGGCCGCGTATCCCATCTGAGTGATGCGTGTCCCGGCCTCGACAAGACGGCGCAGCACGGCCCGCTCGTGGACGATCTCCGCGTAGTACTCGGCGTTCGCCGCCGTCGGCACGGTCTGGACGAGAGTGTGCAGATAGGAGGCGCCGCCGACCTTGTTGATCTCGCCGCGCTTGGTGAGCTCGGCGGCGATGGTGATGGGGTCGGCCGGCTCGCCCTTGGCATAGATGTCGAGGATCGCCTGGTAGATCGTCTCGTGCGCGGGCTTGTAGAAGTCGTGGCCCTTGAGGATCTCGACGACATCGGCGATGGCGTCCTTGGACAGCAGCATGCCGCCGAGTACGGACTGTTCGGCGTCCAGGTCCTGCGGGGGGACCCGCTCGAAGGTGGCGCCTCCGCCGTCCCAGTCGCCGCTGTCCCGGCCCCGGTCGTGCCGGTCGTCCCGCCCTCGGCCGCCCTCACCACGTCCACGGGAGGCGGGCAGACGATCACTGGGACCGGCCTCGGCCCACGGATCGTCCAAGGGCTCGGAAATACTCACCGAACCACCTCCTCCCGTCCGCCCGGCGGACCTCGCCGTGGCCTCATTTCTACGGCACGGCACTGACAACTGGGTCGCCCCGATCCGGTTCTGGACGCGTCGGATTTGTGAGGTTTCCGAGGCCATGAGAAGGAGCGCGCGCCGGACCACGGTAGGCCCGCGGGCACCGTCAGCCAATCTGGTTATCCACAGGCCATGTGGACGACGGCCCGTATGCTGTGGAGAACCTCCCCAAACCTGTGCACGAGCCGGTGGACAGCCCTGTGAACAAGCCCTCGAACTCTCCCCATCAGCGGCTCTGACCTGCGCGTTTCCCATCCACCGGCTGTGCAGAAGAAAAACTTCCCCGGTCGGATCAAGATCGGTTCGAACGATGCGCGAAAGCGTGGACCGCACAAGCTTCGGTAAGGGGCAGCATGTAATTGCATCTCTTACCTGTGGACGATTAGATTAGTGCCCATGTCACAGGCTCCCGCGATCCCCGAGGCCACCCGACGGCGGCACGACCGAGAGATCGTCACCCTGGCCGTCCCGGCCTTCGGCGCACTCGTCGCCGAGCCACTTTTCGTCATGGCCGACAGCGCGATCGTCGGCCATCTCGGCACCGCACAACTCGCCGGTCTCGGGGTCGCCTCGGCACTTCTCACCACCGCCGTGAGCGTCTTTGTCTTCCTCGCCTACGCCACCACGGCGGCCGTCGCCCGCCGGGTCGGCGCCGGCGAGTTCCAGGCGGCCATCCGCCAGGGCATGGACGGCATCTGGCTGGCACTGCTGCTCGGTGCCGGCGTCATCGCCGTCGTCCTGCCCCTGGCACCCGGCATCGTAGACATCTTCGGGGCCTCGGCCACTGCGGCCCCCTATGCCACGACCTACCTCAGGATCTCCTCGCTCGGGATCCCGGCCATGCTCGTAGTGCTCGCCGCCACCGGCGTCCTGCGCGGCCTTCAGGACACCCGAACCCCGCTGTACGTCGCCGTCGGAGGCTTTGTAGCCAACGCGGGGCTGAACGCTGGGCTCGTCTACGGCGCGGGACTGGGGATCGCCGGCTCCGCCTGGGGCACCGTCATCGCCCAATGCGGGATGGCGGTCGTCTACCTGACCGTCGTCGTACGGGGAGCCCGCAGGCACGGGGCGTCCCTTCGCCCCGACGCCGCCGGGATACGGGCCTCGGCACAGGCCGGCGCACCCCTGCTCGTCCGGACGCTCTCGCTGCGCGCCGTCCTCATGATCGCCACGGCCGTCGCCGCCCGGATGGGCGATGCCGATATCGCCGCCCACCAGATCGTGCTGTCGCTGTGGAGCCTGCTGGCCTTCGCCCTGGACGCGATAGCAATCGCCGGACAGGCGATCATCGGCCGCTACCTTGGTGCGGGCGATGCTGCCGGCGCCCGTGAGGCTTGCCGACGGATGGTCCAGTGGGGCATCGCCACCGGGGTCGTTCTGGGCCTGCTCGTCATGGCCGCCCGGCCGCTCTTTCTCCCTGTGTTCACCAGCGATCCCACCGTGAAGGACACCGCACTGCCCGCGCTGCTCATCGTGGCGCTCTGCCAGCCGATCTCCGGCGTGGTCTTCGTCCTCGACGGCATCCTCATGGGCGCCGGAGACGGGCCGTATCTCGCCGGGGCCATGGTCGTGACCCTCGCCGTCTTCACGCCAGTGGCATTGCTTGTGCCCGCCCTGGGGGGCGGACTCACGGCGCTCTGGGGAGCCATGACGCTCATGATGGCCGTGCGGATGCTTACCCTCTGGCTGCGTAGCCGCTCGGGCCGCTGGATCGTGACGGGGGCGACGCGCTGACCGATGCACTCGCGGTGTTTCACGTGAAACACCGCGAGCCGCCACGTTTCACGTGAAACATGCGCGCTCCGCTATGGCCTCGGTCGAGTCCTACAGCCACCGCACTGGGCAAAGCCCCGCTTGGCTCAAACCAAAGGGGCCGCACCCTCACGGGTGCGGCCCCTTTCAGCTACTGCTCAAGCCGAGCGCAGCGTCAGGCCGCGACGACCTCGATGTTGACCTTGGCGGCAACTTCGGGGTGCAGACGCACGGACGTCTCGTGGGCGCCCAGGGTCTTGATCGGCGAACCGACCTCGATGCGGCGCTTGTCGACGTCGGGGCCACCGGCAGCCTTGATCGCCGAAGCGATGTCGGCCTGGGTGACGGAACCGAAGAGACGACCGGCATCGCCGGCACGGACGGCCAGGCGAACCTTGACGCCCTCAAGCCGACCCTTCACCTGGTTGGCCTGCTCGATGGTCTGGATCTCGTGGATCTTGCGAGCACGACGGATCTGCTCGACGTCCTTCTCGCCACCCTTGGTCCAGCGGATAGCGAACTTCCGCGGGATCAGGTAGTTGCGCGCGTAGCCGTCCTTGACGTCGACGACGTCGCCGGCGGCACCGAGGCCAGAGACCTCGTGGGTGAGGATGATCTTCATTAGTCGGTCACCCTTCCCTTATCGCGCGGTGGAGGTGTAGGGCAGCAGCGCCATCTCACGGCTGTTCTTGACAGCCGTGGCGACGTCACGCTGGTGCTGCGTGCAGTTGCCGGTCACGCGGCGGGCACGGATCTTGCCGCGGTCGGAAATGAACTTCCGCAGCATGTTCGTGTCCTTGTAGTCCACGTACGTGACCTTGTCCTTGCAGAAAGCGCAGACCTTCTTCTTCGGCTTGCGCACAGGCGGCTTCGCCATGGTGTATCTCCTGTGTGATCAAGAAGTGGGGATGCGAGCCCTTAGAAGGGGGGCTCGTCCGAGTAGCCGCCGCCGCTGCTGCCGCCGGAGCCGCCGCCCCAAGCGCCGCCGCCCTGGTTGCCGCCACCGGCGGGAGCGCCGGAGGCCCAGGGGTCGTCGCTGGGAGCGCCGCCCTGCTGACCGCCGCCGGAGCCACCGCCCCAGCCGCCACCACCCTGGCCGCCACCACCGCCCTGGCCACCGCGGCCGCCACCACCGGCGGTCTTGGTGACCTTGGCCGTGGCGTTCCGCAGGCTGGCGCCGACTTCTTCGACGTCCAGCTCGTAGACCGTGCGCTTGACACCCTCACGGTCCTCGTAGGACCGCTGCTTCAGCCGGCCCTGCACGATGACGCGCATGCCTCGCTGGAGCGACTCGGCGACGTTCTCCGCCGCCTGACGCCAGACCGAGCAGGTCAGAAAGAGGCTTTCGCCGTCCTTCCACTCGTTCGTCTGGCGGTCGAAGGTGCGGGGAGTGGACGCGACGCGGAACTTCGCGACCGCCGCACCGGACGGGGTGAAGCGCAGCTCGGGGTCATCGACAAGATTGCCGACGACCGTGATGACGGTCTCGCCTGCCATGGGGGAACCTCTCGGCGGGTTTACTGCTGGCTGCTTGCTGCTACTCGAAGCCCGAGATCAGCTGAACTGGAAGCTCAGTGAGTCTCGGGACGGAGGACCTTGGTCCGGAGAACCGACTCGTTCAGGTTCATCTGGCGGTCGAGCTCCTTCACGACCCCAGGCTCGGCCTGCAGGTCGATGACCGAGTAGATGCCCTCGGGCTTCTTCTTGATCTCGTACGAGAGACGACGACGGCCCCAGGTGTCGACCTTCTCCACCTTGCCGTTGCCCTCACGGACGACGGAGAGGAAGTTCTCGATCAGGGGGGCGACAGCGCGCTCCTCCAGATCGGGGTCGAGGATGACCATCACCTCGTAGTGACGCATGTGGAACCCACCTCCTTTGGACTCAGCGGCCACGGTCGTTCCGTGGCAGGAGGGTTGTGATGCGTGCGCAACGGTATCGGCCACCACTGACATGCGGGGGGCTCCCCTCGGGATCCCCGGCCGCGGCCTGGGCAGACACCGGTGCAGAGGCTACAGACTACCCGCACACCCGCTTCCGGTTGAAATCCTGCCGCCGGGGCCCTCAATCTGTACACATCGGGTGTGTACGGCGCTACGATGCGCCGCCTTCCGCAGGAGGTGCTCTATGGCACAGGCATTGCGACCCAACACCGCCGGTTCTCTGTTCGCCAGCGACGGCAGAACCCATCCGCTCCAGGACTCGCTGATGGCAGTGACGCTGGCGCTCGGACTGATCGCCTTCATCACGTCGTTCTTCCACAGCCTGCACCTGCTCAGCTCGTGGACCGGTCTGATCGGCATCTTCACCGGCCTGTACGGGCAGTGGGTCTCGATCACCACGCGCGAGCGCTTCGGTCTGGTCCTGGGTCTCGGTGCCGCGGGCGTCGGCTTCCTCATCGCCATGGCGCACGGCGGGCTGTTCGGGTAAGCCTCCGGCCACCTCTCGCACCAGCGATCGCCCCGGCCGCACGGGAGCCGGGGCGTGGGTGGTGTACGCCCGGTCGGGCCGCGGGCGAGGCGCAGTAGGCTTCGGCGCGAGAGCCGGAGCCCCTGTACCCATGGGGACACACCAGCCCGAGGAGCGCCCCGACATGAGCCTGACCCTGAGGACCATCAGCCGCGAACAGCATCTGGCGTACATCCAGACCCTGCCTGCGGCGAGCCACATGCAGGTCCCGGCCTGGGCTGATGTCAAGGCGGAGTGGCGTTCGGAGAGCCTCGGCTGGTTCGACGACCGCACCGGCGAGATGGTCGGCGCGGGCCTGGTGCTGTACCGCCAGCTGCCCAAGATCAAGCGCTACCTCGCTTACCTCCCCGAGGGCCCGGTCATCAACTGGTTCGCGCCGAATCTCGACGAGTGGATCCAGCCGATGCTGGCCCACCTCAAGCAGCAGGGCGCCTTCTCCGTGAAGATGGGCCCGCCGGTGATCATCCGGCGCTGGGACGCCAACTCCATCAAGCAGGGCATCCAGGACCCGGACGTGAAGCGGCTGCGGGACATCGAGGCCGACTTCATCGAGCCGCGCGCCTTCGAGGTGGCCGACAAACTGCGCCGGATGGGCTGGCAGCAGGGCGAGGACGGCGGCGCCGGCTTCGGTGACGTGCAGCCGCGCTACGTCTTCCAGGTGCCGCTGGCGAACCGTTCCCTGGAAGAGGTCCACCAGAACTTCAACCAGCTGTGGCGGCGCAACATCAAGAAGGCCGAGAAGTCCGGCGTCGAGGTCGTCCAGGGCGGCTACCAGGACCTGGAGGAGTGGCAGCGGCTGTACGAGATCACGGCCGTGCGCGACCACTTCCGGCCGCGCCCGCTGTCGTACTTCCAGCGCATGTGGACGGCCCTCAACACCGAGGACCCCAACCGGATGCGGCTTTACTTCGCCCGGCACAACGGGGTGAACCTGTCCGCGGCGACCATGCTGATCGTCGGCGGGCACGTCTGGTACTCCTACGGCGCCTCCGACAACATCGGCCGCGAGGTGCGCCCGTCGAACGCCATGCAGTGGCGGATGCTGCGCGACGCCTACGCGCTCGGCGCCACCGTCTACGACCTGCGGGGTATCTCGGACTCTCTGGACGAGACGGATCACCTCTTCGGCCTGATCCAGTTCAAGGTGGGTACCGGTGGTCAGGCCGCCGAGTACCTCGGCGAGTGGGACTTCCCGCTGAACAAGCTGCTCCACAAGGCGCTCGACATCTACATGTCGCGCCGCTGACGTCACGCTCCGTGCTTCTATAACCCTGACACACCCCAGCCATCCAGAAAGGTCCCAGGTCCGGCCATGGCGCTCACCCTCTACGTCGACACCGCGCGCTGGCGGGCGCACCACAAGCACGTGCAGGAGCAGTTCCCGGGCCTCGTCCCGGTCTGCAAGGGCAACGGCTACGGCTTCGGGCACGAGCGGCTGGCGGAGGAGGCCACGCGGCTGGGCTCGGACGTCCTGGCCGTCGGCACGACGTACGAGGCCGCGCGCATCAAGGACTGGTTCGGCGGCGACCTGCTGGTGCTGACGCCGTTCCGGCGCGGCGAGGAGCCCGTTCCGCTGCCCGACCGGGTCATCCGCTCGGTGTCGTCCATCGACGGCGTGTACGGCCTGGTGGGCGCCCGTGTGGTCATCGAGGTGATGTCCACGATGAAACGGCACGGCATCAGCGAGCAGGACCTGCCGCAACTGCACTCCGCCATAGAGAACGTCCGGCTGGAGGGCTTCGCCATCCATCTGCCACTGGACCGCACCGACGGCTCGGACGCCGTCGAGGAGGTCATCGGCTGGATGGACCGGCTGCGCGCGGCCCGGTTGCCGCTGCACACGATGTTCGTCAGCCATCTCAAGGCCGACGAACTCGCCCGGCTGCAGCGGCAGTTCCCGCAGACCCGGTTCCGGGCCCGGATCGGCACCCGGCTGTGGCTGGGGGACCATGACGCCACCGAGTACCGCGGGGCGGTCCTGGACGTCACCCGCGTCGCCAAGGGCGACCGGTTCGGCTACCGGCAGCAGAAGGCGGCCTCGGACGGCTACCTGGTGGTCGTGGCGGGCGGTACGTCGCACGGGGTGGGCCTGGAGGCCCCGAAGGCCCTGCACGGCGTCATGCCGCGCGCCAAGGGCGTCGCACGGGCCGGCCTGGCCACGGTGAACCGGAACCTTTCTCCGTTCGTCTGGGGCGGCAAGCAGCGCTGGTTCGCGGAGCCGCCGCACATGCAGGTGTCTATCCTGTTCGTGCCGGCCGACGCCCCGGAGCCGAAGGTGGGCGAGGAACTGGTGGCCCATCTGCGGCACACCACCACCCAGTTCGACCGTCTCGTGGACCGCTGACGGTCCTCAGAACGCCGGAAGGGCCGTACACGGATTACGTGTGACGGCCCTCTCCTTCGAGCTGGGCTGTTCGCTCAGAGCGAACTACCCTCGGAGGATCGGCTGCCCCACTCCACCTGCGGCCCCTCGAAGTGGGCGGCGTGGCGCGGGGGATGGGCGGCCGCGCCGAGCACGAAGACATCTTCCGCGCCGTCCAGCACCCCGCCCGAGGGGTCGTCGTCACCGGAGCGGCGCACCACGTCCCGCTCGGGCATGAGGATGTCGCGTACGACCATCGCGCAGAGGTAGAGCGTGCCCAGCAGGTGCACAGCGATCGCCCAGTGGTAGCCGTGGGTCGGCAGGCCCTTGTGGGCGTCACCGCTGGTCGTGTACGCGAGGTACAGCCAGATCCCCAGGAAGTACGCCACCTCGCACGCCTGCCAGATCAGGAAGTCCCGCCACTTGGGCCGGGCGAGCACGGCCAGCGGCACCAGCCACAGGACGTACTGCGGCGAGTAGACCTTGTTGGTGAGGATGAAGGCGGCCACCACCAGGAAGGCCAGCTGGGCGAAGCGCGGCCGACGCGGGGCGGTGAGAGCCAGGACGGCGATGCCCAGGAAGCAGAGCACCACCAGGACCATCGCCGCGTTGTTCACGAAACCGGTGCTGGGCGGGCTGGTCGTGTTCTGCGCCCAGATCAGCCAGAAGGAGCCGAAGTCGACGCCCCGTTCCTGGCTGAACGTGTAGAACTTCGACCAGCCGTGGAAGGCGAAGATCATCACCGGCAGGTTCACGACGAGCCAGGCGACGACGGCACCGCCCACCGCGGTGAAGAACTCCCGCCATTTGCCCGCGCGCCAGCACAGCAGGAGCAGCGGCCCCAGCAGGAACACGGGGTACAGCTTGGCGGCCGTAGCGAGCCCCAGGAGGACACCGAAGGCGAGGGGACGACTCCGGGACCACATCAGCATCGCCGCGGCCGTCAGAGCGACCGCCAGGAGGTCCCAGTTGATGGTGGCGGTCAGCGCGAAGGCAGGCGACAGAGCGACCAGCAGGCCGTCCCAGGGGCGTCGGCGGTGCGTACGGACCACGCACACCGCGATGACGGCGGCGCAGATCATCAGCATCCCGGCGTTGACGAACCAGTACACCTGCTCCTGGAGCTGGATGCTGCCGCTGCCCGGTGTGAGCCATGCGGCCACCTCCATGAACACACCGGTCAGCACCGGGTATTCGAGGTAGGCCATGTCACCGGGGAGCTTGTCGAAGTAGGGCACCAGACCGTCGGCGAAGCCCCGCCCCTGGTAGAGGTGCGGAATGTCCGAGTAGCAGGCGTGGGTGTACTGGGAACTCGCGCCGAGGAACCAGGCGCCGTCGTAGCACGGCGCCTTCTGGACCAGGCCCAGGGCGAACATGCCGATCGCCACGAGGACCACGACCCGTAGGGGCGTCCACCAGGACGCCCCGAGCAGCGCACGCCGCCCGATGGGGCCACCGATCAGCTCACTACCGGCCGCGGCGACCTCGTCTTCCCTGGTCGGCCGTACCGGCTCCGGCTCGCGCACGCTCGCGGGCGTCGTCTCTGCACTGGGCATGGGGCCCATCCTGCCGTACCTCGCTAGGAAAACGCCGAGGGCCGCCGCACCTCGTCGGATGCGGCGGCCCATGTTTCACGTGAAACACACTTCGGCGGGCGAAATGACCACCTACCGGTCAGACCTCGCGGCTAGCCGCCCGACCCGCCGAAGAGGCCTCCTCCGTTGGCATTGCCTCTGCTAGTGCCTCCGCTGTTCGTCGCCGTGGCCGACGGCGAGGGCGTCGTACCTGGCGTGCCGCCGGTGGCGCCGCCGTCGGTCGGGCAGTTCCAGGCGAACTGACAGCTCGCACTCGCGCTGGGCGTGGCGCTCGGCGTATCGCTGGGCGTCGCGCTCGGCGTACCGCTGGGCGTCGCGCTCGGCGTGATGCTGGGACTCGGCGTGGGAGACGGAGCGCCCGCCTCGTCGGCGATCTGACCGATCTTGGTGGCCTGCGGGAAGCCCGGATCGCTCTTGCCCTTCAGCGCGGACTTCATGTACTCGGTCCACACCGAGGTCGGAATGTCACCACCGTGGATGGACGCCACGCCGGCGGTGCCGTTCATGGAGAGCAGTGCGGCGTCCTTCGGGTTCTCACGGAACATCGCCACCGAGGTCGCCAGCTGCTGGGTGTAGCCGACGAACCAGGCCGACTTGTTGCTGTCGGTGGTACCGGTCTTGCCCGCCGCCGTACGGCCCAGGGCCTTGGCGGCGGTACCCGTACCGTTCTGGATGACGTTCTCCAGCGTGTCCGTGACGTTGTTCGCGATGTCCGCGGGCATCGCGCTGGTCACCTTCGGCTTGCTGAAGCCCTTCAGGTCCTGCCCGTCCTGTTTGACCTCGGTCACGGAGTACGGGTCCGTGTGCTTGCCGGAGGCGGCGAAGGTCGCGTAGGCGTCGGCCATGCGGATCGCGCTCGGGGTCGACGTACCGAGGGCGAAGGACGGGTTGAGCGTCGCGAAGCTGTTGTCCAGGATGCCGGACCTGCTGGCGACGTCCCGCACCTTCGACATACCGACATCCCAGCCGAGCTGCACGAACGGCGTGTTGATCGACTGCTCCATCGCCTTGCGCAGGGGGATGTAGCCCCAGGCGTGGTTGCTCTCGTTGTTCTGGAAGAACGTCGAGCCGTCCTTGTTCAGGACGTAGCTGCCGTCCTCGTTCATCACCTTGAGATGGTCGTTGCCGTTGTACTTGCTCAGTGGCGAGACCCCTGCGGGAGAGGTCTTGTACGTCCCGTACTGCATGGCCGCGGCCAGGACGAACGGCTTCCACGTCGAACCGACGGGGACACCCGAGGTGTCGGCGTTGTTGGTGAAGTGGTTGTTCTCGTAGCCGGCGCCGCCGTACAGGGCGACGATCGCGCCGTCGTTGGGCACCACCGACGCCGCACCGAACTGGACGTTCTTGTCCTTCTCACGGTTCTTCGGATCCAGACGCGCCTTCTGGACCTTGTCCACAGCCG
Organism: Streptomyces sp. NPDC005866; assembly: GCF_040629895.1. Taxonomy (NCBI): domain Bacteria; kingdom Bacillati; phylum Actinomycetota; class Actinomycetes; order Kitasatosporales; family Streptomycetaceae; genus Streptomyces; species Streptomyces sp. NPDC005866. The sequence continues at coordinate 293,568 of NZ_JBEXWP010000003.1, forward strand.
CGCTCAGCGCGTTGACCTTGTCCTTCTCGAAGGTCGTGTAGATCTGGAAGCCGCCCTTGTCGAACTGCGCCTCCGTGATGTGGGAGTGCGCGAGGACGTACTTCTTGGCCGTGTCGGCGAGGTAGCTGATCTGGCCGGTCATCCCCTTGGTCGCCTTGCGGCCCTGGGGCATCGGGTACTTCTTGATGGCCTCCTGGTACTGGGCGTCCGTGAGGTGCTGGTCCTTGTGCATCTCCGCGAGGATCCAGCCCCAGCGGTCGTGCGAGCGCTTGTAGTTGGCGTCCTTGGTGGCCGCGGGGTCGATGTCCGGGTTGCCTGCGGGGTCGTAGTACGTCGCACCCTTGAGCAGGGCCGCCAGGACCGCGCACTGGCTCGGCTTGAGATCCTTCGCGTCCACGCCGTAGTAGTTCTGGGCGGCGGCCTGGATGCCATAGGCGCCACGGCCGAAGTACGAGGTGTTCAGGTAGCCCTGGAGGATCTGCTGCTTGGTGAGCTTGGTGCCCACCTTGATGGAGATGAACATCTCCTTGAACTTCCGCGAGACCGTCTGGTCCTGGCTGAGGTAGGTGTTCTTGACGTACTGCTGGGTGATCGTCGAACCACCCTGCGTCGAACCACCCCGGGCCATGTTGACCAGAGCGCGGGCGATACCCATGGGGTCGACACCCGAGTCCGTGTAGAAGCTCTTGTTCTCCGCCGAGATCACCGCGTTCTGCATGGCCTCGGGGATCTGGTCGATGGTGACGTTCTGCCGGTTCGTACCGCCGCCCGTCGCGACCATCTGGGTGTGGTTGGACCAGTAGTACACGTTGTTCTGGGACTTGGCCGCGTCGTTCTCGTTGGGAATGGTCACCATGGCGTAGCTGACGCCGACCAGCGCCACCAGGCTGCCGAAGAAGGTGATGCACAGCCCGGAGACCAGCTTCCAGGAGGGCACCCAGCGGCGCCAGCCGAATCTGTTCGCCCTCGGGTAGTCGATGAGGCGCTTCTTGCCGGGCGCCGTGGACGCCCTGCCTCTGCCACGTCCCGGCCCGGCAGGACCACCCGGACCGCGACTTCCGTTGTCGGCTGTTCTGCGGCGGCCTCCGGTGTTTCTCTGCGCCGCCCGGCGTGCCTCGGCTCGGCCGCCGTAGGGGCGCTCTTCACCTCCCGAGTCCTGGGAATCCGACCCATAGGAACGGGACCCATAGGAGTCGGAAGGAGACCCGGTGGCGCCTCGCGGTGCCGCACGGTGGCCGGACGAGCCGGACTGGCCGCGTCGGGCCGCGGCACGTCCGCCTCCCTGCGGCTGCGGCGGTTTGCGACGGTGCTCGCTCATCGAACGATTACTCCTCGGGCAGGCGCACCCGTGCGCGCCTGGAAACGGCGGCTGGTTTCCGGTCCCCCCGAAGTACGGATGTGGTCGGTCCTGCATTCACCCGTACTGCACCGGGGACAGGGACGCCCCCCAGGCGTCACTTGGTTCCCGGTGGTGTGCATGCCGCACAGACTACGCACCACCAAAACCCCCCGAGCCCCGAAGTTCACCCCAAATCAGGCAACTTGCCTCGTATGAATCGGTGATGTGATCCCGTTCACCGTCGCTGCTCTTGTCGCACGGGGAAGGTCGATCTATCGTCGGGATGTATCGAGTCGATACATCGGAGCGAGATAAGCGAGTCAGAGGCGAGAGGAGGCGACCATGAGCCGACGGTCCGGCATCCTTGAGTTCGCCGTGCTCGGCCTGCTCCGCGAATCCCCGATGCACGGCTATGAACTGCGGAAACGGCTCAACACGTCCCTGGGCGTCTTCCGGGCCTTCAGCTACGGAACGCTCTACCCCTGCCTCAAGACGCTGGTCGCCAACGGCTGGTTGATCGAGGAACCGGGGAACACCACCGAGGACGCCCTCGCCACTCCGCTCTCCGGCCGCCGCGCCAAGATCGTCTACCGGTTGACGGCCGAAGGTAAGGAGCATTTCGAGGAGCTCCTCTCCCAGACCGGCCCCGACGCGTACGAGGACGAGCACTTCGCGGCGCGGTTCGCCTTCTTCGGGCAGACCTCGCGCGATGTGCGGATGCGCGTGCTGGAGGGCCGCCGCAGCCGGCTGGAGGAGCGTCTGGAGAAGATGCGCACCTCGCTGGCACGTACCCGGGAGCGCCTCGACGACTACACGCTTGAGCTCCAGCGCCATGGGATGGAGTCCGTGGAGCGCGAAGTGCGCTGGCTGAACGAGCTCATCGAGAGCGAGCGGGCCGGGCGGGACCTGAAGGGTTCCGCTTCCGGGGGGTCCGCTCAGCAGAACACCACCAATGGAGCGCCGGGCGTCCTGCCCCGGTCCGGGGAGACCCGGCCGGATACGCCCGACGACACCGCCACGTGAGGCCCGATCAGGGCCTCACTCGTACACACAGGGAGCAACCGGAATGGGTTCGGTTCGCGTAGCCATCGTCGGCGTGGGCAACTGCGCCGCGTCGCTGGTGCAGGGAGTCGAGTACTACAAGGACGCCGATGCGACGTCCAAGGTCCCCGGCCTGATGCATGTCCAGTTCGGCGACTACCACGTCAAGGACGTCGAGTTCGTCGCCGCGTTCGACGTGGACGCCAAGAAGGTCGGTCTCGACCTGGCGGACGCCATCGGCGCCTCCGAGAACAACACCATCAAGATCTGCGACGTGCCCAACTCGGGGGTGACCGTCCAGCGCGGCCACACCCTGGACGGCCTGGGCAAGTACTACCGCGAGACCATCGAGGAGTCGGAGGCCGAGCCGGTCGACGTCGTCCAGGTACTCAAGGACAAGCAGGTCGACGTCCTCGTCTGCTACCTGCCCGTCGGCTCCGAGGACGCGGCGAAGTTCTATGCCCAGTGCGCCATCGACGCCAAGGTCGCCTTCGTCAACGCCCTCCCGGTCTTCATCGCCGGTACCAAGGAGTGGGCGGACAAGTTCACCGAGGCCGGTGTCCCGATCGTCGGTGACGACATCAAGTCGCAGGTCGGTGCCACCATCACGCACCGCGTCATGGCGAAGCTGTTCGAGGACCGGGGCGTCGTCCTGGACCGCACGATGCAGCTGAACGTCGGCGGCAACATGGACTTCAAGAACATGCTCGAGCGTGACCGCCTGGAGTCCAAGAAGATCTCCAAGACGCAGGCCGTCACCTCCCAGATCCCCGACCGGGACCTCGGCGAGAAGAACGTCCACATCGGCCCGTCGGACTACGTCGCCTGGCTCGACGACCGCAAGTGGGCGTACGTCCGCCTGGAGGGCCGTGCCTTCGGCGACGTCCCGCTGAACCTGGAGTACAAGCTCGAGGTCTGGGACTCCCCGAACTCCGCGGGCGTCATCATCGACGCCCTGCGCGCCGCGAAGATCGCCAAGGACCGCGGTATCGGCGGCCCGATCCTCTCCGCGTCGAGCTACTTCATGAAGTCCCCGCCGGTCCAGTACTTCGACGACGAGGCCCGCGAGAACGTGGAGAAGTTCATCCGCGGCGACGTCGAGCGCTGACCTCCCGTCGCTCGCCAAAAACGCTCCTGCCAGGGCTGTGAGAGTCCCCGGGTCCCCCGACCCGGGGACTCTCCCCGTGTGTGAGGCTGTGCCCCATGCCCGTCGTCCGCGACCTGCGTGCCCTGCTGCGCCTGCGGGACTTCCGCCGTCTGCTCGCCGTCCGCCTGCTCTCCCAGGGTGCCGACGGCGTCTACCAGGTCTCGCTCGCCGCCTATGTCGTCTTCTCCCCTGAGAAGCAGACCTCACCGGCCGCGATCGCCTCGGCCATGGCGGTCCTGCTCCTCCCGTACTCCCTTGTGGGCCCTTTCGCCGGCGTCCTGCTGGACCGCTGGCGCCGCCGCCAGGTCTTCCTCTACGGCAATCTGCTGCGCGCGTCGCTGGCCGCCGGCACCGCCGTCCTGATGGCCGGCCATGTCCCCGACTGGCTCTTCTACGTCTCGGCTCTGTGTGTGACAGCTGTCAACCGCTTCGTCCTTTCGGGTCTGTCCGCCGCCCTCCCGCGCGTGGTCGATACCGACCGTCTGGTGCTGGCCAACTCTCTGTCCCCGACCGCCGGAACCCTCGCCGCGACCGTCGGCGGCGGCCTCGCGTTCGCCGTACGGCTGGTGGCCTCGGACTCCAATGCCGCGGTGGTACTGCTGGGCGCGGTGCTGTACCTGTGCGCGGCCCTCACCTCGCTGACCATGGCCCCGGGACTGCTCGGCCCCGACCGGCGTCTGGCGCAGCCGAGCCTGGGAACGGCAGTGATCAGCACCGCGCGCGACCTGCTGGAGGCGATACGCCATCTCGCCGCACCCCGGCGCCGCGAGGCCGCCTGGGCGCTGTTCACCATGACAGCGATGCGCTTCTGCTACGGCGCCCTGCTCGTCCTGGTGCTGATGCTGTGCCGCTACGCCCTCTCTTCCGACCCGGACGGCGGTCTCGGTCTGCTGGGGCTGGCGTTGGGGATATCCGGCGCGGGTTTCTTCGCGGCGGCCGTGGTGACGCCGTGGACCGCGGGGCGGCTCGGCCCCGGGCGCTGGATCGTCGTGTGCGCCGCGTCCGCCGCCGTACTGGAGCCCGCTCTGGGCCTCCCGTTCACGACAGTCCCCATGCTCGTCGCCGCCTTCGTCCTGGGGCTCATCACCCAGGGCGCGAAGATCGCCACGGACACCATCGTCCAGTCGTCCGTCGACGACGGCTTCCGCGGCCGGGTCTTCTCCGTGTACGACGTGCTCTTCAACGTCGCCTTCGCGGGGGCCGCCGGTGTCGCCGCCCTGATGCTCCCACCGGACGGCCGCTCCGAGGCCCTTGTCATCACCGTCGCCTTCGTCTACGCGGCGGTTGCAGCGGCCATGGCCCGCTTTGAACGCCACTGAGGGTCACAGCAGAGTCACGTAACCCCTCCGGCTTACAGCCATGTCAGTGGCAACGGCTCAGTTGCCCGGGCCTTAACTCGCGCCGTGCGCAACGACGTTACCTACACCGGCCTCCACCGACCAGAGCGGTAGCGACTCGTTCCTGCTCTGCCTGAAGGACCACTGGAAGTAAGGAAGTAGGGAGAAGGGGCAATGTTTCACGTGAAACATCGCCCCTCGTTGTGTGCCGACCGGGTCATGTTTCACGTGAAACACAACCCCGTTCCGCGCACTCAGCCCTGCTCGGCCCACCACTCCTTGAGCGCGTCCACCGCCGCGTCGTGCTCCATCGGTCCGTTCTCCAGCCGGAGCTCCAGCATGTGCTTGTAGGCCTTGCCGACCTCCGGGCCGGGTCGGATTCCCAGGATCTCCATGATCTGGTTTCCGTCGAGGTCCGGGCGGATGGCATCGAGCTCCTCCCGCTCCTGAAGCTCCGCGATGCGCTCCTCCAGGCCGTCGTAGGCACGGGAGAGCGCCACTGCCTTCCGCTTGTTGCGGGTGGTGCAGTCGGACCGGGTCAGCTTGTGGAGACGGTCGAGCAGAGGGCCCGCGTCACGGACGTAGCGGCGGACCGCCGAATCGGTCCACTCCCCGGCACCGTAGCCGTGGAAGCGCAGGTGAAGTTCGACCAGGTGTGAGACGTCCTTCACCAGTTCGTTGGAGTACTTCAAGGCCGTCATGCGCTTCCTGGTCATCTTCGCGCCGACCACCTCGTGGTGGTGGAACGAGACCCGGCCGTCCTCCTCGAAGCGGCGGGTGCGCGGCTTGCCGATGTCGTGCAGCAGCGCGGCAAGGCGGAGGGTGAGGTCGGGGCCGTTCTCCTCCAGCGCCATGGCCTGCTCCAGGACGATCAGCGTGTGGTCGTAGACGTCCTTGTGCCGATGGTGCTCGTCGCTCTCCAGCCGCAGCGCGGGCAGCTCGGGCAGGACATGGTCGGCAAGGCCGGTGTCGACGAGCAGCGTCAGTCCCTTCCGGGGGTGGGCGGAGAGGATCAGCTTGTTCAGCTCGTCCCGGACCCGCTCGGCCGAGACGATCTCCAGACGTCCGGCCATGTCCTTCATCGCCGCGACGACCTCGGGGGCCACCTCGAAGTCGAGCTGGGCTGCGAAGCGGGCGGCGCGCATCATCCGCAGCGGGTCGTCCGAGAAGGAGTCCTCCGGCGTCCCCGGGGTGCGCAGCACACGAGCCGCCAGGTCGTCCAGTCCGCCGTGCGGGTCGATGAACTCCTTCTCCGGCAGCGCCACCGCCATGGCGTTGACCGTGAAGTCACGCCGGACGAGGTCCTCCTCGATGGAGTCGCCGTACGACACCTCGGGCTTGCGTGAGGTCCGGTCGTACGCCTCCGACCGGTAGGTCGTGACCTCGATCTGGTAGCCGTCCTTCTGTGCGCCGACCGTGCCGAAAGCGATACCGACCTCCCAGACGGCGTCCGCCCAGGGCCGGACGATCTTAAGAACGTCCTGGGGGCGGGCGTCGGTGGTGAAGTCCAGGTCATTGCCGAGCCGGCCCAGCAGCGCGTCCCGGACCGAGCCGCCGACCAGGGCAAGCGAGAACCCGGCCTCCTGGAATCGGCGGGCGAGATCGTCGGCGACGGGCGCCACCCGCAGCAGTTCGCTCACCGCGCGCTGCTGCGCCTGGCTCAGGGCAGAGAGAGGAGTGTCATCATTGGCGTTCGGCACAACAGAAAAGGGTACGTGCCCCAAGCGGCTCGAAGCGCCTCCATATTCCGGCAGCGCCCCACACAAAGCCTCCATATAGAGGAGTGGGACAGCTCACTCCATACCCGCACAAGGGCAGCTCTCGCCGCTTACATGAGTCTCCTGACGATACTGGATATAGGGGACGGGCCGATCTCCTCCCCTGATCTTGTGGAGCAGACCGCGGCACTTCAGCTCCGCGCGCCTCGTTACCATGCGTGGACGCACATTCCGACGACCACTGACGATGACGAGGGACGGACGAGCGCGTGGCCGAGGCGGCAGACTTCCAGGGGACGCCCTCACCTGCCCGTCGCTGGCTGCGGCGCACCGGGGCACTGCTCGCGGGTGCGCCTCTGCTGGCCGCACTGGTGCAGCTGCCCGCCGCGACGCCGGCGCATGCGGCCGGATCGGACACGGTGTCCGTCGCCCTGGACTCGCTCAGCCCCAGCGCCCCCAGTGACGGGGACACGCTGACGGTCTCCGGCACGGTGACCAACAACGCCAAGCAGGCCGTCACGGACGCCCACGTGGACCTGCGCGTGGGCTCTCAGCTCAGCACGCGCTCCGCGATCGACTCCGCCGCCCAGCACCCCGATGACCTCCAGTCGAGTCTCGGCACCGCGGTCGGCGGCAAGTACACCGAGGACTTCGGCTCCCTCCCCCCGGGGGTCGCCGAGCACTTCAGCATCTCCGTGCCGGTCGACAAGCTCGATCTCGGCCAGGACGGCGTGTACCCGTTCGCCGTCTCGCTGTCCGGGCAGACGTCCGCGCAGCCGTGGGACCAGGTACTCGGCATCCAGCGAACTTTCCTGCCGTGGCAGTCCTCCGAGGCCGACACGAGGACCAAGACGACGTATCTGTGGCCGCTGATCTCCACCGTCCATGTGACGGCGAAGACGGGCGCGGGTGAGCTGCAGACGCCGGTCTTCCTCAATGAGGATCTCGCCAAGGAGATCTCGCCCGGCGGCCGGCTGGCGCAGATGCTGGCGCTCGGCAAGGACCTGGACGTCACCTGGGTGATCGACCCGGACCTGCTGGCCTCAGTGGACGCGATGACCCGCAGCTACCGGATCCAGGGCGCAGGCGGCTCCACCACGGCCGGCACCCATCAGGCGGTGGCCAAGCAGTTTCTGACCGACCTGCAGGGTGCGGTGGCGGGCAAGGAGGTGGTGGCCCTTCCCTTCGCCGACCCGGACCTGGCCTCCCTCGCCCACACTGGCACCAGCGTGACCGGATCGCTGAGTCACCTCAAGGACGCCACCGACGTCGCCGCCACCACGGTGGAGACCGTGCTCCATGTCACACCGAGCACCGACTTCGCCTGGCCCGTGAACGGTGCCGTCGACCCGTCGATCATCAAGGTCGCCACCTCGGCGGGCGCCGACAAGGTGATCGCCCGCAGCGACAGCCTCCAGGAGACGGGCGGGCTGTCCTACACGCCCTCCGCGGCGCGTCCGATCGGTGGCGGGACGACGGCGGTGGTCGCGGACGCGCGACTGTCCAGGGCGTTCGAGGGCGATCTGACGAAGGCCGACTCGGCCACCCTTGCGGTGCAGCGGTTCCTGGCCCAGAGCCTGGCGCTGAACACCCAGACCGGCAAACAGCGCAGCATCGTCGTCGCCCCGCAGCGGATGCCGTCGGCGAGCCAGGCCCAGGCGATGGCGACGGCGATCACCGCGTTGCAGGACGGCAACTGGTCACAGTCCCAGGACCTCGCGACGGCAGCCAAGGACAAGCCCGACCCAGGCGCGACCACCAAGGTCCCCTCCTCGTACGCCTACCCCTCCTCCCTGCGCAGGCAGGAACTGCCCCGGACGGCCTTCGAGCAGATCGCCCGCACCCAGGACAAGCTCGACAACTTCCAGGTGATCCTCACCGACGAGTCCCGGGTGGTGACCCCCTTCGGGCGGGCCATGAACCGTGAGATGTCCACGTCGTGGCGGGGCGGCGGCACCGAGGCGGACAGCTTCCGCACGGGCGTGGAGTCCTGGCTCGACGACCTCATCGGCCAGGTCAAGCTGATCGACAAGTCCGAGACCAAGCTCTCCGGCCGCAGCGCCACCATTCCGGTGACCGTCCAGAACAACCTGGTCCAGGGCGTCGACCACCTCGTCCTGCGGCTCACCTCGACAATGCCGACCCGGCTGGAGGTCGGCGGCAAGGCCTACTACGAGCAGCCCGTCGCGGTGGCCGGCGGCCACAGCCAGTCCGTGAAGTTCTCGACCTCGGCCAACGCCAACGGCCGGGTGGAGGTCATCGCCCAGCTCTACACCGAGGACGGCCAGGAGTACGGCGCCCCCGTCCGGTTCGACGTAAAGGTCACCGAGGTCACGCCCACCGTGATGCTGGTCATCGGCGGCGGTGTGCTGCTGCTGGTGCTCGCCGGCTTGCGGATGTACACCCACCGCAAGCGGGCGGCCGCCCGCCGGGCCGTGGAGGGCGATGGCCCCGACGAGGCGGCCGGGAACACCCCGGACGCGCCGCAGACCCCGGGGACCCCCGAGGCCCTGGAGGTCGAGGGTCTCGAGGACACCGGCCGGCCGGGGAACTCCGACGTCCGTGAGGATCGTCTCCAGGAAGAGTCCGAGGCCCGCTCCGGGGCAGGCGACCCGGAGCAGCCGAGTGACCCGACACCGGACACCGCACCGGAAAGCGCCGACCCGTCCGGGACGGGTGAGAGAGTGGACCGTTGAGCGATGTCGTGGCCGGTGTGGCCCGGGACGATGAGGTGGGGTAACCATGAACGCGCCGTACGACGGTGAACGCGGCCAGGGCGCGGCCGGTTCGGGCTACCCCGAGCCGCCGCCGGAGGCCGGCCAGGTCCCGCCGCAGGACGCGGCTGACATGTACCTCCAGGACGCCTACGAACAGGACCCCTACCGGGCGCAGGACCTCTCCGCCCAGGACCCGGTCGCCGAGGCGCTCTACGACCGCGCCGCGCACCCCCCGCCGCCCCCCGGCACGTACCCGCAGCAGCCGCTGTACGGCCAGCCCGCCCAGTCGCCGTACGCCCCCGACCCGCATGTGTGGGCCCAGACCCCGGCGCCGGAGCCGGAGGGCCCGACCCAGTACCTGCCCTACGGCGACGACCCACGCACGACCCAGTTCGTGGGCGTGGACGATCTGGTCACGCACTCCGGCGAGGAGCGCCACGAGCCGGACGCCTTCGCTCACCTGTTCCGGGACCAGCAGCAGGGCAGCGGCAACCCGCAGATGGACCCGCGGCACATCCCGGGCCCCGCGGGCCAGTACCCACCGCCCGCAGGCCAGTACCCACCGCCCTCCGGTCAATACCGGCAGGCGCCCCAGGCCCCCGCGGCCCAGAACCAGTACGCGGCTCCTCAATACGGGGCTCCCCGGTTCCCGCAGGCCCCGTCCGCACCCGAGGGCCCCGCCGCCGAGCCGGTGCCGGCCGCTCCGGCGGCCTCCGCAGCACCCTCGGCGCCTGCGGCCAAGAAGGGCGGGCGCGCCTCCGGGCTGCTGAAGTCCAGTGCCGTGATGGCGGCGGGCACGATGGTCTCCCGCCTCACGGGTTTCGTCCGCTCGGCGCTGATCGTCTCCGCACTGGGCGTGGGCCTGCTCGGTGACACGTTCCAGGTCGCCTACCAGCTGCCGACGATGATCTACATCCTGACCGTCGGCGGTGGTCTCAACTCCGTCTTCGTACCGCAGCTGGTGCGGGCCATGAAGGAGGACGAGGACGGCGGCGAGGCGTTCGCGAACCGCCTGCTGACCCTGGTGATGGTGGCGCTGGGCCTGCTCACCGCCGCCACGATCGCGGCCGCGCCCTTCCTGATCCGGATGCTGTCCGACTCGGTCGCCAGCGACCCGGCGGCCAACGAGGTCGGTGTCACTTTCGTCCGTTACTTCCTGCCCTCGATCTTCTTCATGGGCGTCCACGTGGTGATGGGTCAGATCCTCAACGCCCGGGGCAAGTTCGGCGCGATGATGTGGACCCCGGTCCTCAACAACATCGTCATCATCGTCACCCTCGGACTGTTCATCTGGGTGTACGGCACCGCCGCGCACTCCGGTATGAAGGTCACCACCATCCCGCCGGAAGGCCAGCGGCTGCTGGGCATCGGCGTGCTGCTCGGCCTCGTGGTCCAGGCCCTGGCGATGATCCCCTACCTGCGGGAGACCGGGTTCCGGCTGCGGCTGCGCTTCGACTGGAAGGGCCACGGCCTCGGGAAGGCCGCCACCCTCGCCAAGTGGACCGTGCTGTTCGTCCTCGCCAACCAGGCGGGCGCGCTCGTCGTCTCCCAGCTGTCGACCTCGGCCGGCAAGAACTCCCCGGTCGACGGCACCGGTTTCGCCGCCTACGCCAACGCCCAGCTGATCTGGGGCCTGCCGCAGGCCATCATCACGGTCTCCCTGATGGCGGCCCTGCTGCCGCGGATCTCCCGCTCGGCCGCCGAGAACGACACCGGCGCCGTCCGCGACGACATCTCCCAGGGGCTGCGGACGACCGCCGTCGCGATCGTGCCCATCGCCTTCGGCTTCGTGGCACTCGGCATCCCGATGTGCACCCTGATCTTCGGTTCCTCGGGCATCAGCGAGGCCACCAACATGGGGTTCATGCTGATGGCCTTCGGCCTCGGCCTCGTCCCCTACTCGGTGCAGTACGTCGTCCTGCGCGCCTTCTACGCCTACGAGGACACCCGCACCCCGTTCTACAACACGGTCATCGTCGCCGCGGTCAACGCAGGCGCCTCGGTCACGTGTTACCTCCTGCTCCCGGCCCGCTGGGCGGTGGCCGGCATGGCCGCCTCCTACGGCCTCGCCTACGCGATCGGCGTGGGTGTCGCCTGGAAGCGGCTGCGCAAGCGGCTCGGCGGCGACCTGGACGGTTCCCAGGTCACCCGCACCTACGCGCGGCTGTGCATCGCCTCCGTACCGGCGGCTCTGCTCAGCGGTGCGGCCTGCTACGGCATCGGCCACACTCTCGGTCAGGGCGTGATCGGTTCCTTCGCCGCGTTGCTGGCCGGTGGAGTGGTACTGCTCGGCGTCTTCTACGTAGCCGCGCGCCGCATGCGGATCGAGGAGCTCAACTCCCTCGTGGGTATGGTGCGCGGGCGTCTGGGTCGCTGAGGCGGGGGTAAGCGCACAACCATCGTTCACCGCCGCGTGTCGTGCATAGCGGAGGACTGTGGGCACAATTGGTTTCGGCGTCGGAGAGCGTGCAACGAATGGGGAGGCAGGGAACGACGGTGGCGGAACGGAGCACGGCTGCCGTCGACGTGGCAGACAACAGCGGTGACAAGCCGCTGACCGCCAAGGCGGACCAGTCCACGGCCGACGGGGTGGCCCAGAACCCGGAGCGGGACACGGACAGCGACGAGGCACAGGGGAGCGGCGCGGCCGCGAATCCAGGGAAGAAGGCCTCACCTCCCGAACTGCACAGCGGTCACAAGCTCGCCAGACGCTACCGTCTTGAGGAGTGCGTCACCCGTCTGGACGGATTCAGCAGCTGGCGTGCGGTCGACGAGAAACTGAGGCGCGCCGTCGGCGTGCACGTCCTGCCGGCCGCCCATGCGCGCTCCCGCGCCGTGCTGGCCGCCGCCCGCTCCGCCGCGCTGCTCGGGGATCCCCGGTTCGTGCAGGTCCTGGATGCCGTCGAGGAGAACGACCTCGTCTACGTGGTGCACGAGTGGCTGCCCGACGCCACCGAACTGACCCCGTTGCTCGCGGTCGGCCCGCTGGAGCCGCACGACACCTACCAGATGGTCAGTCAGATCGCCTCCGCGATGGCGGCCGCGCACCGCGAGGGACTGGCCCATCTCCGGCTCAACCCCAACGCCGTGCTGCGCACCTCCAGCGGTCAGTGGCGTATCCGCGGCCTCGCGGTGAACGCGGCGCTGCGCGGTATCAGTTCCGACACCCCGCAGCGCACCGACACCGAGGCGATCGGCGCCCTGCTGTACGCGGCGCTCACCCAGCGCTGGCCGTACCAGAGCGACGCCTACGGTCTGCCTGGGCTGCCCAAGGACGTCGGCCTGATCGCACCCGACCAGGTGCGCGCCGGTGTCCACCGCGGCCTGTCGGAGCTCGCCATGCGTGCCCTGGTCAACGACGGCGCCACCGCCTCCCGTCACGAGTCCGCGTGCACCACGCCGGAGGAGTTGGTGAAGGCGATCGGCGAGATGCCCCGCATCCGCCCGCCGGAGCCGTCGTTCACGGCGCCGCCCGACTACCAGCGCACCACGTACCAGCAGGGCACCTACGGTCGCCCCACGCCTCCTGGCGTGGCACAGCCCATCCAGCCCCCGCCGCCCCCGCTTCAGAGCCGCACCGGCAAGGTCCTCAAGTGGGCGGTCTCGGCCCTGCTGATCGCCGCGCTGGGACTGGGCAGCTGGCAGCTCGCGGACGCCCTGATGGGCCAGGGCGGGAAGTCCGGCGACACGACCAACACCCAGACGACGGACGACGGCGACAAGAGCAACGCCAACCTCACACCCGCCGCCCCGATAAAGATCCAGAACGCGCAGGAGTTCGTCGCCGAGGGCGAGGCGCAGCATCCGAGCGACGTCAAGAAGACGTACGACAACACCACGTCGACGTTCTGGAGGACGAACACCTTCGTGTCCGGCCCGAAGCTGGCGCCGTACAAGCTGGGTGTGGGCATCGTCTACGACCTCGGCTCCGCGAAGGAAGTCGCCACGGGGACCGTCTCGCTTCGCTACTCTGGCGATCACACAACGGTCGAGTTGTACGCCGCCGACTCGCTGACCCCGGGATCGCTCAGCTCGATGACCAAGATCGGCAGTGTCACCACCACCGGGAACACCGCCGCGGTGAAGGTCAGCAAGAAGGTGAAGAGTCAGTACGTCCTCGTGTGGCTCACTGCCGTGCCGTACTCCGGCAATGACTCGAGCGCGTATGCCGGAGAGGGCTACAAGCAGGCCATCACCGAAGTGAAGTTCACAGGCTGACGGTCTCACCGGAGGCGGAGGGGGCAGATGGCGGAGGGCGCCGGATACGACGGAGTGGGCGACCAGGACCTACTCGCCCGCCATGTGGAAGGCGACCCCGATGCCTTCGGCGAGATTGTGCGCCGGCACCGGGACCGGCTCTGGGCGGTCGCGCTGCGGACCCTGGGAGACCGCGAAGAGGCCGCTGACGCTGTCCAGGACGCCTTGGTGTCCGCCTACCGGGCCGCCCACACCTTCCGGGGCCAGTCGGCCGTCACAACGTGGCTGCACCGGATCACGGTGAACGCCTGCCTCGACCGGGCCCGCAAGGCGGCCTCCCGGAAGACCGCTCCCGTCGATGACACCGAGCGGCTGGAGCAACTGCTGGAGCCGCATGAATCGGCCTCCGCTCCGGCCGAGCGCAACGATCTGCATCGCCAGCTCCTTGAAGCCCTGGGCACGCTGCCGCACGACCAGCGCGCCGCTCTCGTCCTGGTCGACATGCAGGGCTATCCGGTCGCGGAAGCGGCCCGGATCCTCGATGTACCCACGGGGACGGTGAAGAGCCGCTGCGCCCGCGGCAGAGCCAGACTCCTGCCGCTGCTCACCCATCTACGGCCGGAAAACACCGGTGACGAGAGGGAGCGGGACCCGGCACGGAACCGGGCGGAGGGGACATCCGTCCCACCGGCAGCGAGCCCTCGGGACGGGGGCTCACAGGAGACCGGGCCGAGTGATTCAGCCGCAGTGAAGGGCGGAGGTGGGCGAGCGTGACTTCCACGACAGACACGACCGGGCACCCGGACGTCGCGGAGATCTCCGACCTCACCGAGGGCCTGCTCCCGGATACCCGGACCGCGGAAGTACGACAGCACCTGGACGAGTGCGAGCTCTGTGCCGACGTCCACGCTTCGCTGGAGGAGATCCGGGGCCTGCTGGGCACGCTGCCGGGGCCGGCGCCTATGCCGGCTGAGGTCGCGGGCCGCCTCGACGCCGCCCTCGCCGCCGAGGCGCTGCTGAACGCCACGGCACCCGAGACGCATGTTTCACGTGAAACATCGACCCCCACATCGCCCTCACTGGACGCAGTGGACCGGCCCGCCGGACGGTCGAGCGCTTCGACCGGTCCCGGCCGCAAGGACCGCGGACGGGCTCGCGGCCGACGCCGCCGGACCGTCGTTCTCGGAGCTGTCTTCACCGCGGCCGTCCTGGGTGCCGGTTCGTTCCTCCTCCAGTCCCTCGGCGGCAACGGGCCGACGACGGCTCAGGGCAAGCCGACAAGCTCCGCCGAGAGCTTCTCCAGGAGCACTCTCCAGACAGAGGTGGAGAACCTCCTCGGCACCAAGACGAGCCTGCGCGGCTCCAAGAAGCCGGACCTGGGCATCCAGGGGGAGTCCACTTCACCCGGCTCGACGGACATGCCGTTCACCACCCGTATCCAGCCCTCGGCGTCAGTGCCATCGTGCGTCCGCCAGGGCATCAGCCAGACCGACGACGTCCTCGGTGCGAAGAAGGGGACGTACGACGGGAAGGACGTCTTCCTCGTCGTCCTCCCCGATGCCTCCGACAGCACTCGGGTGACGGTCTTCATCGTCGACGCCACGTGCCAGAGTCGGCCATCGGCCTCCGCTGGTCAGGTTCTGCTGACGGAGTCCCTGACACGCCCCTGAGCGGTCCTGGAACGCCCCCGGAGCAGAGGACGCATCGTCCCGCCCTGGCGTGGAAATCCGTACGGTGTGGGATGCCCGTGTGCCCGGGCACACCGGGAATGCGCGCCCCGTAGGATCCGTTGGGTGGGGTGAGAGCTTCTGACAGGAACTCCCACCGGTCGAATGACGTAGACCAGAGACGAGGAACCAAGCCGTGAGCGACGTCCGTAACGTGATCATCATCGGCTCCGGGCCCGCCGGCTACACGGCGGCGCTCTACACCGCGCGCGCGTCGCTGAAGCCCCTCGTGTTCGAGGGCGCCGTCACCGCGGGCGGTGCACTGATGAACACCACCGAGGTGGAGAACTTCCCGGGCTTCCGCGACGGCATCATGGGTCCCGACCTCATGGACAACATGCGCGCCCAGGCCGAGCGCTTCGGTGCCGAGCTGGTCCCGGACGACATCGTCTCCGTCGACCTGACTGGTGAGATCAAGACCGTCACGGACACCGCCGGTACGGTACACAAGGCGAAGGCAGTCATCGTCACCACCGGCTCCCAGCACCGCAAGCTGGGTCTGCCGAACGAGGACGCCCTCTCCGGCCGCGGTGTCTCCTGGTGCGCCACCTGTGACGGGTTCTTCTTCAAGGAGCAGGACATCGCCGTGATCGGCGGCGGCGACACCGCGATGGAGGAGGCCACCTTCCTCTCCCGGTTCGCCAAGTCCGTGACGATCGTCCACCGCCGGGACACCCTGCGTGCCTCCAAGGCGATGCAGGAGCGCGCCTTCGCCGACCCGAAGATCAAGTTCGCCTGGGACAGCGAGATCGCCGAGGTCCAGGGCGACCAGAAACTGGCCGGTCTGAAGCTGCGCAACGTCAAGACCGGTGAGCTCTCGGACCTGCCGGTGACCGGCCTGTTCATCGCGATCGGCCATGACCCGCGCACGGAGCTGTTCAAGGGCCAGCTGGACCTGGACGAGGAGGGCTACCTGAAGGTCGACTCGCCCTCGACGCACACCAACCTGGTGGGTGTGTTCGCCGCCGGTGACGTGGTGGACCACACCTACCGTCAGGCGATCACCGCGGCCGGTACCGGCTGCTCCGCTGCTCTCGACGCCGAGCGTTTCCTCGCCGCCCTCGCGGACGAGGAGAAGGCCGAGCCCGAGAAGACCACCGTCTGACCATCCCCCTTCCGCCCCACCGCACGAACGAGTAAAGGAGCCTGCCGTGGCCGGCACTCTGAAGCATGTGACCGACGCCGACTTCGATGAGGTCGTCCTCAAGAGCGACAAGCCCGTCCTGGTGGACTTCTGGGCCGAGTGGTGCGGCCCGTGCCGCCAGATCGCCCCGTCTCTTGAGGCCATCGCCGCCGAGCACGGCGAGAAGATCGAGATCGTCAAGCTGAACATCGACGAGAACCCGACGACGGCCGCCAAGTACGGCGTCATGTCGATCCCCACTCTGAACGTGTACCAGGGCGGTGAGGTCGCCAAGACGATCGTCGGCGCCAAGCCGAAGGCCGCACTCCTGCGCGACCTCGACGACTTCATCACCGAGTGACGTTTCACGTGAAACACGAATGGGCCAACCCCACGGGGTTGGCCCATTTGCTTTGTGGACTCGCTTCGACGGACTAGGCGGCGCCGATTAGAGCGGCCGCAGCACCGGTTCCTTCTGTACGGCCCCCAGGAGCCGGTCGAGTGCCAGCTCCACGTCTTCCTTCCAAGAGAGCGTCGTCCGCAGCTCCAGCCGCAACCGTGGACGTGTGGGGTGCTGCCGTACCGTCTTGAAGCCCACCGCCAGCAGATGGTCGGCGGGCAGCAGACAGGCTGGCTCCTTGTAGCGGGCGTCACCGAACGCCTCGATCGCTTTGAAGCCCCGGCGCAGCAGATCCTTGGCGACCGTCTGGACCATCACGCGTCCGAGCCCCTGTCCCTGATAACCGGGCATGACGTAGCCGGTCATGAGTTGCACGGCGTCCGGCGAGACCGGGCTCGTGGGGAACGCCGTGGAGCGCGGGACGTAGGCGGGCGGAGCGTAGAGCACAAAGCCCACAGGTACGTCGTCGACATAGACCACGCGACCGCACGATCCCCAGTCGAGCAGGACGGCCGAGATCCAGGCTTCCTTCTCGAGCGCGGGTGTGCCCGCCCTTACCGCTGCTTCGCCGCTGACGGGATCCAGTTCCCAGAAGACACACGAGCGACAGCGCTTGGGAAGGTCCTGAAGGTTGTCCAGCGTGAGCGGTACGAGCCGACGCCCCATGAAGGCTGTTCCTCGCTTCCTTCGCCCGCGGCATCGCGAGCGGCTGTCAGAGCGCTGCGTTCCCTGAGCAGACTGCCGACGAATCCGACAGTAGCGCCCAGTCCCAGGCCCGCGCTCACCAGTCCGGTGCGGCTCATCGATCGCATGGCCCCCGCTTCCCACTCAGAGGTGCTGCCAGCTGCCAGGTGGATGCGCGATATCCGAACGCATCGTATCCACAGAGCGATTCCATCGATACCGCCTGAAAGCAAAGAGCGGATCGTGTTCCGGTACCACCGGACACGATCCGGTCTCTGAGCGACGGGGCACCGACCTGGCGGGAAACATCCGGCCCCGGGCGGGAAACTCCCCGACGGTCCCGGGCGGAAAGCACCCGGGACGGTCAGTCCTCGGACTCCTCGAACTCCTCGGACTCCTCCGGCCCAGCGGAGTCGCCGTCGTGGATCCCCTGGTGGAGCACCGGCCCCTCGCCCGGGGCGAGCGTGCCGAGGATCCGCTCAAGGTCTTCCATCGAGGCGAACTCGACGGTGATCTTGCCCTTCTTCTGGCCCAGGTCGACCTTCACCCGCGTTTCAAAGCGGTCCGAGAGCCGGGTCGCCAGGTCGCTCAGCGCCGGGGAGACCCGGGCGCCCGCACGTGGCCCCTTGGCACGCGTCGTCGTCTGCGGCCGCGACCCCATGAGGGTCACGATCTCCTCGACGGCCCGCACCGACAGTCCCTCGGCCACGATCCGGTGGGCCAGCCGGTCCTGCTCCTCCGAGTCATCGACGGAGAGCAGCGCCCGGGCATGCCCGGCCGACAGGACACCGGCGGCGACCCGGCGCTGGACGGCCGGCGAGAGCCTCAGCAGCCGCAGAGTGTTGGAGACCTGCGGACGGGAGCGGCCGATGCGGTCGGCCAGCTGATCGTGCGTGCAGTTGAAGTCCTTCAGCAACTGGTCGTAGGCGGCGGCCTCTTCCAGCGGGTTCAGCTGGGCACGGTGGAGGTTCTCCAGCAGCGCGTCCAGGAGGAGTTTCTCGTCGTCCGTCGCCCGGACGATCGCCGGGATCGCCTCCAGGCCGGCCTCACGGCAGGCCCGCCAGCGCCGCTCGCCCATGATGAGCTCGTAGCGCGAGGGGCCCAGCTGGCGTACGACGACGGGCTGGAGGAGGCCGACCTCCTGGATGGAGGTGACCAGCTCCTGCAGAGCGTCCTCGTCGAAGACCTCACGCGGCTGCCGCGGGTTCGGCGTGATGTCGTCGAGGGGGATCTCCGCGAAGTGGGCACCCATCGGAGGAGCGGGCGTCTCCGCGCCTCCCCCGAACACCGACGACTCCTCCTCGGTTTCATGTGAAACGGCCGGTAGCGTCGTCACCTTGGCGGCGGCGACCCCACGGTCGGTCGTCAGCACCGGGACCGCTGCGGGGGACGGAGATGCCGTACCGCTCACCGCTGTCTGGGCCGGGGTCTTCTCGGTTGGGGCAGCTGGGATCAATGCGCCGAGGCCACGCCCCAGCCCCCTCCGTCGCTCGCTCACTGGATCCCCTCCACCATGCTCGTGTTGCTCTGGGCGCCGATATGGGCCTGGGCCGGGTCGTAGCTGACACCGAGGCCCTTCAGCGCGATTTCTCGGGCCGCCTCAAGATACGAGAGGGCACCGCTCGATCCAGGATCGTAGGTCAATACCGTCTGCCCATAACTCGGCGCCTCGGAGATACGGACCGAGCGGGGAATGCTCGTCCGTAGCACCTCCTCGCCGAAGTGGCTGCGCACCTCGTCCGCGACCTGGGAAGCGAGACGCGTCCGGCCGTCGTACATGGTGAGCAGGATGGTCGACACATGCAGTGCGGGGTTGAGGTGCCCCCGCACCAGGTCAACGTTGCGCAGCAGTTGGCCGAGGCCCTCCAGGGCGTAGTACTCGCACTGGATCGGGATGAGTACCTCGGCGCCCGCGACGAGCGCGTTGACCGTCAGCAGGCCGAGCGAGGGCGGGCAGTCGATGAGGATGTAGTCCAGAGGCTGCTCGTACGCCTGGATCGCCCGCTGGAGCCGGCTCTCTCGTGCCACCAGGGACACCAGCTCGATCTCCGCACCGGCGAGATCGATCGTGGCGGGGGCACAGAAGAGACCTTCGACATCCACCACCGGCTGGACGACCTCGGCCAGCGGCTTACTCTCGACCAACACGTCGTAGATGGACGGAACTTCGGCGTGGTGGTCGATTCCCAGTGCGGTAGAGGCATTGCCCTGTGGGTCGAGGTCGATCACCAGAACGCGGGCACCATGCAGCGCCAGCGATGCGGCAAGGTTGACGGTGGTCGTCGTCTTGCCCACCCCGCCCTTCTGGTTGGCAACCACCATGACTCGGGTCTGCTCCGGACGTGGCAGACCTTCGCCGGCGCGGCCCAGAGCTTCCACAGCGAGTTGGGCAGCACGACCGATGGGAGTGTCGTCCATCGGAGGCGGTGTTTCACGTGAAACATCCGCCCCCATCGACTCGGTACGGGGACCGGGGACCGGATCGGTCATCGGTCCCGCGATGTTGGCGTCGGACCGCAAGGATTCACTCTCCTCGACTTCAGGCTCGCAATGAACAGAGCCTCCCATGCCTTCGGGGTGGTGAACCAGTGAGGCCTGGTGTTCTGTGGAGAAATCCACCTCTGTGGACAACTCCCTGCCCCGCGGGAAGGACGGAGCGTCACCAGAGGTGCCCTTTCCTAGAGAACCCAGGGGCTTTCGATCTCGCGGTTCGGCCGCGGCGCGTCCCCGGCCGATGATGCCGTGCAGCAGTGAGCGACGTTTCACGTGAAACACGATGACAACAAATTGTCCTTTATGCCGGTGACACTCCGCCGCACACCTTCACGCCTCCCCCTCAGGGCTCAAGATCGAATTTTGCTCAGACCAAGAACATACGGGACGGGGGACCTTCGCGTCGCATGACCAGCGACGTAAAGCACCTCCTTGACCGGTGCGCCGGGCGCGATCCGCCCCGGCGACCGAATCGACCATCTAGGAAGCAACACCATGACTTCCAAGACCGTCGGGCGTTTCATAGCAGCGGCGCTGGGCGTCGGCGTTCTGGCTACCGCCACGCCGGCCTTCGCCAGAAGGGCGACGGCACGACCACCTACAGCGGCCACGGCGGGACCGTGACCATCAAGAAGGTGTGCCGATCCATCTCGCCGCATCCGGACGTCTGCTTCACGAAGACTCCGTAAGCACGGCGATCACAACGCAGAGGCGCTCTCCCTCGCCGGGAGAGCGCCTCTGCGCCGTTCGGGCTCCTTGGGTCAGCGTCGTCGCCGTACCCGCCCTGTCCGGGCCGCCTTCGCCCGCTTCGCCGCGAAACGCACACCGCCCGGGCTCTCCCCGACCTCCACCCGCACGACCGTAGACAGCGGATCCACCACGCCCTGACCCACGTGCAGGATGGACGTGGAGACCGCACCGAGCTTGGTCAGGGCGGTGGCCGCGGCCTTCAGCTCCTCCTCCGCCGTGTCCCCCTTGAGGGCGAGCATCTCGCCGTAGGGGCGCAGCAGCGGGACGCCCCAGGTGGCCAGCCGGTCCAGCGGGGCCACGGCACGCGCCGTCACCACATGCACCGGCGGCAGCCTGCCCATGACCTCCTCGGCACGGCCGCGCACGACGGTCACATGGTCCAGGCCCAGCAGCTCGACGACTTCGGTCAGGAAGTTGGTGCGGCGCAGCAGCGGCTCCAGCAACGTGATGTTGAGGTCTTCCCGGACCAGTGCCAGCGGAATGCCCGGCAAACCGGCACCAGAGCCGACATCGCACACCGTCACCCCTTCGGGGACGGCCTCTGAGAGCACCGCGCAGTTCAGCAGGTGCCGCTCCCACAGGCGAGGTACCTCCCGTGGGCCGATCAGACCACGCTGCACGCCTGCCTCGGCGAGCAGTTCCGCATAGCGGACCGCATCGGCGAAGCGCTCACCGAACACTTCCCGCGCCTGCTCAGGCGCCGGGGGGAGCTCCGCAGCCTCCGTCACGGGGACCGTCCTTCCGTACAGCGCCGGCGCTCCACGCACCGGCCACCAGAACTACCAGGCTGACAAAGTTCGGCCCCGCCTGCTCAACAGACGGGGCCGGCGAAACGGAGAGACCGATCAGGCGGGCAACACGACGACGAACCGCTGCGGCTCCTCGCCCTCCGACTCACTGCGCAGTCCGGCCGACTTGACCGCGTCGTGGACTACCTTGCGCTCGAACGGGCTCATCGGCTTGAGCTTCACAGGCTCGCCGGTGCTCTTCACATCGGCCGCGGCCTTGGCACCCAGCTCGGAGAGTTCAGCGCGCTTCTTGGCGCGGTAACCCGCGATGTCCAGCATCAGCCGGCTGCGGTCACCGGTCTCCCGGTGCACGGCCAGCCGGGTCAGCTCCTGGAGCGCCTCCAGCACCTCCCCGTCACGGCCGACCAGCTTCTGCAGGTCGCGGGTGCCCAAGTCGCTGATGATCGACACGGAGGCCCGGTCGGCCTCGACGTCCATGTCGATGTCGCCGTCGAGATCGGCGATGTCCAGCAGACCCTCGAGGTAGTCCGCCGCGATCTCGCCCTCCTGCTCCAGGCGGGTCAGGGTGTCTGCACCCTCGGCAGCGGCGGAGGTGGTGCCTTCCGTCACGGGATGGGCTCCTTCTTACTTCTTGGACGGGGACTTGGGGCGCTGCGGACCGCCCTTGCGCTGACCGGACTGGGCCCTGCTGCGGCCGTTGGCACCGCCCTTCTGAGACTGCTGGGCGGGCGGCTTGGCATCCTGCGGCTCGTCGGACTTCTCCAGCGAGGTCGTCTTCTCGGACGGCGTCGTCTTCTCGGACGGCGTCGGCTTCTCGGACGGCGTCGGCTCACCGGCCGCCTTGGTAGCACCGGACTGACGCTGGGCCTTGCTCTGACGCTTGGGCTGCTGGCGCCTGGCGGTGGCCGTGGCAGTGGCCTCCTCGCTCTCCGCCGTGGCCTGAGCCTCGCCCTTCACCACACTGCCGTCGGCCTGAGCAACGAGACCCGCCTTGGTCAGCGAGTTGATGAACTTGCGCTCGAACTCGTTGCGGTCGCGGCCCTTGGTGACGATCGCCTTGATGATCGTCTTCTCGCTGCGGCGACGGGCCTTGCCATGGTGCGTGACGTGATGGGTGAGACGCTCGAGGTAGGACTCCTGCGCCTTGGAACCCGGGGTCGGGTTGTTGCGGATGACGTACATCTGCTGGCCCATCGTCCACACGTTGGTGGTGAGCCAGTAGATGAGGACACCGACCGGGAAGTTCACACCGAAGACAGCGAACATGACCGGGAAGACGTACATCAGCATCTTCTGCTGCTGCATGAACGGCGTCTTCACCGTGGTGTCGACGTTCTTCGTCATCAGCTGACGCTGCGTGTAGAACTGCGACGCCGACATCAGCACGATCATGACGGCGGTCACGATCCGGACATGGGTCTGCGAGGCGTTCAGCGCGGCGACCTGAGACTCGCTGCTGAAGAACTTGGCAGCGAGGGGAGCCCCGAAGATGTGCGCCTTCTGGGCGCTCTGCAGCAGGCTCTGGTTGATCACGCCGATGGTCGTGCCCGACGCGATGCCGTTGAGCACGTGGTACAGGGCGAAGAAGAACGGCGACTGCGCGAGGATGGGAAGGCACGAGGAGAGCGGGTTGGTGCCCGACTCCTTGTACAGCTTCATCATCTCTTCGGACTGACGCTGCTTGTCGTTCTTGTAGCGCTCCTGGATCTTCTTCATCTCGGGCTGGAGCGTCTGCATGGCCCGGGTCGCCTTGATCTGCTTCACGAAGAGCGGGATCAGGCAGATGCGGATCAGGATCACCAGAGACACGATGGACAGGCCCCAGGCCCAGCCAGTGTCGGGACCGAAGATCTTCCCGTACACCGAGTGGAACTGGACGATGACCCATGACACGGGTGTCGTGATGAAGCTGAAGAGGCTGGCAATCGTGTCCACTAATCATGCTCCTTGGGCATGGGACGAAGTCTCTGCGGCCGGGCTCGAAGGAAGCTCGGAAGAAAGCTTCTCCCCGGTGGCCGGTTCGGCGGCGGAGGGCCCGCCCTTGCGTGCACGCCAGGCGTCACGCAGCATTTCGTGCCACCGCGGTCGCTTACGCGGAGGAACATGATCCACACCGCCGAGCGACCACGGATTGCACCGCAGGATGCGCCAGGCGGTGAGTGCGGTCCCCTTGATCGCACCGTGCCGGTCGATGGCTGTGTAACCGTAGTGGGAGCACGACGGGTAGTACTTGCACACCGGCCCCAACAGCGGACTGATCGTCCACTGGTACAGCTTGATCAGAGCCAGCAGTGGGTACTTCATCGCGCGCCCCCTCCCAGTAGCCGTTCGATGGCGGCGTCCAGGTCTCGGGCCAGCTGTCCATGGTCGGCGTCGCCCGCTCCGGGCAGCGCTCGTACGACTACAAGGCTACCGGGGGGGAACAGGGCGACTCGGTCACGCATCAGGTGACGCAGTCTGCGCTTGACCTTGTTGCGCACGACCGCGCCACCCACTGCCTTGCTCACGACGAAACCCGCACGCGTCGGGGGAGCGCTCTCCCCAGGCGCGTGCGGGTCCGTGGCACCGCTACGAAAGTGGACGACAAGGGACGGGCGGCCGGCCCGGCGACCTTGTCGTACCGCGGTCGCGAAGTCCTCGCGCCGCCTCAGCCGATGCTCGGTAGGCAGCACGACGTCATGACCTGATCAGAATCAGGCGGACAGGCTGGCGCGACCCTTGCTGCGGCGGTTCGCCAGAATCGCGCGGCCGGCACGGGTGCGCATCCGCAGGCGGAAGCCGTGGGTCTTGGCGCGACGACGGTTGTTCGGCTGGAAGGTGCGCTTGCTCACTCGGGGGCTCCAGAAATCAACTCGGTGGTGGCGGGTGCCGTCCTGGCTGTCACCGTGCGCCCACGAGTAGCTCGCGTCACGCCCGAGTGCACCGCTTCCCGATCACCTTCAGCGATCTGTGCCCATCGGAGGCAGGCGGCAGCAGCCATCGACAACTCGACCTGGTTACGGTACGCGGGGCTACGCCATTCGGTCAAACCAGCAGTGACCGAGAGACACTATCCACAGGCTGGGGACAACAACTTGAACCGCACCCGCCACGCTGACTACCGTGGCTGAACTCCGATTCGTTCCTTTATCCCCGCCCGACCCGATATTCATCCCGACCCGTCCTCGAACCACACGTTCGTGGGACCTGTGAGAGAGCGTGCCCTGTGGCTGACGTACCTGCCGATCTTGCCGCAGTGTGGCCACGAGTACTGGAGCAGCTCCTCGGTGAGGGCCGCGGTCAGGGTGTGGAGGCGAAGGACGAACACTGGATCCGGCGCTGCCAGCCACTCGCGCTGGTGGCCGACACCGCCCTGCTCGCCGTACCGAACGAATTCGCGAAGAACGTACTGGAGGGCCGTCTCGCGCCGATCGTCAGCGAGACGCTGAGCCGTGAGTGCGGGCGCCCGATCCGGATCGCGATCACCGTGGACGAGTCCGCGGGCGAACCCCCGGCCCCGCAGGCGCCCCCCGCGCAGCCACAGCGTTATGAGGAGACCGAGCTCCCCTCACCGCAGTACGAAGGCGGGTACGGCCGTCACCGCGCCGACCCGCTGCCCGAGCAGGGCGGCCGCGACCAGCTGCCGCCCTCGCGGACCGATCAGCTTCCCACTGCGCGCCCGGCCTACCCCTCCGAGTACCAGCGCCCCGAGCCCGGCGCCTGGCCGCGCGCGGGGCAGGACGAGTACGGCTGGCAGCAGCCGCGGCTCGGCTTCCCCGAGCGCGACCCCTATGCCTCGCCGTCGCAGGACGCGTACCGCTCGGACGGTTACGGCGACTCCTACCCCCAGGAGTACCGGCCCCAGCAGCCGATGGACCGTCAGCCGTACGAACAGCAGCGCGCGGAGTACGAACCGGCGCGTTCCGACTACGACCGTTCCGACTATGACCGGTCCGACTACGACCGTTCCGACTATGACCAGCGGGACTCCGGCCGCCCCGAGCCCCAGGGCGGACCGGGCCAGGGCCGCCACGGCCGCCGGGGCGGGCCGGGACGCCCGGACCTGCCGAACGTGCCGGCCACCGGCGCGCCCGGGCCGCTGGGCGCCAAGCCCGCGCCGGCGCCGGGTCCTGGCGAGCCGACCGCCCGCCTGAACCCCAAATACCTCTTCGACACGTTCGTCATCGGCGCGTCCAACCGCTTCGCGCACGCGGCCGCGGTGGCCGTCGCCGAGGCGCCCGCGAAGGCCTACAACCCCCTCTTCATCTATGGGGAGTCGGGGCTCGGCAAGACGCACCTGCTGCATGCGATCGGGCACTACGCGCGGAGCCTCTACCCGGGCACGCGGGTGCGCTATGTGAGCTCGGAGGAGTTCACCAACGAGTTCATCAACTCGATCCGCGACGGCAAGGGCGACAGCTTCCGCAAGCGCTACCGCGAGATGGACATCCTGCTCGTCGACGACATCCAGTTCCTCGCGGACAAGGAGTCGACGCAGGAGGAGTTCTTCCATACCTTCAACACGCTCCACAACGCGAACAAGCAGATCGTGCTCTCCAGCGACCGGCCGCCCAAGCAGCTGGTCACCCTTGAGGACCGGCTGCGGAACCGTTTCGAGTGGGGTCTGATCACCGACGTCCAGCCGCCGGAACTGGAGACGCGCATCGCGATCCTCCGCAAGAAGGCGGTGCAGGAGCAGTTGAACGCGCCGCCGGAGGTGCTGGAGTTCATCGCCTCCCGCATCTCGCGCAACATCCGTGAGCTGGAGGGCGCGCTGATCCGGGTGACGGCGTTCGCGTCGCTCAACCGGCAGCCGGTGGACCTGGGGCTGACGGAGATCGTCCTCAAGGACCTGATCCCCGGGGGCCAGGACTCGACGCCGGAGATCAGCGCGACGGCGATCATGGCGGCGACCGCCGACTACTTCGGCCTCACGGTCGAGGACCTGTGCGGCAGTTCGCGCGGCCGGCAGCTGGTCACGGCGCGGCAGATCGCCATGTATCTGTGCCGGGAGCTCACGGACCTGTCGCTGCCGAAGATCGGGGCGCAGTTCGGCAACCGGGACCATACGACCGTGATGCACGCCGACCGGAAGATCCGGGCGTTGATGGCTGAGCGGCGGTCGATCTACAACCAGGTGACCGAGCTGACGAACCGGATCAAGAACGGGTAGTCGACGGTTTTACGGCGCTCAGGGCGCCCTCGGGAGAGATCCCGGGGGCGCCCTTTGGCGTCCTGGCGTGGTGCGGGAGTGGACCGCTGCGGGTCGTTGGCGGCTGATCGCGCCCACGCGGCGGACCCACATCGATGCAGCCTCACGCTCCTGACGGAGCGCTCCAGCAAGGCCCGCTGTTCGAATACCGGCCCGGTTACGGCCGTCCTCCACAGATTTGCCGACTTTCTTGCGTCCACACCCTGGGGACTGTGAAGTTGTCCCGAACGTCGTCCACAGCCTGGCGGCTGAAAGAACATCAGGCCAGATCAGGGGGCTGTGGAATCGTGGACAACGGATCTCCACAGCCTGTGGACGGGGAAGGGATCCACAGGCTGTGCATGAAGTTGTCCACCGGGAGCCCACAGGCTGAGGGGTGGTTGTCCCCAGCGATCCCCAGCTTCTCCACACCGCTGTCCACTGTTCGGCAACGCGACGCGCCTTCTCACCGTGTCGAGTGAAAGCCGTCACACGAAGCTGCCGGGTCGGGCTGTGGGAAAGGTGGGGAAACCTGGGGACGGCGCTGGGGAGAAGTGGCCTCAGGCTGTGCACCGTGTGTGCAGAACTTTCTGTTCTCCACAGAGACACCTAGTTGTCCACCGGTCGTACCCACAGGGGCAGTGGACAAAATCTGGCCGCTGAGCTGGGCAAACGGGGTTATCCACGGTATCCACAGCCCCTACTACTACTGACAACTAGAGAGAGCTGGGAATCCGCTTCGAAGAGGGCCCTGTGCACAACTCGCTCTTCGGCCTCTGACCGCGCCTCGTCACGACTTGACCCCGAGAGGCACCAGCTGTCAGTGCGGTGCGTCAGACTGGTCCCCGGTGTTCTTCCCCTCCGCGGGGCTCACGACACCGAGTCAGACGACGAAGACACAGCAGGGCGAGAAGCCCCGGCAACAGCAGGAGGCGGGCTTACGGTGAAGATCCGGGTGGAACGCGACGTACTCGCGGAGGCAGTGGCCTGGGCGGCTCGCAGCCTCCCGGCCCGTCCGCCGGCGCCGGTCCTCGCAGGCCTGCTCCTGAAGGCCGAGGACGGCCAGCTGAGCCTGTCCAGCTTCGACTACGAGGTCTCCGCGCGGGTCAGCGTCGAGACCGAGGTCGAGGAGGAGGGCACGGTCCTGGTCTCGGGCCGGCTGCTCGCCGACATCTGCCGTGCCCTGCCCAACCGGCCGGTGGAGATTTCCACAGACGGTGTACGGGCGACGGTGGTCTGTGGATCCTCCCGGTTCACGCTGCACACCCTGCCGGTGGAGGAGTACCCGTCCCTGCCGCAGATGCCGAACGCGACGGGCACGGTCCCCGGCGAGGTCTTCGCCTCCGCCGTCTCCCAGGTGGCCATCGCCGCCGGGCGTGACGACACGCTGCCGGTGCTGACCGGTGTGCGCATCGAGATCGAGGGCGACACGGTCACCCTGGCCTCCACCGACCGCTACCGTTTCGCGGTCCGGGAGTTCCTGTGGAAGCCGGAGAACCCCGAGGCGTCCGCGGTGGCCCTGGTGCCCGCCAAGACGCTCCTGGACACCGCCAAGGCCCTCACGAGCGGCGACAGCGTGATCCTGGCGCTGTCCGGCTCGGGCGCGGGCGAGGGGCTCATCGGTTTCGAGGGCGCCGGGCGGCGGACGACCACGCGTCTGCTCGAAGGTGATCTACCGAAGTACCGCTCGCTGTTCCCGACGGAGTTCAACTCCGTCGCCGTGATCGAGACCGCCCCCTTCGTGGAGGCCGTCAAGCGTGTGGCTCTGGTGGCCGAGCGGAACACCCCGGTGCGGCTCAGCTTCGAGCAGGGTGTGCTGATCCTGGAGGCCGGTTCGAGCGACGACGCACAGGCTGTGGAAAGGGTTGACGCGCAGCTGGAGGGCGACGACGTCTCGATCGCCTTCAACCCGACCTTCCTGCTCGACGGCCTGAGCGCGATCGACTCGCCGGTCGCCCAGCTGTCGTTCACGACGTCCACGAAGCCGGCGCTGCTGAGCGGGAAGCCGGCGCTCGACGCAGAGGCGGACGAGGCGTACAAGTACCTGATCATGCCGGTGCGGCTGAGCGGCTGAGGTTGTCCACAGCTGTGCACAGTGCTGGTGCCGTCCTGTGGGTACCCGGCACTGTGTCCGGGCGGGTTTCCCCAGGTGAGCGGCTATGCCCACAACTGTGCGCAAAGGGTCGCGACTAGGCTCGGACGCGGCACGAAAGTGCCTCTCCTGCCACACCGCAACCTAAGGAACCAACTGATGGAGCTCGGTCTCGTCGGCCTCGGCAAGATGGGCGGCAACATGCGCGAGCGGATCCGCCGCGCGGGCCACACCGTCATCGGCTACGACCGCAACCCGGACCTCGCCGATGTCCACAGCCTGGAAGAGCTTGTGGGCAAGCTCAGCGGGCCCCGTGTGGTGTGGGTGATGGTCCCGGCCGGGGCGCCGACCCAGTCCACCGTCGACGAGCTGGCCGAGTTGCTGGAGCCCGGTGACGTGGTCGTCGACGGCGGCAACTCCCGCTGGACGGACGACGAGAAGCACGCCGAGGAGCTGGCGGCCAAGGGCATCGGCTTCGTCGACTGCGGGGTCTCCGGCGGTGTCTGGGGCCTGGAGAACGGCTACGCGCTGATGTACGGCGGCGACGCCGAGCACGTCGAGAAGGTGCGGCCGGTCTTCGACGCGCTCAAGCCCGAGGGCGACTTCGGTTCGGTGCACGCCGGCAAGGTGGGCGCGGGCCACTTCGCGAAGATGGTCCACAACGGCATCGAGTACGCGATGATGCAGGCCTACGCTGAGGGCTGGGAGCTCCTGGAGAAGGTCGACTCCGTCACGGACGTGCGCGAGGTCTTCCGCTCCTGGCAGGAGGGCACGGTCATCCGTTCCTGGCTGCTCGACCTCGCGGTGAACGCCCTCGCCGAGGACGAGCACCTGGACAGGCTGAAGGGGTTCGCGCAGGACTCCGGCGAGGGCCGGTGGACCGTGGAGGCCGCCATAGACAACGCGGTGCCGCTTCCCGCGATCACCGCCTCGCTGTTCGCGCGGTTCGCCTCCCGGCAGGAGGACTCGCCGCAGATGAAGATGATCGCCGCGCTGCGCAACCAGTTCGGCGGCCATGCCGTAGAGACCAAGTAGCAGGTCATGGGGAGGTCGGCGAAACACTCATGCACGTCACGCATCTGTCGCTGACCGACTTCCGCTCCTACGCCCGGGTCGAGGTCCCGCTCGACCCGGGCGTCACCGCCTTCGTCGGGCCCAACGGCCAGGGCAAGACCAACCTCGTGGAGGCCGTCGGCTATCTCGCCACCCTCGGCAGCCACCGGGTCGCCTCCGACGCCCCCCTCGTCCGGATGGGCGCCGAGCGGGCGATCATCCGGGCGCAGGTCCGCCAGGGCGACCGGCAGCAACTGGTCGAGCTGGAGCTCAACCCCGGCAAGGCCAATCGCGCCCGCATCAACAGGTCCTCGCAGGTCAGGCCGCGGGACGTGCTGGGCATCGTACGGACCGTGCTGTTCGCACCCGAGGACCTCGCGCTGGTGAAGGGCGACCCGGGCGAGCGGCGCCGCTTCCTGGACGAGCTGATCACCGCGCGGTCGCCGCGGATGGCCGGTGTGCGGTCCGATTACGAGCGTGTCCTCAAACAGCGGAACACTCTGTTGAAAACCGCGGCTCTCGCCCGGCGGCACGGCGGCCGGTCCATGGATTTGTCGACGCTGGACGTGTGGGACCAGCACCTCGCGCGGGCCGGCGCCGAGCTGCTCGCCCAGCGGCTCGACCTGGTCGCCGCGATCCAGCCGCTCGCCGACAAGGCTTACGAGCAGCTGGCGCCGGGCGGCGGCCCGATCGCACTGGAGTACAAGCCGTCGGCGCCCGGTGAGGCCCACACCCGTGAGGATCTCCACACCCAGCTGATGGCGGCCCTGGCGGACGCGCGCAAGCAGGAGATCGAGCGTGGTGTCACGCTCGTCGGCCCGCACCGCGACGATCTCGTCCTCAGGCTCGGGCAGCTGCCCGCCAAGGGGTACGCCTCGCACGGCGAGTCCTGGTCGTACGCGCTGTCGCTGCGCCTGGCGTCGTACGACCTGCTGCGCGCCGAGGGCAATGAGCCGGTGCTGGTGCTCGACGACGTGTTTGCCGAGCTGGACGCCCGGCGCCGGGAGCGGCTGGCGGAGCTGGTCGCGCCCGGGGAGCAGGTGCTGGTCACCGCCGCTGTGGACGACGACGTGCCGCACATCCTCGCCGGTGCGCGGTACACGGTGGCTGACGGGGCGGTGGAGCGCGTATGAGCACCGACGGGCCCGCTCCGAAGAAGGAGCCTTCCGGTGTCGACCTAGCGCGTGTGGCGCTCAGGGCGGCGAAAGAGGCGGCACGCGCGCGTGGCGACGCGGCGCAGCAGAAGAAGCAGGCGCGGCGCGGTGGGCTGCGCTCCGGCGCGCGCGCCGACGGCCGCGATCCCATGGCGCTGGGTTCCGCGATCAACCGGCTGATCACCGAGCGGGGCTGGGAGACACCGGCCGCGGTCGGCGGGGTGATGGGCCGGTGGCCGCAGATCGTCGGCGAGGACCTGGCCAAGCACTGTGTGCCGCAGCGGTACGACGAGGACGAGCGGGTGCTGGTCGTGCAGTGTGACTCCACGGCCTGGGCGACCCAGCTGCGCCATCTCGCGCCCGCGCTGGTCGCACGCCTGAACGAGGACCTGGGGCATGGCACCGTACGGACGATCAAGGTGCTCAATCCCGGCGGTCCGCCCCGGCGCTACGGCCCGCTGCGCGCCCCTGGAAGCACCGGTCCGGGCGATACCTACGGGTGACTTCCGTCACGCAATGAGCCGAGCGCGGAGCCGTCGTACGGTTCCCTCGGCTGATCGTCGTACCACTGGACGCGGTTGCGAATCGCGATCTGACCCCGGAGTAGCCAAGGGTTGACAGCCGGAAGCGCTGAGTGCCTCCGTGAGCCTCTTGGAGCCCCCATCCGTATATCGGGAGTCGGAGACGGCAGGTTCAGGGCGGCACATGCGGACTCAGGTACCGGCAAACCCCCATCACTGTCGGCGCTACCGGTAGACTGGGAGACAATCCCGCCCCCAACGTGGGGACCGTCCGGGAAAAGCTGAGCAACGCTGATCAAGGCTTACCAACGCAACATGCCGCAGCCGCTCCGGCAACCCGCCGACGAGCCCGGCTCGTGCTGTGCCAGAAAGGGCGCTTCGTGGCCGATTCCGGCAACCCCAACGAGAACATCCCGTCCACCGACGCCGGCGCGAACGGTGAGGTCACCGCCTCCTACGACGCCAGCGCCATCACTGTGCTCGAAGGGCTGGACGCGGTCCGCAAGCGACCCGGTATGTACATCGGCTCTACCGGCGAGCGCGGCCTGCACCACCTCGTGTACGAGGTCGTGGACAACTCCGTCGACGAGGCTCTGGCGGGCTACGCGGACACGATCGACGTGACGATCCTGGCCGACGGCGGCGTGCGTGTCGTCGACAACGGCCGTGGCATCCCCGTCGGCATCGTGGCGTCCGAGGGCAAGCCGGCCGTCGAGGTCGTGCTGACCGTGCTGCACGCGGGCGGCAAGTTCGGCGGCGGTGGTTACGCCGTCTCCGGCGGTCTGCACGGCGTGGGTGTGTCCGTCGTGAACGCGCTGTCGTCCAAGGTGTCCGTCGAGATCAAGACCGACGGCTACCGCTGGACACAGGACTACAAGCTGGGCGTCCCGACGGCTCCGCTGGTGAGGCACGAGGAGACGAGCGAGACCGGCACCTCGGTCACGTTCTGGGCGGACCCGGACATCTTCGAGACCACCGAGTACTCCTTCGAGACGCTGTCGCGGCGCTTCCAGGAGATGGCCTTCCTCAACAAGGGCCTGACGATCCGGCTCACCGACGAGCGCGAGTCGGCGAAGGCCGTCGCCGGTGCCGACGAGGCGGGTGCGGACGAGAAGGCCGAGGTCAAGACGGTCACGTACCACTACGAGGGCGGCATCGTCGACTTCGTGAAGTACCTCAACTCCCGCAAGGGAGACGTGGTGCACCCCACGATCATCGACCTGGAGGCCGAGGACAGGGACAAGAGCCTGTCCCTCGAGGTCGCCATGCAGTGGAACAGCGGCTACAGCGAGGGCGTGTACTCGTTCGCCAACATCATCCACACGCATGAGGGCGGCACCCACGAGGAGGGTTTCCGCGCGGCCCTGACGAGCCTGATCAACAAGTACGCGCGCGACAAGAAGCTGCTTCGCGAGAAGGACGACAACCTCACCGGTGACGACATCCGCGAGGGTCTGACCGCGATCATCTCGGTCAAGCTGAGCGAGCCGCAGTTCGAGGGCCAGACGAAGACCAAGCTGGGCAACACGGAGGCCAAGACCTTCGTGCAGAGGGCGGTCTACGAGCACCTCAACGACTGGCTGGACCGCAACCCGGTCGAGGCGGCGGACATCATCCGCAAGGGCATCCAGGCGGCCACCGCGCGCGTGGCGGCCCGCAAGGCCCGTGACCTGACCCGCCGCAAGGGCCTCCTGGAGAGCGCGTCTCTGCCGGGCAAGCTCTCCGACTGCCAGTCGAACGACCCCACGAAGTGCGAGATCTTCATCGTCGAGGGTGACTCCGCCGGCGGCTCGGCCAAGTCCGGCCGCAACCCGCAGTACCAGGCGATCCTCCCGATCCGGGGCAAGATCCTCAACGTCGAGAAGGCCAGGCTCGACAAGATCCTGCAGAACCAGGAGATCCAGGCGCTGATCTCCGCGTTCGGCACCGGTGTGCACGAGGACTTCGACATCTCGAAGCTCCGCTATCACAAGATCATTCTGATGGCGGACGCCGACGTCGACGGCCAGCACATCAGCACCCTGCTGCTGACCTTCCTGTTCCGTTTCATGCGGCCGCTGGTCGAGGCCGGGCACGTGTACCTCTCCCGCCCGCCGCTGTACAAGATCAAGTGGGGCCGGGACGACATGGAGTACGCGTACTCGGACCGTGAGCGCGACGCGCTCCTCGAAATGGGCCGGCAGCGCGGCAAGCGCGTCCGCGAGGACTCGATCCAGCGCTTCAAGGGTCTCGGCGAGATGAACGCCGAGGAGCTGCGCATCACGACCATGGACCAGGAGCACCGGGTCCTCGGTCAGGTCACGCTCGACGACGCCGCCCAGGCCGACGACCTGTTCTCGGTCCTGATGGGCGAGGACGTCGAGGCCCGCCGCGCGTTCATCCAGCGCAACGCCAAGGACGTCCGCTTCCTCGACATCTGAGTCGGTCTCAGCTGACCGCACAGGGAAGGATATTCACCAGCAATGACCGACGAGAACACTCCCGTCACCCCTGAAGAGGGCGGCGAACTCGCGATGCGTGTCGAGCCCGTCGGGCTCGAGACGGAGATGCAGCGCTCGTACCTGGACTACGCGATGTCCGTCATCGTGTCCCGTGCGCTGCCGGACGTCCGGGACGGTCTCAAGCCCGTCCACCGCCGCGTGCTGTACGCCATGTACGACGGCGGCTACCGTCCCGACCGCGGCTTCTACAAGTGCGCCCGTGTCGTCGGCGACGTCATGGGCAACTACCACCCGCACGGCGACTCTTCGATCTACGACGCCCTGGTGCGCCTCGCCCAGCCCTGGTCGATGCGCATGCCGCTCGTCGACTCCAACGGCAACTTCGGCTCCCCGGGCAACGACCCGGCGGCGGCGATGCGGTACACCGAGTGCAAGCTGGCGCCGCTGTCGATGGAGATGGTCCGCGACATCGACGAGGAGACCGTCGACTTCACGGACAACTACGACGGCCGTTCCCAGGAGCCGACCGTCCTGCCGGCCCGCTTCCCGAACCTGCTGATCAACGGCTCGGCCGGGATCGCGGTCGGTATGGCGACCAACATTCCGCCGCACAACCTGCGCGAGGTCGCGGCCGGCGCCCAGTGGTACCTGGAGAACCCGGAGGCCTCGCACGAGGAGCTCCTGGACGCGCTGATCGAGCGGATCAAGGGCCCCGACTTCCCGACCGGCGCGCTCGTCGTCGGCCGTAAGGGCATCGAGGAGGCCTACCGCACGGGCCGCGGCTCGATCACCATGCGCGCGGTCGTCGAGGTCGAGGAGATCCAGGGCCGCCAGTGCCTGGTGGTCACGGAACTGCCTTACCAGACCAACCCCGACAACCTGGCGCAGAAGATCGCCGACCTGGTGAAGGACGGCAGGGTCGGCGGTATCGCGGACGTCCGGGACGAGACGTCGTCGCGTACCGGTCAGCGTCTGGTCATCGTGCTGAAGCGGGACGCGGTCGCCAAGGTCGTCCTGAACAACCTCTACAAGCACACCGATCTGCAGTCGAACTTCGGCGCCAACATGCTGGCGCTGGTCGACGGTGTGCCGCGCACGCTCTCTCTCGACGCGTTCATCCGGCACTGGGTGACGCACCAGATCGAGGTCATCGTCCGCCGTACGCGCTTCCGGCTGCGCAAGGCCGAGGAGCGGGCGCACATCCTGCGCGGTCTGCTGAAGGCGCTGGACGCCATCGACGAGGTCATCGCGCTGATCCGGGCCAGTGACACGGTCGAGATCGCGCGTACGGGCCTGATGGGGCTCCTGGAGATCGACGAGATCCAGGCCAACGCCATCCTCGAGATGCAGCTGCGCCGACTGGCCGCCCTGGAGCGCCGGAAGATCATCCAGGAGCACGACGAGCTGCAGGCGAAGATCACCGAGTACAACGCGATCCTGGCCTCGCCGGTCCGCCAGCGCGGCATCGTCAGCGAGGAGCTGGCCGCGATCGTCGAGAAGTACGGCGACGACCGCAAGACCATGCTGGTGCCTTACGACGGTGACATGTCCATCGAGGACCTGATCGCCGAGGAGGACATCGTCGTCACGGTGACGCGCGGCGGGTACGTCAAGCGGACCAAGACGGACGACTACCGGGCGCAGAAGCGCGGCGGCAAGGGCGTACGCGGGGCGAAGCTCAAGGAAGACGACATCGTCGACCACTTCTTCGTCTCGACCACCCATCACTGGCTGCTGTTCTTCACCAACAAGGGCCGGGTGTACCGGGCGAAGGCCTATGAGCTGCCGGACGCCGGCCGGGACGCGCGCGGTCAGCACGTGGCGAACCTGCTGGCCTTCCAGCCGGACGAGGCGATCGCCGAGATCCTCGCCATCCGCGACTACGACGCGGCGCCCTATCTGGTGCTCGCCACCAAGGCCGGTCTGGTCAAGAAGACGCCTCTGAAGGATTACGATTCGCCCCGCTCCGGCGGTGTCATCGCGATCAACCTGCGGGAACGCGAGGACGGTTCCGACGACGAACTGATCGGAGCCGAACTGGTCTCGGCGGACGACGATCTGCTTCTGATCAGCAAGAAGGCACAGTCGATCAGGTTCACCGCCTCCGACGACACTCTGCGCCCCATGGGCCGGGCCACCTCCGGTGTCAAGGGCATGAGTTTCCGTGAGGGCGATGAACTTCTGTCGATGAATGTTGTTCGACCCGGTACGTTCGTGTTCACTGCCACCGACGGGGGGTACGCGAAGCGGACCCGTGTCGACGAGTACCGCGTCCAGGGCCGCGGCGGCCTCGGTATCAAGGCCGCCAAGATCGTGGAGGACCGGGGTTCCCTCGTCGGCGCGTTGATCGTCGAGGAGAACGACGAGATCCTCGCCATCTCCCTGTCCGGCGGTGTGATTCGTACGCGAGTCAGCGGGGTCAGGGAGACGGGCCGTGACACCATGGGCGTCCAACTGATCAACCTGGGCAAGCGCGATGCCGTCGTCGGTATCGCACGTAACGCCGAGGCCGGCAGCGAGGCGGAGGAAGTCGGCGGTGACATCGCCGTGGACGAGTCCGCCGAGGGTGTCGCGACCAGCGGTACGGACGAGGGTGAGGCGCCCTCGGCCGAGTAGCACGAGGAGTGAGTCATCGTGAGCGGAGCCACGGGCGCCGGATCGGCCGGTACCTCGACGGGTACGGACGCGGACGGCGGCGGCCGTGGCTCCGCCGCGTCCGGCGGGGCCACCGAGGGCGGTGCGCAGCCGATGGACACGCACACCACCCAGCTGAAGGCGGTCAGGGCGGCGCCGGACGCGCAGGGAACTCAGGGGGGAACCGTGACCGACACCCGAGGCCAGGCCGGACCGGGCGCCCAGCCGGCGCCCGCGCAGCAGCCGAACGCCTCCCCGCTGCCCGGGGAACGGCGCCCGGAGCAGCCCGCCGGGCCCTACCACCCGCCGCAGGCCTACCCGGCGGCGCAGGCTGCGCAGGCGCCCGCGGGGGCGGTACGGCGGCCGCGCACCGGTGCCGGTGCGCGTACCGCCCCGCGCACCCGCAAGGCCCGGCTGCGGGTCGCCAAGGCCGACCCGTGGTCGGTGATGAAGGTCAGCTTCCTGCTCTCCATCGCGCTGGGCCTCTGCTCGATCGTGGCGGCGGCGGTGCTGTGGATGGTCCTGGACGCGATGGGCGTGTTCTCGACGGTCGGCGGAACGATCTCGGAGGCGACCGGTTCGAACGAGTCGAACGGCTTCGACCTCCAGGCGTTCCTGTCCCTGCCGCACGTCCTGATGTTCACGGCGATCATCGCGGTCATCGACGTCGTCCTCGCGACGGCGCTGGCGACCCTCGGCGCGTTCATCTACAACCTCTCCGCGGGCTTCGTCGGCGGCATCGAGCTGACCTTGGCCGAGGACGAGTAACCGGAGTTCAAACCTCTGCCGACGGTCCCCCGACAACCGATTTTGGGACTGCCCCGGTCGTGCGCTAATCTTCAGGAGTCAGCGCGCGGGACACATACCGCAGAGCGCGGCGGGGCTATAGCTCAGTTGGTTAGAGCGCATCCCTGATAAGGATGAGGCCACAGGTTCAAATCCTGTTAGCCCCACCAGCGCGAAGGCCCCCGGTCCGGATGGATCGGGGGCCTTCGGCGTTTGTGGGGTTCATGGCTCGGGGCTTCAGGAGCTCAGCTCGGTGGCCCGTCTCGGCGGAGGAGACATGGAAAGGCCCGGCCGCTGGCGACGGGGGATGCACCAGCGACCGGGTTGCGGCCAGCCTAACAAGGTGGCCTGTGCGACGGGAGTCAACTTCTCAGCCGTCATGAGCAGTTGTGATCGGGATCACTCAAAGACGGTCATGCGGAGGGCTGGTTCAGTCGTCGCAGGGCGGGTCGTAGGCGAGGCGGGGGAGGTACTCCTGCCACTTCGCCGCGGTCAGTACGTTCCGGGTGGACGAGCAGATACGGCTGACCGCCTCGGCTGCGTCCAGGCTCCACAGGCGGACCGTGCCGGCGCCGCTGGAGACGCCCAGCCTGTTGCTCTTCGGGCTGAAGGAGAGGAAGTTGCCCGTCTTGGCGTTGGGGCTCATGGACTGGCCGATGGGGTGGGCGGAGGACGGGGACGAGACGTTCCAGAGGCGGACCGTGTTGTCGTTGCCGCCGCTGGCCAGGATCCTGCCGTTGCGGCTGAAGGTCAGGGACACGACCGCCTCGGTGTGGCCGGTGAGGGCCGAGCCCAGGCCACTCGCGCGGGCGGGATCGGAGACGTCCCAGAGGCGGACCGTGTCGTCGTCGCTGCCGCTGGCCAGGGTCGCCCCGTCGGGGCTGTAGGCGAGCGTGTTGACGGGCCCCATGTGGCCCTTGAGCGGGTCGCCCAGGGACTTGGCGTGGGCCCGGGCGGAGACGTTCCAGAGCCGGACCGTGCCGTCCGCGCTGCCGCTGGCCAGGCTCTTGCCGTCCGGGCTGAAGACCAGCGCGTTGACATAGCCGGTGTGGCCCTTGAGGGGCTCGCCGAGCCGAGTGGGGCGGGCCGGGTCCGTGATGTCCAGGAGTTGGACCGTGCGGTCGTCGTAGTCGGCGGCCACGGTGCGACCGTCGGGGCTCAGCGCCAGTGCCTCGGCGCCCGCGTACCGGGTGTTCAGCCTGACGGGCGTGCCGTACCGGGCGGGGTGCGCGGGGTCGGAGACGTTCCACAGCTGCACCCAGTTGACGTTGTTCTCGCCGGTCATGATGACGAGGGTGCGGCCGTCGCGGGTGAACACCATCGAGCGCAGGTCCCGCCACCCGGTCCTGAACGGCTCGCCGAGCGCCGTGGGCCGGGCCGGATCCATGATGTTCCACAGCCGCATCCTGCTGTCGCCGCCGCCGGTGGCCAGGACGCGGCCGTCGGGGCTGAACGCCCCCGCCACGCCGATCATGTCCGACGCCGGGACCGACCACAGCCGTACCTTGCCGTCGCCGCTGCCGGTGGCGAGGGTGTGTCCGTCGGGACTCCAGCCGACGGCGTACATCTCGCCGCTGCTGCCCGCGAGCGGCTCGCCCACCTGGGAGGGGAAGGCCGGGTTGCCGACGTTCCACAGGCTGGCCGTGGAGTCCGCGCTGCCCGCGGCGAGCATCGAGCTGTCCGGGCTGAAAGCCACCGACCACACGGGCCCGGTGTGGCCGGTGAGCGGCCCGCCGAGCGCCTTGGCGTGCGCCCGGTCCGTCACGTCCCACAGCCGTACGGTGTCGTCCTTGCTGCCGCTCGCGAGGGTATGGCCGTCCGGGCTGAAGGCCACGGAGTGCACGGTCCCCGAGTGCCCGGTCAGCGGGGTGCCGACGCGCTCGGGGTGCCGGGAGTCGGAGACGTCGTACAGGAGGATCGTGTTGTCGTCGCTGCCGGCCGCCAGCGTGTGGCCGTCGGGGCTGAACGCGATGGAGCGTACGGCTTCGGTGTGGCCGGTCAGGGTGCCCAGTGACGTGGGGTGGCGCGGCTTGTGCACGTCCCACAGGCGGACGGTGTGGTCCTCGTCGGCGGCGGCCAGGGTGCGGCCGTCGGGACTGAAGGCCACCAGGTAGACCGTGCCGTCGTGACCGCTGAGCGGGGCGCCCAGGGACGCCGGGTGCTTGGGGTCGGAGACGTTCCACAGGCGTACGGTGCCGTCGTCGCCGGCGCTGGCCAGGGTCCTGCCGTCCGGGCTGAAGACCGCGCTGGAGACCCAGCTCGTATGGCCGAGCAGCGGCTTGCCCAGCGCCTTGGGGCGGGTCGGGTCGCTCACGTTCCACAGGCGGACCGTGCGGTCGTAGGCGGCGGTAGCCAGCAGGCTGCCGTCGGGGCTGAAGGTGGTCAGATAGACGGCGCCGGTGTGACCGAGCACCGGGGTGGCCAGCGGTGCGTTGACGATGGATATCAGACGGTTGTTGGCGCCCTCGTCAACCGGGCGCAGACCGTGTGCGACCAGGTCGAGCTGGGCGGAGAGCGCAGGGTCCGAGTACTGGAACCGGTCGGCCTCCGCGACGACCTGCTCGAACATCGCGTCGTCCCGCTGCTGCCGGGCGATCACGGCGGCGCCGGCGGCCAGCACCGCCAGCACGACCAGCGCCGACACCGCGGCTCGGCTGATCCACACCGTGCGCCGGCGCAGCCGTACCGAGGCCGCCAGGAACTCCACCGCGCTACGGGTCAGGAAGGTGTGCCCGGCCGACTTCGCCCAGGTGTGGGCCTGCTCCAGCCGCGAGCCCCGGTACAGCAGCGCGGAGTCGTGCCCCGACTCGTCCCAGGCCCGGCCGTCCTCCTCCAGGCGCTGGCGCAGCAGATTGCCGTTGCGGTCCTCGTCGAGCCACTCGCGCAGCCGGGGCCAGGCGTGCAGCAGCGCCTCGTGGGTGATCTCCACGGTGTCCGCGTCCAGGGTCACCAGCCGGGCCCGGACCAGGGCTTCGAGTGACTCCTCCGTCTTGTTCGGGTCGGCGGACTCGGCGGCCAGCTGGCGCCGGGTGCCGCGCCTGCGGGTCGCGTGGGTGTCCTCGCCGAGGCGGACCAGGCGGAGCAGCAGCAGCCGGGCGGCGGCGCGGGCGGCCGGGTCCAGGCCGGCCCAGGCGCGCTCGGCGGTCGCGGCGACGGCGCCCTGGATGCCGCCGGCCGCCCGGTAGCCGGCCAGCGTCAGGCGGCCCGCCTTGCGACGCTGCCAGGTGGCGAGCAGGGCGTGCGAGAGCAGCGGGAGGACGCCGGCGTCATGGGCGCCCCGCGGGCCGTCTGCGCTCACCTCCCGGACGATCAGCTCGGCGAGGCCGGGCTCGAGTTCCAGACCCACCGCCTTGGCGGGGGCGGTCACGGCCTCGCGCAGCTCGGCGGTGGTCAGCGGACCGAGCACCATGTGCCGGTGCTGGAGCGCGTCGGCCAGTTCGGGATGGCTGAGGCACTGCTCGTAGAAGTCGGCACGGATACCGAGGACGACCAGGGCAGGGGCCGGTTCGTCCGGAGCGGCGGATGTACTGGCCGCGTGCAGGAGCTGGACGAAGGCACGCCGGTCCGCCTCGTCGGTGCAGAGGGTGAAGGTCTCCTCGAACTGGTCCACGATCACGACCGGACGTGCCGTAGCGGGTCCCGAGGGCCATGTTTCACGTGAAACATCCTCGCCCTCGCGCCGGGCCCAGCCCGTGACCGCTTCCCGTACGGCCTCCGGAGC
This sequence comes from Streptomyces sp. NPDC005866, assembly GCF_040629895.1. Taxonomy (NCBI): domain Bacteria; kingdom Bacillati; phylum Actinomycetota; class Actinomycetes; order Kitasatosporales; family Streptomycetaceae; genus Streptomyces; species Streptomyces sp. NPDC005866. Next base: position 334,562 of record NZ_JBEXWP010000003.1, read on the forward strand.
GTCCAGCTCTGGCAGATCGGCCAGCTCGGGTATCCGACGCGTCAGTTCCTTGACGGGGTCCGCGCCCGGGACAAGTTGCACGACCTCGAGCGGGCGGTCCTCGTCGTCTGCCAGGGCGCCGTTCTGCAGCGCGGTGACCAGGCCGGCGTTCAGCAGCGAGGACTTTCCCGCCCCCGAGGCGCCGACCAGCATGACCAGACCGCCGCCCGTCTCGGCCGACCGGAGCTGGGCGACCAGGGCGTCGGTGCTGCGCTCCCGGCCGAAGAACCAGCGCGCGTCCTCACGGCGGTAGGAGGCCAGGCCCCGGTACGGGCAGACGCTGTCGACCGGCAGTGACGCTTCCATCTCCTCGGTCGTCTCCGGCTCGGGCAGCTCGCCGACCGGATCGGCCACGGCCCGCTCCCACAGCTTCTGCCACTGGGCCAGTTCGTACAGCCCGGAGGAGACCGGCGCCCGCTGGGAACGCCGGGCCTGTGGGATGAGGACATGGAGTACGGCGGAGAGCGCGGCGAACTGCGCGGGCACGTTCTTCGCCCGTCGCCAGTCGCTGATCCGCTGGGCCGAGACCCGAACAGGCCGGCCGCGCTCATCGACGCGATGCAGCCGGTCGACCGCCTCGGCGACGCGTTTGAGCGGAGGATTGCCGGCCTCCTTGTACAGCAGCGCGAGACGTTCCGCGAAGGCTGTGCGTGCCCCTGCGTCGGGACCCAAGGCTCTCCACCCCTTACTTCCCCCGCTGCTGAACATCCGGACCGGAAAACTCACTTTATACGGCTGACCTGCGGCGAAGCTCTGGACCGGACGTCATGGCCTCCTCAGGTGTGCACCTCGGCTGGCAGGATTTCGCCGCAGCAACGCGGTAATCGGGCGTCGCCCGGCAGGCCGACCAGCCAAGCGTCCGCAGAGACAGTTCACGGCACCGCATGTTCTCGGTCAGGTTCCACCGGCGATTACCCGCCGGAGTGGCGCGACGACACCCACTGCTCTCGCTCGACTGGGCGGGCCCTTCGGGGCTTGAGGCCACCCGCGCCGTTCGGCACCGGTCCCCACGTGGGGAGGGACCGGTGCCGAACGGCACGGGCTCTCCGTGCACCGTGGGTCGGTGAGGCGCCCGGCGCGTGGTGCGGATGCGTCTTCAGTACCGCATCCAGCTGGCTGTACGCGCCGCCTGGACCGCGCGTTCAGCCGCGTCGTCGGCCACCGCGTTCAAGAGTCGTCGGCCACCGCGTTCAAGAACGGGCGAGAGAACGGGCGGTCAGAGGAACAGCCCCAGCGCCGCGTCCAGGGACCAGCTCTGCCAGCACATCGCGAAGAAGCTGCCCCTCACATAGCCCCGCCACGTGGCCCGCCAGGTAGCCCGTCCCGTAGCCCCGCAACTTGGTGTCGCCGCTCAGCCTCGCCACGTAGCCCCTTTGGTGACGCCGGCCGATTCAGCGGGCCGCCCGGTGGGCAGGGGACTTCCCATGAAGGTATCCGTCGACGCCGATGTCTGTTATGGGTCGGGTGAGTGTGCCTTCCGGGCACCCGCTGTGTTCGGCTTCGAGGGCGGGTACGGTTTCGTCCTGCCCGGACAGGAGGAGCCCGGGGACGACGAGCTGATCCGGGACATCGCCGAACGCTGCCCGTCCCAGGCGATCCGGATCAATGGCAAAAGGGTCAACGACTAGCGGATGAGCACCACCGGCACGGAACTCGCGGAACTCCTGGCCACACTCGGCCGCCGCTACGTCCGCGACTTCCCGGCCCCCTGGGGCAAGACCCTCGCCGCCCGCGCGCTCAACCCCTACCTGCGCGACCACCCTCGCCGGCGGGTCGTCGAGACGCGCTCCGGCGCCCGGTTCGCGGTCGACACCCAGGACCTCATCCAGCGCTACCTCTACCTCTTCGGGGTGTGGGAGCCGCACATGACCCGCTGGCTGCGCGGCCGGCTGGCGCCGGGGGACTGCTTCGTCGACGTCGGCGCCAACATCGGCGTCTTCAGCGTCCTCGCCTCCCAGCTGGTCGGGGAGCAGGGCCGGGTCGTGGCCGTCGAGGCCTCCCCCGCCTTCCACCGCCGCCTCGAACAGCAGAGCGCGCTCAACGGCTGCCGCAACATCCGGGCGGTCAACGCCGCCGTCTCCGACGCCCACCGCACGCTGACCTTCGTGCTCGCCAGCTCCCGCAACATGGGCGCCAACAGCATCGTTCCGTGGGACGGTCCGGCCGAGTCCAGCTTCGACATCGAGGCCGTGCCGCTGCCCGAGCTGCTCCGGCCGCAGGAGACCGAGACCGCGCGGGTCATCAAGATCGACGTGGAGGGCGCCGAGGGCGCGGTGGTGCGGGGGCTCGCTCCGCTGCTGGAGAAACTGCGTCCGGACGCCGAGATCACCGTCGAGGTCACCCCGGACCGCATGGCCCAGCTGGGTGATTCGGCGGACGACCTGCTGCGCACCATGACCGACGCCGGCTACCACGTCTACCGGCTCGCCAACAGCTACGCGGCCGACAGCTACCCCCGGGCGCTGCACGGTGAGCCGGTGACTCCGGTCCGCTGGGACCGGCCGGTGACCGAGGAGAGCGACCTGGTGTTCTCACGGATCGACGCTCCCACGCTCTAGGCGTGTGGGCGGCCTCGTGTTCTCACCGGCCACGCGGTCGTCCTTGAGCCGTGTGAGCGGCCCGGGCTTCTCCCGGGCCCGGGCACGCACCCACCCTCTGGCCGTGTGGGCGGCCCGGAGCTCACGGACCGACGCGGTCGCGCTCCAGCAGGCGGCCGGATACGTGGGTCCTCCAGCCGCCGCCCGGTACCTCCAGCTAGCCGGCCGCCGGGTACCGCCAGCCGAACTCCGCCAGTGCCCGCGCCCGCGCCGCCACGACCGTCATCCTGGCGTGCCGTTCGGCGGGGTCGGTATGGGCGGCCTGGCCGGTGACCTGGCCCGCCCACTTGCGGTAGAGCAGCCCGGTCTCCGCCGAGAACCAGCCCCGGCTCACCGCGTTCAGCGCGAGCAGCAGCCCGGTGTCCTCGGAGGCGGGCAGCGCCATCCAGCCACCCAGGGCGAGCAGCAGTTCGCGGCGGACGAAGAGGCTGGCCGGGTGCACCGGGGCGCGGAAGTCGTTCGCCGTCCAGAAGTCGAGCACGGCCCCGCGCTCGATCGGCCCTTCCTCCGGGTCGCCGGGGAAGCCGGCAGTGGAGCCGTCGGGCAGCAGGTCGAGGACGCGTGAGGTGGCCCAGCCGACTGCCGGGTGGGCCTCCAGCACGGCAAGATCGCGGGCCAGCGTGCCCGGCGTGAGCTGGTCGTCGGCGTCGAGGATCTTGACGTACGACCCCTCGGCCCGGGCGAGCGCGATGGTGCGGGCGACCCCGGGACCGCCGGTGCGGCCCTGCCGGAACGACACCCGGGCGTCGTCGGGGACGTACGGGCGGACCTCGTCGCTGTGGCCGTCCTCCTGGATCAGCCACTGCCAGTCCCAGCCGTCCGGCAGCCGCTGCTCGCACAGCGACTTGTACGCCTCCGGCAGGAAACGGGCCGACGGCGCGTGGACCGCGGTGACGACGGTGACGCGCCGGCTCACGGCAGCGCTCACCACCTTTCCAGGTGCGTGGTGAAGAGCAGTTCCGTGCGGTCACCGGGGAGCGTGACGACGGAGATGTCCACGATGCGGTCGTGGATGTCGTACGACGTCTTGCGCAGCAGGATCACCGAGGTGCCGGCCGGCAGGTCCAGCTCCCGGGCCTCCTCGGGCGTGGGCGGGCGGGCGGTGAAGCGTTCCTCCACGCGGTCGACCTCGATGCCGACGGTGTGGAGCTGGTGCTGGGTGCCGCCCGGCCAGGGTTCCCTGGTCTCGTCCAGAAGAGCCGGGTTGGCCGCGATCATGTCCCGGACGAGATAGGAGCTCACCAGGCTGAAGGGGGCGGACTCGGCCGAGTACCGGGTCCGGTAGGTGCGTTCCAGGAGCACGGTTCCCTCCGGCACCCCGAACGCGTCGGCGAGGTCGCTGGGCGCGATCAGCTCGCGGTACCGGGCGAAGAAGACCAGGTCGTCGAGGACCAGCCCGGTCTCGTGCTCGGTCGCGCCCGTCGCGGCCCGGCTGGCCTCCGGCATCCTGGCGCGGTTCTTCTCCCATTGGTGCCGGGTGTTGTCACGGATCGCGCGGGTGCGTGGCCTGCGCACGAAGGTGCCGCTGCCGTGCCGCTTGTCGATCAGGCCCTCCGCGCTCAGCAGCCGAAGTGCGTTCTGGATCGTGGGCACGCTCCGGCCGTAGTGCCGGGCCAGCTCCGGTTCGGAGGGCAGCCGCGCACCGGGCTTGGGCTCGCCGTTCCTGATGGAGCGGCGGAGGTCGTCGGCGATCTCCTCGTACGCCTTGGGCACGGGTTCAGCCTATGACTCCTTAAGAGGAGTTGCAGAGTCGCGTGTGGACATGCGAAGACCCGCGGCCGGCTCCCGGTCGCGGATCTGTGTCGCAGTAGGCGCTGGTACGTACGCAAGTCGCCCTTGCGCCGTTGCGTCTGAGTCTTCTGTGCAGGATCAGCAGTCGAGGGGTGCCGCGGGGGGATCGGCCGGGGTCTCCGACTCGGTCGTGTTCAGGGGGCGCTGGCGGCAGCTGGGGGTCTTGCCGTGGGCCTCGGCCCGGATGCGCTGCTTCATCGTGGGGGGCAGGGACCTGGCATGGGACCAGAGCCAGTGGGTCTGTGCCGGGATCGTCACCCGGCCGGTGGGGCTGTGGTCGTCGCCGCTGCTCTTGAGCGGGGTCTCGGTCTGCGGTGCTGCGGCGGCGGCGGTGGCGGAGACGAGTCCGAGCGCCGTGCACAGCGCGAGGAAGGCGGTGACGATGGCGGTCCACAACTTCATGACCTTGGCGTTCCGGGCCATGGCCCCTCACTTTCGGGTTGGGCGATTTGCGTACTTTCCTCATGATGTGTATGGGGGTCGCGAAGTGGGGGACCTCGACCTGTGGCGCGTCGATGTTCCGATGAACACCACACGGATGGGCGCATGAGGTGGGAAAAATCAGAAGAAAGACCCCTGAAAGCAGGCAAGAGGGAGCAAATCACCGTCCGTGAGGGTGTGATCACCCTCCGATCAGAACGGCCCGGCCTGCTGCAACGCCCTGCACAACGCCTTGTCGTGAGCCGGAGTTGGGGCCGGATGCCAGGTCACCGATCGATATCGGTCGGTGTGTATAGTCGGGCGCCAGAGGTCCCCTACGTCAAGGAAGAGACGAGGTCGCGCGGTGAAGAAGCTTCTCCTGGTCGCACTGGCCGCCATCGGCGGGCTCCTCGTGTACCGCCAGATCCAGGCGGATCGCGCCGAGCAGGATCTGTGGACGGAGGCGACTGACTCCGTGCCCACGGGTTCGTGAGTACCGACAACGGACGACACTGAGACTGAGACCCCGGCCGCCTCGCGGTCGGGGTTTTGCGTTGCCCGGCGGCTGATGCGAGACGGGCTGTTTCGGACGGTCGTACGGATTGCCGGGGTGGCGCGGGACCGCGCGCGGCAGTATGGGCCAGTCCAGGGGGTTCGACGGCTGGCGAGCGACGGCTGGGGGCGCGCGTGATACGGCAGTGGCGTACGACGGGGTGGCGGGGCATCGCCGTGACGGCCGCACTCGCACTGACGGCACTGCTGCCGGTCCCTCCGGTTGCGGCGGACGACGGCAGCGGCTACGCGTTTGCCCCGGACGCTCGCGCGATCACCGGAGCGACAAGCACCGCGAATGCCGTACCGCTGGAACCCGGCACGACCTACGGCAGTTCCCTGCCGGAGAAGGGCCGGCTGTACTACCGCCTCGAACTCGCCGCCGGCACCACGTCCTACGTCCCCGTGACCGCGGTCCCGCCGACCGACGCCACCGTCTCCGCCAGCGACGGCATCGGGGTCTCGATCGAGGACGCCAACGGTGTCTCCTGCGGCTACGACGGCGCCCGCTTCGGCGCCGGGCTGAGCGCCCGCCCGGTCACGGCGCTGGGACGGCGGGAGGCGGGCAAGGCGCTGTGCCAGGACGCCGGCACGTACTACGTGGTCGTCGAGCGCCTCGTGTCCGGCTCGCAGACCACGTCCCCGGACAGCTGGGACCTGGAGATCGCCCCCGTCGTCGAACCCGGCCTGGCCAAGGCCGGCGCCACCACCGCCCCCGGGACCTGGAACTCCGCGTCCCCCGAGCCGCTCACCGGCGACCCCCGCCGCCGCACCGCGGGCGCCGGCTTCACCACGGCCCGCACACTGGGCGACGGCGTCTGGCAGACCGGCATCACCCCCGGCCAGACCCTCTACTACGCGGTCCCGGTCGACTGGGGACAGCAACTGCACGCCACCGTCGACCTGGGCAGCACCAGCGGCGGTACCCACGGCTACGTCAGCGCCGCGCTCAACCTCTCCCTCTACAACCCGGTCCGCGGCTACGTCGATGACGTCTCCCTCGGCTACGACGGCACCCAGAAGTCGTCCTCCCTCGACCCCCTGCCACCCGTGGCGTACGCCAACCGGTACGCCATCTCCGGTGAGGAGACCTCCGTCCGCTTCGCCGGCGCCTACTACCTCGTCGTCCACCTCAGCGGGCAGACCGCGGACACGTTCGGGAAGGGGCCCTACGACGTGACCCTCCGGGTCCGCGTCGACGGCACCCCGAACTCCGGCCCGCACTACGCCGGTTCACCCGTCCCGAAGGGCGTCTTCGACGCACCGTCGGACCAGGGCGGCCTGATGGCGGCGGCCGGCGACGACGACACGGCGATGCGAGCGCTCGCGGCCGGCGGGATCGGCACGGGCACGGCCCTGCTCCTGGTCCTGGGCGTGTGGACCCTGACCGCCCGCCGCGCTCAGATCCGGGTCAACGCCCAGAAACCCACGGCGTAACAGGCCAGCGCCAGCAGCAGGATGGGCACGGCGGCCTTCGCCGGCGGCCCGGACCGACGCACCCGCCGCCGACGGCGGCCGTGGGTACGCACCGACGGCCGCGGGGGCTGCGGGTCGCGAGCGGTGTACGTGGCCGTGGTGGAGGTGTCGGCATCCGGCTGGGCCGGGGGCAGGGGTTGTGCGGGTGGCCAGGGGGTGGCTGGCGGTCGCGGCTGCCGTTGTGGCTGCTGGGCGTATGGCGGGTACGGCGGTGTCGGCTGCGGCGACTCCGCGTATGGGGTGGGCGGTACCGGCGTCTCGGGTGGCGGGAGCCGGAAGCTGCCGGTGTCGGACATGCCGGCCGGGGCCGAGGGGGAGCCGTCAGAGCCGGTGGAGGTGACCGGGGGAGCGTCCGCGCTACCGGCTGCCCGGGCTCCGGCCGCCGAGGTGAGGTCCGCGCCGGCCGCCGTACCTGTAGCGGCCTCCTGCGCCGTACCGGAAGCGGCCTCCGGCGCCGGGCCGTAACCCGTCGGGGCGGCCACCTCTGAAACCGGCCCCGTTCCCGCCGCCGTATCCGATCCCGAACTCGTCCCTGTCAACGCGGCCGGATCCGCGGCTGCCCCCGATTCCGCGCCTGCCTCCGAATCGACGGCCGCCACCGAACCCCCGGCGGCCCTCGCTCCCCTCTCCGCCGTCCCCGCCGCTCCTCTCGCCGTATCGGCCCCCGACGCCACCCCTACCGGACCCCCGGGCCCGAACCCCGATGGCAGCGGCCCAAGTTGGTCGAAGATCTCGATCGACTCGTCGTCGATGCCCGGCTCCGGGAGCAGTTCCATGGCGTGGGCGAGGGCCTTGCGGGCGCCCGTGGCCGTGCGGAAGCGGGACCGGGGGTCGGGCTGAAGGAGGGTGGCGACGACCTGCCACAGGGGGTCGGGGATGCCTTTGGGGGCTCCTGGGGTGCCGTGTTCGGCGAAGTGCTGGACGAGCGCCTTGGCGTCCGGCTTGGCGCCTTCCAGAAGGAACAGGGCGACCAGGCCGACGGCGAACAGATCGGCCGTGAAGTCGGGCTCCGCGCCCAGGAGTTGCTCGGGTGCTATGTAACCCGGCGTGCCGACCACGAGGTTGGTCTCGGTCAGCCGGGCCTCGCCGAGTCGCATGGCGATGCCGAAGTCGGAGAGACGGAGGCGCGGGCGGGCCGTGCCGGTGGCCTCCAGCAGGATGTTCGCGGGCTTGATGTCCCGGTGGACCACGCCCTCGGCGTGCACCGCGGCGAGGCCGGAGAGGAGCTGATCGAGAAGCGTGCAGACGAAAGCCGGGGGCAGGGGGCCGTAGTCCCCGACGAGGTGGACCAGCGAGCCACCGGCGACCAGGTCCATGGTGAACAGGACCTTGTCGTCGTCGGCGGCCCAGCTGGCCGGGGCCAGGACATGGGGGTGGTCGATGCGCAGCGCCTGCTCCCGCACGAAGCGCAGGAGCGCGTGGGCGTCGCTCTGCTGGAGCACCTTGGCGGCCACATAACGCTTGCGCCGGTGGTCCCAGGCGCGCCAGACGGCACCCACTCCGCCGTGACCGATCGGGTCGGCCAGCTCGTACCGGCCTGCGAAGACCTCACCCATGACTACCCATAGCCCTCCCCCTCTGGTCCCCCCTGCCACCCCCCTTGCTTCCCCGCGATGAGCGATACGACCCTCTCGCGTGACCCCCTTGGCCCAGAGCCGTGCCCCGCCCGGTTCACCGGACCCCCTCCGGTGTACCGGGCCGTGGCTAGCTCTGGTGCGACTGGTAGTGCGTGACCGCGTCCGAGGTGCGGCCGGCGCCGTAGACCCGGAGGAACTCCGCCAGCTCGGGATGGGTCGGAGTCAGTGTGTCGGCCGCGTCGATGATGTCGCCGGCGGCGGCCACCGAGCGCAGCAGCGACTGGATCTCACGGACCACCCGCCTGACCGTAGGCGCACCCGAACCGCTCGTCGTCTGCGTAGTGTTGCTGAGCACCGAGCCCCCCTGGGACTTCTTGATCTCGTCCATGCGCTCGGTCGCCTCGGCCGCGCTCACGCTGCCGTCCGCGACCTGCGCCGCCAGGTCCTGCAGCAGCTGCACCCGCTGGACCACGGCCGGGTTGCCGATCTTCGCCCGCTGTCCGCTCATCAACTGCGACAGCATGGGCGCGGACAGTCCGAGGACCGCCGCGAGACGTGCCTGGTTGAGCCCCAGGTCGTCGATGAGCTTACGGAAGAGCGCCCCCAACGGCTCTCCATACCAGTTCCGCTGCAGCTCCCGCGCTCTGGCGGTGGCTTCCTGCTGTGCGGCGTCCATTGCGTCTCCCCATCGCTTCCCCAAAAAATCCACGGTTCGCTACAGCGAACCTCGCGGAGCATCTTACGGAGCGTGGTCATCCGCGGGGACCCCCCATCTTTTTGCGAGGTACGGGGGGTGACCCGGTACTCTGGTCTGCGGCACCGACCAGCGGACGTATCGCTTGGCCGGCCGCTTCCCGTACGGGGCCTTAGCTCAGTTGGTAGAGCGCCGTCTTTGCATGGCGGATGTCAGGGGTTCGACTCCCCTAGGCTCCACAACAAAACCCCTCTGACCTGCGTAAACGCGGATCAGAGGGGTTTCCTGGTTTCACGTGAAACGCGGCTGTTGGGCGGGAGACACGCGGTCTTCCCGCCCCGCAGCGGGCGGGCTCAGTTCTTCTTGTCGTCCCGGGACGTCTGCTCCTCTGCTTCCTTGGCCTGGACCTCGGGGTCGAGGGGAGAGCCGTCCACCGAGCTGAGACGGTTCGAATCGGGGACCTCGGTCGCGGCGGGGGGCTCCACCAGCCAGTCGGGGTTGGCCTGCTTGTCCCACCACTTCCAGGCGGTGAAGGCGGCACCCGCCAGCACACCGAACACGGCGAACGCCTTGAACGCACGGCCGTACGCCGAGCGTCGCTCGTTCCTGCGCGCCAGCTTCTCGATCTGCTCGGCGGAGACATTGCCGCGCAGCGCGGCCAGCGCGGCGGCGCCCCGCGCGGTGGCCTCATCACGGACCGGCACGGCCGCCGCCACGGCCTGCTCGATCCTCGGACGGGAATAGTCGGCAGCCTGCCGGGCGGCCTTGCGGGTCAGGTCGGCGGCGTCGTGCGCGGCCTGGTCCACCTTTGGCGGCACATGCGTCCGGGCCTGCTCCAGGCGCGGGACGAGGCGGGCGTCATACTGGACGCGGGCCTGTTCAGCGGCCTGCGAGACCACGGGCGCGAGCCGTACGCGTGCCTCCTGCGCGTAGTACGCGGCACGCTCCTTGGCCGTGTCGGCGTAGGGCGCCACCACTTCCGCGGCGTGCCGCACGCTGTCCTTCGCCGAGCTGGTCGCGGCGCGCACGCTTTCTTTGCGGGTCACGGGTTTCCTCCTCCTCGGTGGCGTACGGTATTTCGACTTTCCACCCTTTTAGGGATCATGCCTGTCTGCGAGCCGAGCGGCGCGCGAGGACGGGCATACGGGTGCAACCAGAGCTAAGAGGGGCTTGTCGACGACAATGCCACGGATCGGCGCCCAGCGCTCCCGCCAGGCGGACAGATGAGGGCTTCGAAAGGCTCGGAGCAGTCCCCGGAAGGCCCGGAGGAGCTCCCGGAGGGCTCGCAGACGATCTGGGGACTCCGCCGGGTTTCCGCAAGCGATTCGTGAGGATCCCCGCCGCGAGACTGCAGGCGGGCCACCGGGCCGCCGCACCGTGCGAGGATCGTGAGGGCGAACCCGCCACCGGGTTAAGCCCGAGCACACATGAGCACAACGGAAGGCGGACCGTGGCCGAGCAGCTCTACGCCACCTTGAAGACCAGCCTCGGAGACATCGTGGTCCGGCTCTTCCCGAACCACGCGCCGAAGACGGTCAAGAACTTCGTCGAACTGGCGCAGGGCGAGCGCGAGTGGACCCACCCGGCCACCGGCACGGTCTCCACCGACCCGCTGTACGACGGCACGATCTTCCACCGGGTGATCGGCGGCTTCATGATCCAAGGGGGCGACCCGGTCGGCACCGGCATCGGCGGCCCCGGCTACGAGTTCGAGGACGAGTACCACCCCGACCTCCGCTTCGACCGCCCCTACCTGCTGGCCATGGCCAACGCCGGCCCCCGCACCAACGGCTCCCAGTTCTTCATCACCGTCAACCCCGCGCCCCACCTCAACCGCAAGCACACCATCTTCGGCGAGGTCGTCGACGCGGACAGCCAGAAGGTCGTGGACAAGATCGCCTCCGTCCCCGTCAGCGGACCGAACAGGCGACCCGAGAACGACGTCGTCGTCGAGACGGTCGTCGTCGACAAGCGCGAGAGCTGATCCGCCCAAAGGAAGCGCCCAAAACGAAGCGTCCCAAGGGAACCAAACGCCCCGCTCGTCCGTAAGGATGGGCGGGGCGGAGTATTGCCGTACGACGAGCGAGGGGACCCCATGGAGGACCAGGCGGCAGGCAGCGCGCGCGACGCCCACAGCCTGCCCATGTGCTACCGGCACCCGGACCGGGAGACCGGCGTGCGCTGCACCCGCTGCGAGCGGCCCATCTGCCCCGAGTGCATGGTCAGCGCCTCCGTGGGCTTCCAGTGCCCCGAGTGCGTACGCGGTACCACCGCCGGCCGGAGCGGCCCGCCCCCGGCCGACTCCCGCCCCCGCACCATCGCCGGCGGCACCGTCACCGCCGACCCTCGGCTGCTCACCAAGATCCTCATCGGCGTCAACATCGCCGTCTTCCTGGTCGAGCTCTCCCTCGGGAACAGCTTCACCAACCGCTTCGAGCTGATCGGCCAGGCCTGGTTCCCCCAGTACGGCGACATCGAGGGGGTCGCGCGGGGGCAGTACTACCGGCTGCTGACCGCGATGTTCCTGCATGACAGCTCGAACTTCATGCACATCGCGTTCAACATGCTCAGCCTGTGGTGGATCGGCGGCCCCCTGGAGGCCGCCCTCGGCCGCGCGCGTTACCTCACGCTGTACTTCGTCGCCGGCCTGACCGGCAGCGCCCTCACCTACCTGCTCGCCGCCCAGAACCAGCCCTCGCTCGGCGCCTCCGGGGCGATCTTCGGCCTCTTCGGCGCGACCGCGGTGCTCATCCGCCGACTCAACTACGACATGCGGCCGATCATCGCCCTGCTGGTGATCAACCTCATCTTCACCTTCAGCGGCGGCATCGCCTGGCAGGCCCATATCGGCGGCCTGGTCGCCGGTGTCATCACCGGTTACGCGATGGTGCACGCCCCGCGCGAGCGGCGGAACCTCATCCAGTACGGCACCTGTGCGCTGGTCCTGATGGTGGCCGTCGTCCTGACGATCATCAGAACCGCCCAGCTCACCTGACCTGACCGGACTCGCCCCGTTCACCTGTTCCCGGCGGCGCGCCGCACCGATACCGAACCGTTGTCCACAGTCGGTGGCGAATCTTGTGCATAGAGTTCGTGCACAACTGCGCCCCCTGCCACTCACCTGCGTTCGTGCAGGTCAGGGAGGGGGCGAACAGTCTTACGACGGGTGTTGTGGTAGTCGTACCGGCGTCAACGTCCGATGGGTTATCCACAGATCGTCGTCTTTTCCCCAGGAGGGTGTGGACAGCAGATCAGGTCTGTGGATAACTCAGCGAACAGCCCTGGGTAAAGCTGCTAGCAGAGCTACTTCCACTGTGTGGAGACGCCGAAGCCGGCCGCGATGAAGCCGAAGCCCACGACGATGTTCCAGTTGTCGAGGCTGTTGATGGGCAGCGAACCGTCGGTCACATAGAAGACGACGATCCAGGCCAGTCCGATGAGGAACATGGCCAGCATCACCGGCGCGACCCAGGCGCGACTGTTCAGTTTGATGGCGGTCGCCTGCTTCGCCGGGGGCGGCGTGTAGTCGGCCTTCTTGCGGATACGTGACTTCGGCACGAGGGTCTCTCCTGTCGATGCGCTGCGTGGCCGCGCAGGTAACTGGGTCGGGCTCGGGGCAGCGTACAAGGGGACAGTAAAGGCACCCTGACCGCTCCCCCGGGCGTCCGTTAGCGTAGTGCTTCCGCGGCGCCGAAGGAGATAAGGGTACGTTGAGCAATTCTGCCGACTCCAGCGCGACCGGATCAACGGGTACCGGCCCGGCCCGCAAGGGCGGCCTCCGGCCGGTGCGGATTCTCACCGTGGGTGTCTTCGCCCTCGCCGGTCTCCTCTTTTTCACCAGCTTCAACACGGCCAAGGGCACTGACATCCGCTCGGACGACAACCTGCTCAAACTGTCCGACCTGATCCAGGAGCGCAGCCGCAAGAACAAGGAGCTGGACGAGGCCAACGCGAGCACGCGGGACCAGAACGAGAAGCTCGCCGAGCGGGACGACGGTTCCACCAAGGCCCAGGACGACCGGCTCACCGGGCTGGAGAAGGATGCCGGGACCCAGAAGCTCACCGGCGACGCGATCACCGTCACGCTGAACGACGCCCCGCCGAACGCCACGGCCAAGCTCCCCGGCTATCCCGAGCCGCAGCCCGACTACCTGGTCATCCACCAGCAGGACCTGCAGGCCGTGGTGAACGCCCTGTGGCAGGGCGGCGCCCAGGGCATCAAGGTCATGGACCAGCGGCTGATCTCCACCAGCGCCGTGCGCTGTGTGGGCAACACGCTGATCCTCCAGGGCCGCGTGTACTCGCCGCCGTACAAGATCCAGGCGGTGGGGGATCCGGCGAAGATGCAGCAGGCGCTCGCGGACTCCGAGGCGATCCAGAACTACATGGTGTACGTCAATGTGTACGGCCTGGGCTGGAAAGTCACCGAGGACGGGGCGGTGACTCTGCCGGGCTACTCGGGCACAGTGGATCTGCACTACGCGAAGCCCGTGGAGTAAGCAGCTCGTCGCCCTCTGGAGCCGCCTGTGCGCGGGATCGTCAGCGAGCTCTGCATCACCGTCGGTACGCTCATAGTGCCCTTCGTCGCGTATGTGCTGTTCTGGACCGGTGTGAAGGCCGACAGGCGCACCCGTCGCGTATCACTACGGCAAGCCTTTCGCGATCATGTACATCCCGCGGTTCGGTTTCACGTGGAACAAGCCGGTCCTGGAGGGCACCGGCACCGATGTGCTGAAGAAGGGCCTCGCCCACTACGCCCGTACCGCCCGGCTGGGGCAGGGGGGCAACGTCGCGGTCGCCGGCCACCGGCGCACCTACGGCGACCTGTTCCTCGACTTCCTGAGGCTGCGCTAGGGCGACGCGATCGTGGTGACGGACGGTACGACCTGCTTCACGTATCGGATCGACCAAGGCCCCTAGAAAACACTTCCGACGGACGTTGAAGTGATTGACCCTGTGCCACGTAAGTCGGGGTATACGCGTCCGGGCCGCTATCTCACACCGACCACGTGCGATCCGGACTGGGGGCACAGCCATCGGCTGATCATCTGGGCGCGTCTGGACTCCACACAGCCTGTGGAGTCAGGCAAACCCGAGGCGCTGCGCCGTTAGTCTGGTGCAGTACGGCGGGATTCTGGTGCCGTGGTGGAACGGAAGGGACGGCATGTACGGCTGGATCTGGCGGCATCTGCCGGGGAATATGTGGGTGAAGGCGCTGATGTCACTCGTGCTGGTCCTGGCCGTGGTCTACGTCCTCTTCCAGTACGTCTTCCCCTGGGCCGAACCGCTGCTGCCCTTCAACGATGTGACGGTGAACAACCAGTGAGCGCACGGATTCTCGTCATCGACAACTACGACAGCTTCGTCTTCAACCTGGTCCAGTACCTGTATCAGCTGGGCGCCGAGTGTGAGGTGCTGCGCAACGACGAGGTGTCGACGGCGCACGCCCAGGACGGCTTCGACGGCGTCCTGCTGTCGCCCGGGCCCGGTACTCCGGAGGAGGCGGGCGTCTGCGTGGACATGGTCCGCCACTGTGCGGCCACGGGCGTCCCGGTCTTCGGTGTCTGCCTCGGTATGCAGTCGATGCAGGTGGCGTACGGCGGTGTGGTGGACCGGGCGCCGGAGCTGCTGCACGGCAAGACCTCGCCGGTCGAGCACGAGGGCAAGGGGGTCTTCGCAGGGCTGCCGACCCCGTTCACCGCGACCCGCTACCACTCACTGGCCGCCGAGCCGGCCACTGTCCCGGCAGAGCTGGAGGTCACGGCCCGCACCCACGACGGGATCATCATGGGCCTCAGACACCGTGAACTCCGGGTCGAGGGTGTGCAGTTCCATCCCGAGTCGGTGCTGACCGAACACGGGCACCTGATGCTGGCCAACTGGCTGGTGGAGTGCGGTGACCGGGGGGCCGTGGCGAGGTCGGCGGGGCTCGCCCCGGTGGTGGGCAGGGCCACGGCGTGACCGCGCTGCGCCCCGAGCGCGAGACCGATACCTCGTACGGGGATCAGTCGTACGGGGGGTCGAGTGCGCTCGGGGACACTGCGTATCTGCCGCCGATGGTGGAGCCGTTGGCATCTGCGCCTGGGGCGACGACGGCTTATCTCCCGCCGACCGACGAGGAGACCGTCGCGCTGCGTATCCCCGATGCGCCGCGTGTATCGGCCTCTGCGGGCGCCGTGGCTCCTTCTGGCCCTGGTACCCCAGGGGGTGGGCGAGCGGCCCGCAGAAAGGCAGCCAGGCGGCGCGGTGGTCGTCATAGTGGCGCACCGGAGACGGCGCCGCCGGAGAACAGTCCGCCGGGGCGGCCCCTGTCCCGGGTCGAGGCCCGTCGGCAGGCGCGGTTGCGCAAGCCGAGCCCGGCCGTCGTGGCGAGCCGGGCCATAGGCGAGGTGTTCATCACCACCGGTGTGCTGATGCTGCTGTTCGTCACCTACCAGCTGTGGTGGACGAACGTGCGCGCCCATGCCCAGGCGGGCAATGAGGCCAGCAGCCTCCAGAAGGACTGGGCGAGCGGCAAGCGGGCCCCGGGTGTCTTCGAGCCGGGTCAGGGTTTCGCGATCCTGCACATCCCCAAGCTGGACGTGGTGGCGCCGATCGCCGAGGGCGTCAGCAACAAGAATGTCCTCGACAAGGGGATGGTCGGCCACTATGGCTCGGGTGCGCTGAAGACCGCGATGCCGCAGGACAAGACCGGCAACTTCGGCCTGGCCGCGCACCGCAACACGCATGGTGAGCCGTTCCGGTACATCAACAGGCTGGTGGCCGGTGACGCGGTGGTGGTCGAGACACAGGACGAGTACTTCGTGTACAAGGTGACGTCGATGCTTCCGGTGACGTCGCCGAGCAATGTGAGTGTGCTGGAGCCGATTCCGAAGGGTTCGGGTCTCACCGCACCGGGCCGGTACATCACCCTGACCACCTGCACACCGGAGTTCACCAGTAAGTACCGGTTGATCGTGTGGGGCAAGATGGTCGAGGAACGCCCGCGCAGCAAGGGCAAGCCAGACGCGCTCGTCGAGTAAGGGCAGAGGATCAGTGGCAGCGACCGCGGACGACACCGAAGAGCAGACCGACGCGCCGGACGCGACGCCCGTGCCGGGCCGTCGGCCGATCGGCCCGTTCGCGATGGCGGTCAGCGTCTTCGGTGAACTCCTCATCACGGCGGGCCTGGTACTGGGCCTGTTCGTCGTCTACTCGCTTTGGTGGACGAACGTCATAGCGGACCGCAAGGCGGACCGGGAGAGCAACAAGGTTCGTGACACCTGGGCGCAGCAGGACACCGGTCCGGGTGCGCTGAACACGAAGAACGGCATCGGGTTCCTGCATGTGCCGTCGATGAGGAACGGCGAGGTCCTGGTGGAGAAGGGCACGTCGACGGACGTGCTGAACGACGGTGTGGCCGGCTACTACACGGACCCCGCGAAGGCCGCGCTCCCCACCACTGGCAAGACGGGCAACTTCACCCTGGCCGCCCACCGTGACGGCCATGGCGCGAAGTTCCACAACATCGACAAGGTGAAGGTCGGCGACCCGATCGTCTTCGAGACGCGGGACAAGTGGTACGTCTACAAGGCCTACTCGATCCTCCCCGAGACCTCGAAGTACAACGTCAAGGTCCTCTCGCAGGTCCCCAAGGAGTCCGGGAAGACCAAGCCGGGCCACTACATCACCCTGACGACCTGCACGCCGGTGTACACGAGCCTCTACCGGTACGTGGTGTGGGGCGAGTTGGTCCGGGTGGACAAGGTGGACAGCAAGCGGACTCCGCCGAAGGAACTGCGGTGACGTGAGTGAGGTCCTTGCGGGACCTCACTCAACTAGCATGACGGAGGCCCGAAGCCGCAACTTCGACTTGCGGCTTCGGGCCCCCGTATGTCGCGTCCCGCCTATGCGACGTTGAGGACGGCTCGGCGGGAGAAGAGTGCGAGGGATGCAGTACGCGACTGAATCCCACTGAGTTGCTTGAAGTCACTCAGTTCCGAGCCGGTCAGGACTCGATAGCCGTTCGATTCCAACTCCGTACGGTGATCATGCACAAGGGCTCGGATTGCCTCCGCTGTGACTTTGAAGTACGCCGCCACCATCGCCGTAGTCACATGCATCCCGTCCGGCAGCAGTGAGAGCGCTTTGACTCGGTCGAGTACGTCGGTTCGCTCCAGCACGCTGTCGCGCAGGCTCTTGGATTCCAGCAGTGCTGATTCGTTGATCACGGTTCTGCCCTTCTTTCGGAGTCAGGGCAGAGCTGTCGCACCCCACCCCCATCCGATCAACGAGTCGGGATGAGGGAAGGCACGATCGAGCAGGGAACTCATGTGCGACGGCGGGGCACAAGGCAGAGCCCCGGCGTCCTTCGAGGAGAAGGGCGGCGGGGCTCTGTTGATGGGGGCGGGTGTCAGCCGCCGGTACCGCCGAAGAGGTTGGTACCGCCGTTGCCGTTGCCGTTGCCGTTGCCGGTGCTCACCGTGGTGAGGGTGATCGTCGTGCCGGCGGGGTTGTCGACGCCGGTGGTGGGCTGCGGGTCCTGGGCGGTGACGATGGCGTTGTCGCTGGAGTCGCCGTTGAACTGGATCTGGGTGAAGCCCGCCGCCTGCAGGGTCTGCTTGGCCTGCTGCACGGTCTTGCCGAAGACGCTCGGTACGGGCGTCTGCTGCTTGGCCTTGCCGATCTGGATGTCCACCGTGGAGTTCTTGGTGACCTGCGTGCCGGCCTGCGGGTTGGTGGAGACGACCTTGTTGACCAGGTTCGGGTCGGTGGTGTCGACGTCGGAGCAGTTGCCGGTGAGGTTGTTGGCCGTCATCAGCGCCTTGGCCTCGTCACAGCTCTTGCCGCTGACGTCGGGGACCGTCGACTTCTCCTCGGCCTTGGCCACCGTCAAGGTGATCTTGGAACCCTTCTGGACCTCCGTACCGAGGTCGGGGTTCTGCTTGATGACCGTGCCTGTCGGCTGCGTCGAGACCTCGTCCTTGCGGACGACGTCGAACTTGTACTTGTCGCCCTCAAGAGTCGACTGGGCGTCGGCGAAGTTCTGCCCGAGAACATTCGGCACCGCCACCTTCGGTGCGCCCGTCGACACCACCAGGTTGATCGTGTCGCCGTTGTGGACGTCCGAGCCCGCCGTCGGGTCCTGGGAGCAGACACTGCCCTTCGGCGCGTTGTCACAGGTCTTCCGGGTGGGCGCCCCCAGTTTCAGGCCGGAGTTGTCGGCCATCTTCTGCGCGTCCGCGTAGGTCGAGCCGACGAAGTTCGGGGCCTTGAACGGTTTGTCCGCGCCGTTCCCGCTGACCACCCATTTCCCGATCAGGATCGAGCCGACCAGCACCAGGATGCCCGCGACCACGAGCAGAATTGTGGAGGTGTTGCTCTTCTTCTGCTGGCGGCGGCGGTCCGGGCGTTCGTCGTAGCCGTAGCCGCCGTCGTCCGGGTTCATCGGGGGGAGCATGGTGGTGGCGCCGCCGTCGGAGCGCAGCGCGGTGGTCTGCTGGTCGTCCGGGTAGCCGTAGCCCACCGAACCCATCGCCGCGGTGGCCGCGACGGGCTGGCCGTCGAGGCATGCCTCGATGTCGGCGCGCATCTCGTCGGCGGACTGGTAGCGGTAGTTCGGGTCCTTGACCAGGGCCCGGAGGACGATCGCGTCCATTTCCGGGGTGATCTCGGGGTCGAAGACCGACGGGGACTGCGGTTCCTCGCGGACGTGCTGGTAGGCGACGGCCACCGGGGAGTCACCCACGAACGGGGGTCGTACCGTCAGCAGCTCGTAGAGCAGGCAGCCGGTCGAGTAGAGGTCCGAGCGGGCGTCGACCTGCTCGCCCTTGGCCTGCTCGGGCGAGAGGTACTGGGCCGTGCCGATGACCGCTGCCGTCTGGGTCATGGTCATGCCGGAGTCGCCCATGGCGCGGGCGATGCCGAAGTCCATGACCTTGACCTGGCCGTTGCGCGTCAGCATGACGTTCGCCGGCTTGATGTCACGGTGGACGATGCCGCTGCGGTGCGCGTACTCCAGGCCCTGGAGGATGCCGATGGTCATTTCCATCGCGCGCTCGGGCAGCAGCTTGCGCCCGGAGTGCAGCAGCTCACGGAGCGTCGAGCCGTCTACGTACTCCATGACGATGTACGGGATCGAGACCCCGTCGATGTAGTCCTCGCCCGTGTCGTAGACCGCGACGATCGCGGGATGGTTGAGCGAGGCGGCCGACTGGGCCTCCCGGCGGAACCGGGCCTGGAAGGACGGATCGCGCGCGAGGTCCGCGCGCAGCGTCTTCACCGCCACCGTGCGGCCGAGCCGGGTGTCATGCGCGAGGTAGACCTCCGCCATGCCACCACGGCCGAGCACGTGGCCCAGTTCGTACCGGCCGCCGAGGCGACGCGGCTCTTCCATAGTTCCCTACCAGCCCTCTCCGTCGGTCCCGACCGGCACGGGTGTGCGGTCGGAGGCTGCCGTCCGGGCCTACCGTACCCGGCTGTGTTTGTGTGACCTGGCCAAGCCCGTAACCCGATACAGGACCGGTACCGCAACGTGCGTCGATGTGAAGGAGACGTGAGCGGTTTCACGTCCCACAGCGCCGGGGTGCCGTGGCGGGTGGGGTCACTTCTTGGAGTTGATGACCGCCTCCATCACGCTCTTCGCGATCGGGGCCGCGAGGCCGCCGCCGGAGATGTCGTCGCGGTTGGCCTGGTCGTCCTCGATCACCACGGCGACGGCGACGGGCTTGCTGCCGTCGGGGAGCTTGGCGTAGGAGATGAACCAGGCGTACGGGTTCGCGCTGTTCTCCACGCCGTGCTGGGCGGTACCGGTCTTGCCTCCCACGCTGACGCCGTTGATCTGGGCGTTCGTGCCGGTGCCCTGCTTGACGACCGTCTCCATCATGGACTGGAGGATCTGGGCGTTGGAGGAGGACAGCGGCTGGCTCAGTTCCTGGGGGTCGGTCTGGGAGATCGTGTCGAGGTTTGACGACTGCAGCTTGTCGATCATGTACGGCTTCATCAGCTTGCCGTCGTTGGCGACCGCGGAGGCGACCATGGCCATCTGCAGGGGGGTCGTGGCGGTGTTGTACTGGCCGATCGAGGACAGTGCGGTCTGCGACTGGTTCATGTTGTCGGAGAAGACCGAGGCGCTGGAGCGGACCGGGGTGAACTGCTCGGCGTCGAAGCCGAACTTCTTGGCCTCGGCGAGCATCTTGGCGTTGCCGAGGTCGGCGCCGATCTTGCCGAAGACGGTGTTGCAGGAGTAGCGCAGGGCGATCCGCATGGTCGCGTTCTTGCAGGGGATGCTGCCCTCGTTCTTCAGCTCGGTGGTGGTGCCCGGCATGACGTACGGCAGCGGGGACTTCGTGGCCTGGTCCGCGGAGGTGTACAGCCCGTTCTCGAGCGCGGCCGCGGCGGTGACCACCTTGAAGGTGGAGCCCGGCGGGTAGGTCTCGCGCAGTGCCCGGTTCAGCATCGGGTCATTGGGGTTGTACTTCTTCTGGAGTTTCTTCCAGGCCTGTGCGTCGGTGTCCGAGGTGCCGGCGAAGGCGGAGGGGTCGTACGACGGGTAGCTCGACAGGGCCAGGATCTTGCCCGTGGAGGGCTCCAGGGCGACCACCGCGCCCTTGGCGCCCTGCTTCTTCAGCCCGTCGTAGGCGGCGCTCTGGGCGGCCGCGTTGAGGGTGGTGACGACGTTGCCGCCCTGCTTCTGCTTGCCCGTGATCATGTCGAGGGTGTTGCGGAAGAAGAGCCGGTCGTCGTTGCCGGTGAGGATGCCGTCTTCCAGGTTCTCCAGCTGGTTGGCGCCGAAGGCCTGGGAGGCGTAGCCGGTGACCGGGGCCCACATGGGGCCGTTCTTGTAGGTCCGCTTGTACTTCAGGTCGTTGACACCGGAGGAGCCGGACGCCGTGGAGCCGGTGATCGGGTTGCCGCCGACGATGAGGTCGCCGCGCGGAGTCGAGTAGCGGGCGATCGTGACCCGTCGGTTGGCGGGGTCGTCGCGCAGGGTGTTCGCCTGGACGTACTGGAGCCAGTTGTCGCGCAGCAGCAGGGTGAGGACCAGCAGTCCGCAGAAGACCGCGATCCGGCGCAGGGGCTTGTTCATGACGGGCGGACCACCTGGGTCATCTCGGCGTCGGGGGTGGCGGCGGGGGCGGGGGCCGGGCGGCGGGCGGTGTCGCTGATCCGAATCAGTACGCCGATGAGCGCCCAGTTGGCGATGACGGAGGAACCGCCGTACGCGAGGAAGGGCATCGTCATACCGGTCAGCGGGATGAGGCCCATCACACCGCCGGCGACGACGAACACCTGGAGTGCGAAGGCGCCGGAGAGCCCGACGGCGAGCAGCTTGCCGAACGGGTCGCGGGCAGCAAGCGAGGTGCGCAGACCGCGCTCCACGATCAGGCCGTAGATCAGCAGGATCGCCATGATGCCGGCCAGGCCCAGCTCCTCGCCGAAGGTGGCGAGGATGAAGTCGGAGTTGGCGGCGAACCGGATCAGCTCGGAGTGGCCCTGGCCAAGGCCGGTGCCCAGGGTGCCGCCGGAGCCGAACGCCCACAGGGCCTGCATCGCCTGCTCGGAGTGGAGAAGGCCGTCGCTGCTGCCCGACCGGCTGAGCTTGTACTCGCGCAGGGGGTTCAGCCAGGCCTGCACACGGGTCTGGATGTGCGGCTCGAAGCTGGCCACGCCGACCGCGCCTGCCGCCGACATCAGCAGACCGAAGACGATCCAGCTGGTCCGCTCGGTGGCGACGTACAGCATGATGATGAACATTCCGAAGAACAGCAGCGAGGTACCGAGGTCGGTCTCGAACACCAGGATGAGGATCGAGATGAACCAGACGACCAGGATCGGGCCCAGGTCGCGGCCGCGCGGCAGGTACAGCCCCATGAAGCGGCGGCTGGCGAGGGCCAGCGCGTCCCGCTTGACCATCAGATAGCCGGCGAAGAAGACGGCGAGGACGATCTTCGCGAACTCACCGGGCTGGATGGTGAAGCCGCCGACGGAGATCCAGATCTTGGCGCCGTACACGTTCAGGCCGAGGCCCGGGACCAGCGGGAGCAGCAGCAGGAAGAGCGCGGCCACCATCGAGATGTAGGTGTAGCGCTGGAGTGCTCTGTGGTCCTTGAGGAAGATCAGCACGACGATGAACAGGGCGATGCCCATCGCGGTGTACAGCAGTTGGTTGGTGGCCTTGCCGCCGGCGACGTGGATCGACTGCAGCAGCTTGGACTGGTCGAGTCTCCAGATCACCACCAGGCCGAGCCCGTTGAGCAGGGTGGCCAGCGGTAGCAGCAGCGGGTCCGCGTACGGGGCGAACTTGCGTACGACGAGGTGGGCGACGCCGGCCAGGAGGCCGAGGCCCAGGCCGTAGCCCAGCAGCCCCGCGGGGACCTTGCCGTTGATGGCCAGGCCCACGTTGGCGTAGGCGAACACCGGGATGGCGACGGCGAACACCAGCAGCGCGAGTTCGGTGTTGCGCCGGCTCGGCGTGCCGATGGAGCCGATCGTGGACGTCTGGTGCGTCGACGTGTTGGTAGTACTGCTCATCGTGTGACAGGGCCTCTCACGGCTTGCCTACTGCTTACCGCACAGCGAGACGACCTTCTGCTCATCCTCCGAGAGGGTGGGGCCGGGGCTGGGGGTCGCTGAGGGGGACGGGGACGGTGACGCCGTGGAGGACGCCGAGTGCGAGGGGCTTGGCGAGGCCTTGGACGTGAGAGAGGTCTTGGTGGTTCCCGTGGTGCCGCCGGCCTCGCCCTGACCGGTCTTGGAGTTGGTCGTGGACTGGGACGCGCTGCGCTCCGACTCCTTCTTGCAGGCGGAGGCCTGCACGGCCAGTTCCTGGACCTTCGTCTGGGCGTCCTTGAGACCGCCCTCGGCGATGGTGGCCTTGACCTGCTTCTGCTGGTACGGCGGCAGGTACTTGAGTTCGATCTCGGGGTGGTCGTGCTCCACCTTCGACAGTGACACCCAGGCCAGGTCCTGGCTGATGCCCTGGTACAGCGCGATGTGCTCGCTGTTGGCGCCGACGAAGTACTGCGTCTGCGTCCAGCGGTAGCCGCCGTACAGGCCGCCGCCGATGACGGCGAGGGCGAGGACGCTGTAGAAGGATCTCTTCAGCCACTTGCGGCCCCTGCGGGGCTTCACGAAGTCGTCGTCGGTGTAGTCGTCGAAGCTGCCGGCCGGGACGTATCCGGTGGTGTCGCCGGAGCCGGGCGGTCCGTACTCGCCGCCCCCGCCGTGGCCGTGGCCCTGGCGGCCGAGGGTGGCGGCGCGGCCTGCCGGGGTCTGCATGATGCCGTTGTCGTGCAGGTGGTGCTGGTTCTCGGCGACCGCGCCGACCACGACGGGGGTGTCGGAGAGCTGGCCCGCGAGGGTGTCGCCGGTGTCCAGGTCGAGGACGTCCGCGATGATGACCGTGATGTTGTCGGGGCCGCCGCCGCGCAGCGCGAGCTGGATCAGCTCCTGCACGGTCTCCTGCGGGCCCTGGTAGCTGGCGAGGGTCTCTTCCAGGGTCTGGTGGGAGACGACGCCGGAGAGCCCGTCGGAGCAGATGAGATAACGGTCACCCGCGCGCACCTCACGGATGGAGAGGTCGGGCTCGACATGGTCACCGCTGCCCAGCGCACGCATCAGCAGGGAGCGCTGCGGGTGGGTCGTGGCTTCCTCTTCTGTGATCCGGCCCTCGTCGACGAGCCGCTGCACCCAGGTGTGGTCCTGGGTGATCTGCGTGAGCACGCCGTCGCGGAGCAGATACGCGCGGGAGTCGCCGACGTGCACCAGGCCGAGCCGCTGACCGGTCCACAGCAGGGCGGTGAGGGTGGTCCCCATGCCCTCCAGCTGCGGGTCCTCCTCGACCATGGCGCGCAGTTGGTCGTTGGCCCGCTGCACGGCGTGGCCGAGGGAGGTGAGGATGTCGGAGCCGGGCACGTCGTCGTCGAGCGTGACCAGCGTGGAGATCACCTCGGAGGAGGCGACCTCACCGGCGGCCTGGCCGCCCATGCCGTCGGCGATGGCGAGCAGGCGGGGTCCGGCGTAGCCGGAGTCCTCGTTGCCCTCCCGGATCATGCCTTTGTGCGATCCGGCGGCGAAGCGCAGTGACAGACTCATGCGCACCTCGCCCGTCGGCTCCGGGTACATCCGCACGGTGCCCACCCTCCGGTCGGGAGCTCGCAAAGGACCGGCGTCCGGTCCGCCGCTGCGTGCTCGCTCCGCTCGCTCATTTTCGTACTACTTCCGCAGCTCGATGACGGTTTTGCCGATGCGGATCGGCGCGCCCAGCGGGATCGGTGTGGGAGTCGTCAGGCGGGACCGGTCCAGGTATGTGCCGTTCGTGGAGCCGAGGTCCTCGACGATCCACTGGCCGTCGCGGTCCGGGTAGATCCTGGCATGGCGGCTGGAGGCGTAGTCGTCGTCCAGCACGATCGTGGAGTCGTGGGCGCGGCCGAGGGTGATCGTCTGTCCCTGGAGCGCGACCGTCGTACCCGTGAGCGTGCCCTCGGAGACGACGAGCTTGGTGGGGGCGTTGCGCCGTCGGCCGCCGCCGGTTGGCTGCTGGCCGCGCTGCTGCGGGGGCGCGGCCTGCTGCCGGGCGGCGGGCTGCTGCCGGCGTCCTTCTTCCCTGCGCGATCCGCGCTGAGTGACGCGCGTACCGAATAGGTCGCTGCGGATGACCTGCACGGCCACGATCACGAACAGCCACAGTACGGCCAGGAAACCCAGCCGCATGACCGTGAGGGTCAGCTCTGACATTGCCCCCGCTTCACCCTTCGGCTTGCCGGTAAATGATGGTGGTGCTGCCCACGACGATCCGCGAGCCGTCGCGGAGCGTAGCGCGGGTGGTGTGCTGCCCGTCCACCACGATGCCGTTGGTGGACCCGAGATCCTGGATCGTCGAGGGCGTTCCGGTCCGGATCTCGCAGTGCCGGCGGGAGACGCCGGGGTCGTCGATCCGCACGTCAGCCTCGGTGCTGCGGCCCAGCACGAGCGTCGCGCGGGAGATCTGATGGCGGGCGCCGTTGATCTCGATCCAGTGGCGGGTACGGGAGCCCGGCGCCGCGGCGCCGACGGGCCCGGAGGGTCCGGCGGGCGGCTGGGCGGCGGGCTGGGCCGGCTGCGGGTAGCCGTAGGCGCCGGGGCGCTGCGGGGCGCCGGGCGGCGGTGCGCTCGGCATGGGCGGGGCGGCGGAAGACTGCGGGTAGCCGTAGCCGCCGGCGCCGCCGGGGCGCTGCGGGGCGCCGCCGGCCGCGGGCGCGCGCTCCGGGGCGGCCTGCTGGTTGCTGGAGGAGGCGAGTGTGCGGCTGCGCACCCGGTAGAGGCCGGTGTCGAGGTCCTCGGCCTTCTCGAGGTTGACCTTGATCGGCCCCATGAAGGTGTAGCGCTGCTGCTTGGCGTAGTCGCGGACCATCCCGGCGAGCTCGTCGCCGAGCTGCCCGGAGTAGGGGCTGAGCCGCTCGAAGTCGGGAGCGCTCAGCTCGACGATGAAGTCATTGGGTACGACGGTCCGGTCCCGGTTCCAGATGGTCGCGTTGTTGTCGCACTCGCGCTGCAGCGCACCGGCGATCTCCACCGGCTGGACCTCGGACTTGAACACCTTGGCGAAGGTGCCGTTGACCAGACCTTCGAGACGCTGCTCGAACTTCTTCAGGACTCCCACAGGGCACCTCCTCAGTCGCCTTGCCCGTACTGCTGCTGCTTCCGCTACTGCTCGCCGATCGTATCTACGCGCCCGGCAATCAGCCGGTTCCCCCAGCGGCCCCCCTTCGAACTCCTCGGCGCGCTTCTCCTGGCATGGATCGGCGCTTCTTCTGCCAAGGATCGTAGAGGTGGGCCATGACCAGTGTCCCGCACCTGACTGTGGAGCTGGTCCGTCTCCTGGACAGATGGGCTGGACCGGTACGAGGTTGATACGTGAATGCCGACTGCTCGGTACGTAGCGTCAGGTGGCCGCTGCCCGGGGACAAGGAATGTGAACCCACCCCTTCCCACGTGCTAGTGTTCTGCGTGTCGGAAGGGGCCGGCCCGAAAGAAACAGGGCCCGGGACCGGAGGACACACCCAATGCGCGGGTGGCGGAATAGGCAGACGCGCTGGATTCAGGTTCCAGTGCCCGCAAGGGCGTGGGGGTTCAACTCCCCCCTCGCGCACAGAGGCAGAAGGCCCATCGTGACACGGTGGGCCTTTTTGCTGTGCCGTTGTGGTTCACGGGCGCGGGTGCATGGTCGGTCTGCCCGCGGCCCCGGGTGGCAGTGTGATTTTCCTGTCGGTGTGAGGTGTCTCTCACTGGGGTTGGCCGAGCGGTGTGGCGCGGGTGGCCGCGGCGGCCGGTGCGGCCCTCGCGGCCAGGACCGCGAGGGTCGCACACGTGCCCGTGGTGGCGCCCAGGGCCGGCAAGGGGCGCGCGAGGGAGGCCGGGGCGTACAGGACGTGCAGTGCCGCTCCGACGGCCATCAGGTTCAAGGTCGTGACCAGCAGGGCCGGCACGGCGCCAACGGCGACCACCGTCAGCGCCTCGGCGCCGACAAGCCGCAGCACCTGCCGGCGGGTGGCGCCGGCCAGCCGTAGCGCGGCCAGTTCGCGGCCCCGGTCGGCGGTGGCCACCACCATGGGGTTGACCAGCGAGATCCCGGTGTAGAGGAGCGCGATGCCGAGGACGAGGACGAAGCCGCGGCGGGTGGTGCGGTCGGTCCGCGGGTAGGCCGCCGCCATCCACTGGTCCGCGGTGCGGACCCGGCCGCCGCCCGCCCGGACCGCCAGTGAAGCAGGTCTGCGGGGTCGGCGACGAACGGCAGCACGGCCGCGGTCAGCAGCAGACCCCCGCCGCACAGCCAACGGCCCCAGGCCATCGGCCTGTTGTCCACGGCCGCCGCGCGCAGCGCCTCCGTCGGCCCGGTCCGGCCCGCCGGCCAGGACGCGGCGACCACCCCGCACAGCGCTGCCGATCCTGGTGCTCAGTCACTACGTGCAGCGCAGTTACGCCGCCGACCTCCTCGACTCCGGTGACGGGACGGGCGTGGGCTGCCTGCTCAAGCACCGGGTGGGGCAGGTGGCAGGTGGCGGTCTTCGTCGAGGCGTTGTGCGCGGTGGCCGGCGAGGCGTTCTGCGCGGTGGCCGGCGGGGGGACGGTGGTCGACCGCGGGTGGTACGGCAACTGCTGCGCCGGCGCCGGGATCCGCTGGAGCGGCTGTCCCCGCGCGAGCGGGAGGTGCTGGCGCTGGTCGCGGAGGGGAGGTCGAACGGCGCGATCGCCCGGGAGCTGGTGGTCTCGGAGGCGGCGGTGGGCCAGCACGTCGGGGGGATCCTGGCGAAGCTGGATCTGCCGCCGGCCCAGGAGACGCACCGGCGGGTGCCGGCGGTGCTCGCCTACGTGCGGGCGTGAGGCGGGGTTTGGTTCGGGGGTGTGGTTGTCCAGGTTGTCCACAGGCTGACGCGCTTCCGGCTCCCACCTGTACCGTCTCCACGAGTTGATGTTCGTGAGTGTGCGTGCGTGGAGGACGGGGGAGGCGGTCGACGTGACCGGACTGGAAGAGCTGACGACGGCAGGGGCGCGCAAGTTTCCCTCGCCGAAGGGCTTTGCGCAGTGGCCCCCGAAGGGTTCTCCCAAGGAGGAGGGCAAGGCGCTGCGTTCGGCGGTCCCGCGCGCCAGCCATGACGCGCTGGACGTGGACGGCTCCCGGCCCGACGCGGTGAGCGCGGTCGAGGAGTCCAACCGCGACCGTATCCCGGAGCTGATCCCGATAAGGGTCGGCAGAATGGCGGCGAGCCCGTTCGCGTTCCTGCGCGGCTCGGCCGGCCTGATGGCGCACGACCTGGCCCGCACCCCGATGACCAGGATCGCCACCCAGATCTGCGGCGACGCCCACGCGGCCAACTTCGGTCTGTACGGCGACCCGCGCGGCGACCTCGTCATCGATCTGAACGACTTCGACGAGACCGTGCTCGGCCCCTGGGAGTGGGACCTCAAGCGGCTCGCCGCCTCCCTGGTACTGGCCGGCCGGGAGGCGGGCGCCGACGAGGACATGTGCCGCAAGGCGGCGGGTGACGCGGCCGGCGCCTACCGCCGCACCATGCGCCTGCTGGCGAAGCTCCCGGTGCTGGACGCGTGGAACGCCATCGCGGACGAGGAACTGGTCTCCCACTCCGACGCCCACGACATGCTCGGCACCCT
Organism: Streptomyces sp. NPDC005866; assembly: GCF_040629895.1. NCBI lineage: Bacteria > Bacillati > Actinomycetota > Actinomycetes > Kitasatosporales > Streptomycetaceae > Streptomyces > Streptomyces sp. NPDC005866. The sequence goes on from NZ_JBEXWP010000003.1 coordinate 362,839, forward strand.
GCGCCGGGTCTCGGAGAAGGCCCGCGCCAACACCAGCGGCCGGTTCGCGGCCCGCTCCACCGAGCCCACCGACAACGGCGGGCGCCGCTTCGTCGACGCCGCGCCGGTGCTGCGCCGGGTCGGGGACGAGGAGGCGGAAGCGGTCGTGGCGGCCCTGGAGCACTACGTCACCACGCTCTCCGAGGACCGTCACCCGCTGCTCTCCCGGCATGCCCCGCACGATGTCGCCTTCCGCATAGTCGGCACCGGCAGCGTCGGCACCCGGTCGTATGTGGTGCTGCTCCTCGACCATCGCGGCGAGCCGCTGATCCTCCAGGTGAAGGAGGCCCGCCGGTCGGCGCTCGTCGCACACCTGGCGACGGCCGGCTTCGAGTCGCCCGCCGTCGACCACGAGGGCCGCCGGGTGGTCCTCGGCCAGAAGCGGATGCAGGTGGTCAGCGACATCCTGCTCGGCTGGACCACGGTGGCCGGCCGCCCCTTCCAGGTCCGCCAGTTCCGCAACCGCAAGGGCAGCGTCGACCCGGCCGCCCTGTCTCCCGACCAGATCGACGACTACGGCCGGATGACCGGCGCCCTGCTGGCCCGCGCCCACTCCCACAGCGCCGACCCCCGCCTGATCGCCGGCTACTGCGGCAAGAACGAGGAACTGGACGAGGCGATCGCCGCGTTCGCGGTGACCTATGCCGACCGCACGGAGGCGGACCACGAGGAACTGGTGGCCGCGGTACGGGCAGGGCGGATCGCCGCGGAACTCGGGGTGTGACCGCCAGGGATGAGGTGCTGAGGTGAAGTACGTCGTCATCGAAGGCAGCGAAGGCGTGGGACCGGCCTTCGCTGACGACAGCGAAGGCGTGGGACCGGCCTTCGCTGACGACAGCGAAGGCGTGAGGTCGGTCTTCGCTGACGACAGCGAGGGCACGGGGCCGGTCTTCATCGACGACAGCGGGGCCGTCGGGCCGGTCTTCATCGACCCCAGCCCCTATCTGGCGCGGCTGCCGGAGTTCGTCGACGACCTGCCGCCCGGCGCCCGCGCCTTCGCCACCGACCCCCGCCACTACGACTTCGGCGGCCACCGTTGTGTGCAGGATCTGCGTCCGATGGCCATGCGCCGCACGGCCCCCGACGACATCGAGATCCGCTTCCGCCATCACTGCCACAAGCACGACGAGGACCTGGTCGTCCGCTACTCGGGGGTCTCGCGCTTCCAGACGGAGGTCCTGGGCGCCTGCGACCTGACCTCCCTCGGCGAAGTGGTCCTCGACGAGATCCTCCCGTACCCCGACGGCTGCACCCACGAGCTGGTCTGCCGCCCCGGCACCATCGTCGTGGCCTGCAGAGATCTGGTCGCCGACTGGGTGGCGGCCACCCGCGAGGACGACAGGCCCTAGTCTGGTCGGGTGACGACCCCGGAAGCTGAGCAGTCTGAGGCACCGCGGCCCGAGGAGCGCCTGGAGCGGGCCGTGCGGGCCGCCGAGCAGGCGTTGATCGAGTACGAGATCGCGGTCGAGACCTTCCGTGTCGAGGTCGAGAACTTCTCTCGCCTGCACGAGCAGAAGCTCGGACCCCTCTATCTCCGCCTCGAAGAACTGGACGCGCGGATCGCCGAGGCGAAGGCCGCCCGCACCGGCGACCCCGAGGACATCCGCGCCGCCGAGGAGGCCCGGGCCCGGGTCCTGCCCATCCCCGGTGTCGAGGAACTGCTGCACGGCTGGATGGACGGCCACGGCCTGTTCCCGGAGGCCGCCGCGATGCTCACCGAGCAGGAGGTAAGGCCCCCGCAGCGGGTGCGGCCCAGCGAGGAGGCCCGCCGGCTCTACCGCGAGCTGGCCCGCAAGGCCCATCCCGACCTGGTGCAGGAGGGGGCCGAGCAGGAGCGGCGCGAGGAGTTCCTCAGCCGGGTCAACGCGGCCTACGCCCGTGGCGACGAGGCCCTGCTGCGGGAGCTGGCCGAGGAGTGGGCGGCCGGCCCGGTCCCGCCCGAGCGCAGGCCGAGTCGCGCCGAGGAGCTGTACGCCCGCCTCGAATGGCTCGCCCAGCGCAAGGAACTGCTCACCCTCGTGGCCAAGGAACTGGAGGACGGCCCCATCGCCGGCCTGCTCCGGCTGGCCCCCGACGACCCCGACGGCCTCCTCGGCGAGATCGCCGAGAGGCTCCGCAAGGACGTGGCCGAGCGGGAGACGGAGCTGGCCGCGCTGCTCGCCCAGGAGTAGCGGTCGGGTAGCGTCGGAGCCATGAACTTCGCAGCGCGTGTGCCCACGGTCAAGGTCACGGACCTCAAGGACGGCGACTTCCTGCTGGACGTCCGCGAGGACGACGAGTGGCAGGCGGGCCACGCCGCGGGCGCCCTGCATATTCCGATCAGCGAGTTCGCGGCCCGCTACGGCGAGTTCACCGAGGCCGCTCCTCAGGACGGCCGTGTTCACGTCATCTGCCGCTCCGGCGGCCGTTCGGCCCAGGTCGCGATGTACCTGGTCCAGCAGGGCATCGACGCGGTGAACGTGGACGGCGGCATGCAGGTGTGGCAGGCGGCGGGACGAGAGGTCGTGACGGACGCGGGCGAGCCGGGTTTCGTCGTCTGAAGCGGCCAGTTCGGAGGCGTTGCCGCTATCGCAGTGGATGCGCGGCGAGCAGATCCACGCCTTCCCGGTCGAAGCCCTCGGCCACGGCGCCGGTGGTCAGCGCGGGCTCGGCACCGCGTCCGGCGCCACCCCGGCGAAGACCCCGCGTGCCGCCTCGCCCGCCGCCAGTTGCTCCTCGGCGAAGGTGAAGTCCACGGTCCTGTCCTCCCGGCGGGTCCGCTGATCTCACGGTCCGTCAAGATAGAACAGGTTCCAGAAGAAGGGAACCGAAAACCCCTGCGATCACCCACTCCTTCCGTCGTAGGCTGACGCGCGCTGTCCGCCGACGGGGGACGGACACACGAGGGAGGACACATGGGGATCCGCAGCCTGACCCGCACCGAGGCCGAACGCCGGTCCGCACTGATCACGGTCGAGCGGTACGAGGTGGACATCGACCTCACCGCCCTGACCGCAGGGCCGGAGATCCGGTGCGTCTCCACGGTGTCCTTCACCTGCGCCGAACCGGGCGCCGAGACCTTCGTCGACTGCGCGGCCGAGGTCCGTGCCGCCACCCTCAACGGCACCCCGCTCACCCCGGGCGACGACGGCCGGATCCCGCTGCCCGGCCTGGCCGCGCACAACGTGCTGCGCGTCGAGAGCGTCCAGGCCGGCACCACGGCCGGCCCGGGCGTCCACAAGGCCGTCGACCCCGCCGACGGCGAGGTCTACGTCTGGACCAGCTTCGAACCGGACGAGGCCCGCTTCGTCTGGGCCTGCTTCGACCAGCCCGACCTCAAGGCCCCGCACGCCTTCACCGTGACCGCGCCGGCCGCCTGGACCGTCCTCAGCAACTCCGGTGATCCGCGCGTCGAGGAGCAGGGCGCGGCCCGCCGCTGGTCCTTCCCGGACACCCCGCCGCTGTCCGTGTACAACACCGTCGTCAACGCGGGCCCCTTCCACGAGATCCGCCGCGAGGCCGACGGCCACGACCTCGGTATCTTCGCCCGCCGCTCGCTCGCCGAGGTCCTGGAACGCGACGCCGACGAGATCTTCACCCTCACCCGCCAGGGCCTGGCCTTCTTCGCCGAGGCCTTCGCGATCCCGTTCCCGCAGCGCAAGTACGACCAGGTCTTCATGCCTGAGTTCGGCGGCGCGATGGAGAACTACGGCTGTGTGACCTGGTCGGACATGTTCCTGCGGCGGGCCACGCCGACGCCGGCCGAGCGCGAGCGGCTCGCACTCGTGCTGCTGCACGAGATGGCGCACATGTGGTTCGGCAACATCGTCACCATGCGCTGGTGGGACGACCTCTGGCTGAACGAGGCCTTCGCCGAGTTCGCCTGCCACTGGGCCGCCGAGAGCGCCACCCGCTACACCGACGTCTGGGCGGGCCACCTCGCCGGCGACAAGCTCCAGGCCTACCTCTCCGACCAGGGCCCGGTCTCCCACCCGATCCACCAGCCCATCCACGATGTCGCCCAGGCCGCGTCGATCTTCGACAACATCACCTACCCCAAGGGCGCCTCCGTCCTCCAGCAGTTGATGACCTACGTCGGCGAGGACCGTTTCCGGACCGGCATGGCCGCCTACTTCGCCCGCCATGCCTGGGGCACCACCACCCTCCAGGACCTGATCGACGCCCTTGCTGAGGCGAGCGGCCGGGACCTCGCCACCTGGCGGAAGGCCTGGCTGGAGACCGCCGGCACCGACCGCTTCACGCTGGAGCACGCCGGCGGCACCGTCACTCTGGTCGCCGACGGCAGCCCGCGCCCGCAGGTCCTGGCCGTCGGTGCGTACAACCGCGACGGCGACGCCCTGGAACGCACCGCCCTGGTCCGCGTCGAGGTGACCGAGCCCCGAACCCCGGTCACCGGCCTTCCCGCCATGTCCGACCTCCTCCTGATCAACGACGACGACCTCACCTTCGCCACCACCCGCCCGGACCCCGCGACCCGGGACACCCTGTTCCGCACGGCGGCCCAGCTGCCCACGGCCATCTCCCGGGGCGTGGCCGCCGCCACCGTCTGGGACATGCTCACGGCCGGCGAGGCCACGGCGGCCGAGGCCGGACGGTGCCTCGCCGCGCTCCTCGCCGCCGAGACGTCCGACGCCGTGATCGAGCCCTGTCTGACGCTCGTCACCAACATCGCCGAACTCTGGGCCCCGGACGCCGACCGCCCCGCGCTGACGGAGGCCGCGGCCAGGGCCTGCCGGCAGCTCGCCGACGATCCGGGCCGCCGCCGGGTGGCCCTGCGCGGCCTGGCCCGCACCGCGACCGGCGCCGAGGACCTGGCCTGGCTCCGCGACCAGGCCGGCGACGACGTCGACCTGCGCTGGCGCGCCCTCGTCCGCGAGGCCGAGCTCGGCGGCGACGTCACCGCCGAGTCCGCAGCCCTGCTCGGACGCGATCCCGACCCCGACGCCTGGGTCCGCGCCCTCACCGTCCGGGCCGCCTCCCCCGACCCGGCCGCGAAGGCCGAGGTCTGGCAGCGGCTGGCCGTGGACCGCACGGTGCCCGTCCAGTCGGTCAGGGCGGTGGCGGACGCCTTCTGGCGCCCCGGCCAGGACGCCCTGTTCGTCCCCTACACCGAGCGCTACCTCGCCGCGGTCCCACAGCTGGGCCAGGGCGGAATGATCCCGGCGATGGTCTACACCTCCCAGCTCTTCCCGCTGTACGCCATCGACTCCGCATACGTCGAGAAGGCCCAGCAGGCGGCCCAGGAAGCGGCCCCCGTGGTCCGCAACACCCTCCTGGAACGCTCCGACGCTGTCCGCCGCATGCTCCACGCCCGGGCCGTGAACGCCTGATCCCGGAGCGCGTCCACGGCTTGACGGGCAGATCCACAGTTTCGAGGGGGAGGTCCACGGTTTCAACCGCTGTGGAAAACCTCCGACACGGCCTGTGGACAACTCGCCGAGCAGGCTCCGTCGGCCGCCCTTGTTCGCCGTACGACCTGCTGTGACGTCGGTCGTGGAGTCCGGCGGACCGCTGCGGAGACCGCCGCCGCGCCCGGCCGGAGTGGCGACGGCCACGTGCCCGGGCCGCTCCCCGGGGCTGCGCCCGGCGGCCGGTGCTGAGTACCGTTCCGTGCGAGTGCCGGGCAGCGGCACCCGGCCGGTCCCGGATGGGCCGGCCGGACGACGTGGCGGGATCGGGGAACGGGGCGGAATGGACGCGTACGACGGGGACCCGGACGCCCGGAAGGGGCCGGAGGGTCCGAGCGGGACGCGCCAGGATTTGTGGCCTGTCGAAGCGGCCCGTCCGGAGCAGCCGCTCCTCGGCACACAGCAGCCCCCCGCCGCCCCCCGCACTGGCGTCGCCGCCCTCTCCCCCCGCTACCAGGTCGGAGCGGCCCTGGCCCTGGCCCTGGTCGCCGTCGCCGCCTGTGTGCACCTCGGGATGGTGTTCCTGAGCGTCGCGCCGCCGAACACGGTGACGAAGCAGCACGGCAAGGCGATCGAGGACTGGGTGTACCCGGAGTTCGAGCAGAACTGGAAGCTGTTCGCGCCGAACCCGCTCCAGCAGAACATCGCCGTGCAGGTGCGCGCCGACGTGCTGATGCGGGACGGCACGACGACCACCACCGGCTGGAACGACCTGTCGGCCCAGGACGGCAAGGCCATCGACGGCAGCCTGCTGCCGAGCCACACCGTGCAGAACGAGCTGCGCCGGGCCTGGGACTTCTTCGTCAGCACGCACGGCACCGACAACCGCCCGATCGGCCTGCGTGGCTCCCTCTCCGAGCAGTACCTGCGCCGGATCGTCGTGATGCGCATGTACGAGGGGGACGCGACCAGCGAGAAGGGCACCATCGAGCGGGTCCAGGTGCGCTCCAGCACCACCAACGTGCCGCCGCCGGACTGGAGCGGCGAGAAGGTCTCCGACACCCCCGCCTACCGGGTGCTGCCCTGGTGGACGGTCACGGCGGACGAGGCCGACGGGGGTGTGCGATGAACCGCCTCGCCCTGTGCCTGTCCCGTGCCATCGTCCGGGTCACCGAGTCGGCGCTCGGCCCGTACCAGACGGCCGTCGTACGCATCGGCTTCGCCGCCACATGGCTGCTGTTCCTGCTGCGCGAGTACCCGCACCGCCAGGAGCTCTACGGCCCCGACGGCCCCTGGAGCTTCCACCTGGCCCAGCAGCTGACCACGGACAACCACGCCTTCACGGCGCTGCTGTCCTCCGACGGCCAGGCCTTCTTCGAGGTCTTCTACCTCCTGGCCGTCCTCTCCAGCGCCCTGCTGCTGATGGGCTGGCGCAGCCGCACCATGTCCCTGCTGTTCATGGTCGGCGTGCTGTCCCTGCAGAACCGCAGCGTCTTCATGGGCGACGGCGGCGACAACGTGCTGCACCTGATGTCCTTCTACCTGGTCTTCACACGCTGCGGCCAGGTGTGGTCCCTGGACGCGCGCCGGGCGGCACGCGCGCGTGCCGAGGAGAAGCCGGTCACCGACCGGGTCGGACCGGTGCTCTGGGCGGTGTCCGGTCTCCTGCTGGCCGTGGCGGCCCTCACCGGCCGCACCGGCGGCGGCTGGCTGGTACCGGCCCTGGCGTGGGCGACCTGGGCGGGCGCCGCCCTGTGGTGGGCGGCGGGCCGCTGGGCTCGCACACCCGAGCCCCGGATCCTGCTGGACGTCATCGCCGACATCCTGCACAACGGCGCCCTGTTCGTGATCATGGCCGAGGCCTGCCTGATCTACGCCACCGCCGGCTGGTACAAGATCCAGGGCTCCCGCTGGCAGGACGGCACCGCCGTCTACTACCCGCTCCACCTGGACTACTTCTCGCCCTGGCCGGCCCTCGCCGACCTGCTGTCCGCCAACGGCACCCTGGTGATGCTGGTGACCTACGGGACGGTCGTCGTCCAGGTCGCCTTCCCGTTCACGTTGTTCAACCGCCGGGTCAAGAACGTGCTGCTGGCCGCGATGATGACCGAGCACGCGGTGATCGCGGTCGTCCTCGGCCTGCCCTTCTTCTCCCTGGCGATGATCGCGGCGGACTCGGTCTTCCTGCCGACGGCCTTCCTGCGCCACCTCGGCGGCCGCGCGGCACGCGCGCGTGACCGCGTGTTCCGGCGCGGCGCCCCCGCGCTGCCGCCCACCCGCGCCCCGGAGGCCGACGAACAGCCCCGCGTAGGCTTCGGGGCATGACCGACCCCCTGAGCCACTGGGCGCGGCTGGCCGGCTCCGCCGTCCTCCTCGACGGCTTCCACGCCCTCAAGCACGCGTTGCGCTTCGGAGCGCAGGTACCGGTGGCGGTCACCACGGACCGCGCGGCGGCGCTGGTCCTGGCGGACGAGCTGGCGCCGGACGTCCGGGAGGCGCTGGCCGCCCTGCTGACGGAGGTGCCGCCGGAGACGTACGCGTCCCTCGTCTCCCGCCCGCATCCCACGGCCGTGGCCGCCCTGGCCGTACGGCCGTCCCGCGAGGCCAACCTGCGCGAGCTGGTTCATGTCCCGCGCACGGCCCCGATCATCGTCCTCGACGAGCCCCGCAACCTCGGCAACGCGGGCGCGGTGATCCGCTTGGCGGCGGGTTTCGGCGCCACGGGAGTGATCACGACCGGCCCGCTCGACCCCTGGCATCCGACGGTCGTACGGGGCGGCGCGGGCCTTCACTTCGCGACGGCGGTGGAGCGGTTGACGGTGCCGGAGCTGCCGCCGGGCCCGGTGTACGCCCTGGACCCGGAGGGCGAGGACATCCGGAGCACGAAGCTCCCGGACGACGCGATCCTCGCCTTCGGCTCGGAACGGACGGGCCTTTCGGCAGAGCTGCGCGCGCGTGCCGACCATCTCCTGCGACTGCCGATGCGCCCCCAGGTGAGCAGCTACAACCTGGCGACCAGTGTCGCTATGACCCTGTTCCACTGGAGCGCCCCGTAAGGGGCGCGGGGCCGTATTCGACGGGCGGCTACCGCCGCGTGTGCGCGACCAACCCCCACGCTCCCGCGGACGACAGCCCGGCCTTACGCCTCCCTGCGCACCTCGATCACCCGGAACCGGTTCGCCACGAACGCCCCGTCGCACAGCGCGGCGTTCGCCGCCGCGTTGCCGCCCGACCCGTGGAAGTCGGAGAACGCGGCCGTCTGGTTCACGTACACCCCGCCGACCAGGTTCAGCGACAGCTGCGCCGACTCCTCCAGGCAGACCTCCTCCACGGCGCGCTCCACTTCGGTGTCGACGGTGTAGGCGCCGACCGTCATCGCCCCCTTGTCCCGCACCGTCCGCCGCAGCAACTCCACCGCGTCGCCGGCCGAGTCGACGGCGACCGCGAAGGACACCGGACCGAAGCACTCGCTCATGTACGCGGCCTCGTCGTCCGCCCCCTCCCAGTATTTCCGCGCCCCGTCGAGCTTCACGATCACCGGCGTCCGGACGACCGCGTCCGGGAACTCCGGGTTGGCGATCTCCCGGGACGCGAGGGCGACCTCGCCGAGCCCGGCGGCGGCCTCCAGACGGGCTTTGACGTCGGGGTTGACGATGGCACCGAGCAGCGCGTTCGCACGGGAGTCGTCACCGAGCAGACCGTCCACCGCGCGGGCGAGGTCGGCGACCACCTCGTCGTACGTCCGGGGACCCTCGTCGGTGCGGATGCCGTCGCGGGGGATCAGCAGGTTCTGCGGGGTCGTGCACATCTGGCCGCTGTAGAGGGAGAGCGAGAACGCCAGGTTGGAGAGCATGCCCTTGTAGTTGTCGGTGGACTCCACCAGCACCGTGTTGACGCCGGCCTTCTCCGTGTAGACCTGCGCCTGCCGGGCGTTGGCCTCCAGCCAGTCACCGAAGGCGGTGGAGCCCGTGTAGTCGATGATCCTGATCTCCGGGCGGGTCGCGAGGGTCTTCGCGACGCCTTCGCCGGGGCGCTCCGCCGTCAGCGCCACCAGGTTGGGGTCGAAGCCGGCCTCGGTGAGCACCTGGCGGGCGACCTGCACGGTGAGGGCGAGCGGCAGCACCGCGCGCGGGTGCGGCTTCACCAGCACCGCGTTGCCCGTGGCGAGGGAGGCGAACAGCCCCGGGTAGCCGTTCCACGTCGGGAACGTGTTGCAGCCGACGACCAGCGCGATCCCGCGCGGGACCGGCTTGAACGTCTTCGTCAGCGCGAGCGGGTCGCGCCTGCCCTGAGGCTTGGTCCACTCGGCCGTGTCGGGGGTGCGGACCTGCTCCACGTACGCGTACGCCACCGCCTCCAGGCCGCGGTCCTGGGCGTGCGGGCCGCCCGCCTGGAACGCCATCATGAACGCCTGACCGCTGGTGTGCATCACCGCGTGCGCGAACTCGTGCGTCCGGTCGCTGATCCGCTTGAGGATCTCCAGACACACCACCGCGCGCGCCTCCGCGCCCGCGTCGCGCCACGCGCGCTGGCCGGCCTTCATGGCGGGCAGCAGTGTGTCGACGTCGGCGTGCGGGTAGGTCACGCCCAGTTCGATGCCGTAGGGGGAGACCTCGCCGCCCACCCAGTCGTCGGTGCCGGGCTGGCCGAGGTCGATACGGCCGCCGAGAAGGGCGTCGAAGGCGGCCTTGCCCGCCGCCGCGTCCAGGCTGCCGTGCTCGCCGTAGGCCTTGGGGTGCTCGGGGTGGGGGGACCAGTACGCGCGCGTGCGGATCGCCTCCAGTGCCTGGTCAAGCGTGGGCCGGTGCTTGGCGATCAGCTCGTGCACGGTGAGTTCGGCGGTCATGCGGGACCAACTCCTCGTCTGATGAGCTCCCCTTCGAGCTCAAGACCTGGGCGGAAACGGCCGGACAGAGTTAGAGTAACCGAACGATCGGTCGGGACAAGGGGGCCTGCCGCATCTGTGGAAAACCCCGTGCGGGAGGATCGCGCACATGACAGCACTCGACCTCAGCAGCCCCGTCGGGGTCGCCGGAACCGGCACCATGGGCCAGGGCATCGCCCAGGTCGCACTCGTCGCGGGCCATCCCGTACGGCTGTACGACGCCGTCCCCGGGCGGGCCGGGGACGCTGCCGCAGCGATCGGCGCGCGCCTCGACCGGCTCGTCGAGAAGGACCGGATGGCGGCCGCCGACCGGGACGCTGCCCGCGCGCGGCTGCTGCCCGCCGAGGAGCTCACCGAGTTCGCCGACTGCTCCCTGGTGGTGGAGGCCGTGCAGGAGCGGCTGGAGGCCAAGCAGGAGCTGTTCCGCACCCTTGAGGACATCGTCGACGGCGACTGTCTGCTGGCCACCAACACCTCCTCCCTGTCGGTGACGGCCATCGGCGGCGCCCTGCGCGGCGCCTCCCGTCTGGTGGGCCTGCACTTCTTCAACCCTGCCCCGCTGCTGCCGCTGGTCGAGGTCGTCTCCGGGTTCGCCACCGACGTCACGTCGGCCACGCGCGTGTACGAGACGGCACGCGCCTGGGGCAAGACGCCGGTGGCCTGCGCGGACACCCCCGGCTTCATCGTCAACCGCATCGCGCGGCCCTTCTACGCCGAGGCGTTCGCGGTCTACGAGGCACAGGCCGCCGACCCCGCCACCATCGACGCGGTGCTGCGCGAGAGCGGCGGCTTCCGGATGGGCGCCTTCGAACTGACCGACCTGATCGGCCAGGACGTCAACGAGTCCGTCACACACTCCGTGTGGCAGGCCTTCTTCCAGGACGTCCGCTTCACGCCCTCCCTGGCCCAGCGCCGGCTGGTCGAGTCCGGCCACCTCGGCCGCAAGACCGGGCACGGCTGGTACGACTACGCGGACGACGCCGAGCGCCCCGAGCCGCACACCGCCGAGCCGGCCGACCGGCCCGCCTACGTCATCGCCGAGGGCGGCCTGGGCCCGGCCGCCGAACTGCTTGCGATGATCCGCGAGGCGGGCATCCAGGTCCGCGAGGAGGACGAGGACCACGGCACCCGCCTGATGCTGCCCAGCGGCGGCCAGTTGGTCCTCGCCGACGGCCAGACCGCGGTGGAGTTCCGGGACGTCGTCTACTTCGACCTGGCCCTCGACTACCGCCGCGCCACCCGTATCGCCCTGTCCGCGGGACACGACACCCTGCCGCAGACGCTCCAGGAGGCCATCGGTCTCTTCCAGGCGCTCGGCAAGCAGGTCAGCGTCATCGGCGACGTCCCCGGCATGATCGTCGCCCGAACGGTCGCCCGGATCGTCGACCTCGCGCACGACGCGGTCGCCAAGGGCGTCGCCACCGAGGAGGACATCGACACCGCGATGCGCCTGGGCGTCAACTACCCGCTCGGCCCCTTCGAGTGGAGCCGCCGCCTCGGCCGCGGCTTCGCCTACGACCTTCTCGACGACCTGCATCTGCGCGATCCGAGCGGCCGTTACGCCCCCTCCCTCGCGCTCTACCGCCACGCCTACGCCACCGAGAAGCGGGAGGGCGCCTCATGACAACCGCCAAACGCGACACCTACACCCCCGAGACCCTGCTCTCGGTGGCCGTCCAGGTCTTCAACGAGCGCGGCTACGACGGCACCTCCATGGAGCACCTCTCCAAGGCGGCCGGCATCTCCAAGTCGTCGATCTACCACCATGTGTCCGGCAAGGAGGAACTGCTGCGCCGGGCCGTCAGCCGGGCCCTGGACGGGCTGTTCGGGATCCTCGACGAGGAGCACGCGCGCGAGGGGCGCGCCACCGACCGCCTGGAGCACGTCGTGCGGCGCATGGTCGAGGTACTGATCGCCGAACTGCCGTACGTGACGCTGCTGCTGCGGGTGCGCGGCAACACCGGTGCCGAACGGTGGGCGCTGGACCGGCGCCGCGACTTCGACCACCGGGTGGCCGACCTGCTGAAGGCGGCCGCCGCCGACGGGGACGTACGCGGTGACATCGAGGTGCGCCTCGCGACCCGGCTGGTCTTCGGCATGGTCAACTCGATCGTGGAGTGGTACCGGCCGGACGGGCGCGGCGCGAGCGAGCGCGAGGTCGCCGACGCGGTGGCGCGCCTGGTCTTCTCGGGGCTCCGCGCGGCCTGACCTCAGCCGCCAGGCTCCAGGTCCTCCTCCTCGAACACCAGCAGTGTGCGCGTGCTGAGCACCTCGGGGATCGCCTGTAGCCGGGTCAGCACCAGCTCGCGCAGTGCCCTGTTGTCGGGCGTGTGCACCAGGAGCAGGACGTCGAAGTCCCCGCCCACCAGGGCGATGTGGTCGGCGCCGGGCAGCTGCCGCAACTCCTCGCGCACCGTGCGCCAGCTGTTCTGGACGATCTTCAGCGTGATGTAGGCGGAGGTGCCGTGACCTGCCCGCTCATGGTCCACACGGGCGCCGAAGCCGCGGATCACGCCGTCCTCGATGAGGCGGTTGATACGCGCGTAGGCGTTGGCGCGAGAGACATGGACACGTTCGGCGACCGACCGTATCGAGGCCCGGCCGTCCGCCTGGAGGATCTGCAGGATGTCCTGATCAATGGCGTCCAGGGGGCGCGCGGGCGGCAGCGCGGCGCGGTCCTGCGGGCCCTCGGCCATTTGTTCAGGTGGCATGTCCCCCCGCCTTCTCACCATGGACGTACTGCGTTCATTCCAGGCTGTGGAGAACCGTTTGTCCACAGCCTGGCGCCGCCTGTAGCCAAAATGTGCTGGCGACCGAACAATCGGTAGGTGAGGCGGGCCACAGCCGATCCGTCTCCCGTAGCCACCCCCACGAGGAGGTGCCGTCATGACGGTCCTGGAGCAGCGCGGCGCATACCGCCCGTCGCCGCCGCCCGCCTGGCAGCCCCGGACGGACCCCGCGCCCCTGCTGCCCGACGAGCGGCCGTACCGCGTCCTCGGGACCGAGACGGCCGCCCAGGCCGACCCGGAGCTGCTGCGCCGGCTCTACACCCAGCTGGTGCGCGGCCGCCGGTACAACACGCAGGCCACCGCCCTCACCAAACAGGGCCGCCTCGCCGTCTACCCGTCCAGCACCGGCCAGGAGGCCTGCGAGGTCGCCGCCGCGCTAGCCCTTCAGGAGCGCGACTGGCTTTTCCCCAGCTACCGCGACACCCTCGCCGTCGTCGCCCGGGGCGTGGACCCCGTCGAGGCGCTCACCCTGCTGCGCGGCGACTGGCACACCGGCTACGACCCCTACGCCCACCGCGTGGCCCCCCTCTCCACCCCGCTCGCCACCCAGCTCCCGCACGCCGTGGGCCTCGCCCACGCGGCCCGCCTCAAGGGGGACGACGTGGTCGCGCTCGCCATGGTCGGCGACGGCGGCACCAGCGAGGGCGATTTCCACGAGGCGCTGAACTTCGCCGCCGTCTGGCAGGCCCCGGTCGTCTTCCTGGTCCAGAACAACGGCTTCGCCATCTCCGTCCCGCTCGACAAGCAGACCGCCGCCCCCTCCCTGGCCCACAAGGCCGTCGGATACGGCATGCCGGGCCGCCTGGTCGACGGCAACGACGCGGCCGCCGTGCACCAGGTCCTCTCGGAGGCCGTACGGCACGCGCGCGAGGGCGGCGGCCCCACCCTCGTGGAGGCGGTGACCTACCGCATCGACGCCCACACCAACGCCGACGACGCCACCCGCTACCGCGGCGACGCCGAGGTCGACGCCTGGCGCGACCACGACCCGATCCTGCTGCTGGAGCGCGAGTTGACCGACCGCGGACTGCTCGACGAGGACTTCGCACGGCACACGCGCGAAGACGCCGAGACCATGGCCGCCGACCTGCGCGAGCGCATGAACCGCGACCCGGAACTCGACCCCATGTCCCTGTTCGACCAGGTGTACGCCGAGACCACCACACAACTGCGTGAGCAGCGCGCCATGCTGCGGGCCGAGCTGGAAGCCGAGCAGGACGACCGGGAAGGCGGGCACCGATGACGACCGTCGCCGTCAAGCCCGCCACCATGGCGCAGGCCCTCACGCGCGCGCTGCGCGACGCGATGGCCGCCGACCCCGCCGTACACATCATGGGCGAGGACGTCGGCGCCCTCGGCGGGGTCTTCCGGGTCACCGACGGCCTCGCCAAGGAGTTCGGCGAGGACCGCTGCACCGACACCCCGCTCGCCGAGGCCGGCATCCTCGGCACCGCCGTCGGGATGGCCATGTACGGACTGCGCCCGGTCGTCGAGATGCAGTTCGACGCCTTCGCCTACCCCGCGTTCGAGCAGCTGATCAGCCATGTGTCCCGGATGCGCAACCGCACCCGCGGCCGGATGCCCCTCCCGATCACCGTCCGCATCCCCTACGGCGGCGGCATCGGCGGCGTCGAGCACCACAGCGACTCCTCCGAGGCCTACTACATGGCCACCCCCGGCCTGCACGTCGTCACCCCCGCCACGGTCGCCGACGCCTACGGACTGCTGCGCGCCGCCATCGCCTCCGACGACCCGGTCGTCTTCCTCGAACCCAAGCGCCTGTACTGGTCCAAGGACACCTGGAACCCCGAGCACCCCACGGACGTTGAACCCATCGGCCGCGCGGTGGTGCGCCGCACAGGGCGCAGCGCCACGCTCATCACCTACGGCCCGTCCCTACCGGTCTGCCTCGAAGCCGCCGAGGCCGCCCAGGCGGAGGGCTGGGACCTCGAAGTCGTCGACCTGCGCTCCCTGGTGCCGTTCGACGACGAGACGGTCTGCGCCTCGGTACGGCGCACCGGGCGCGCGGTCGTCGTACACGAGTCGGGCGGGTTCGGCGGACCGGGAGGGGAGATCGCGGCCCGGGTCACGGAGCGCTGCTTCCACCACCTGGAGGCGCCGGTGCTGCGCGTGGCCGGGTTCGACATCCCCTACCCGCCGCCGATGCTGGAGCGCCACCACCTGCCCGGCGTGGACCGCATCCTGGACGCGGTGGCGCGTCTGCAGTGGGAGGCAGAGGGCTGATGGCACAGGTGCTGGAGTTCAAACTGCCCGACCTCGGTGAGGGGCTCACCGAGGCGGTGATCGTCAACTGGCTGGTCCAGGTCGGCGAGGTCGTCACGATCGACCAGCCGGTCGTCGAGGTCGAGACGGCCAAGGCGATGGTCGAGGTCCCCTGCCCCTACGGCGGTGTGGTCACCGCCCGCTTCGGCGAGGAGGGCACCGAACTGCCCGTCGGCGCCCCGCTGCTGACGGTCGCCGTCGGCGAGGCCACCACCGCCCCCGAGGCGGAGGGCTCCGGCAATGTCCTGGTGGGCTACGGCACCGCGGCACCCCCGGGGCGCCGCCGCAGGGCCCGTCCCACCGCACCGGAGCGGGCCAACGGCACGGCCGGCAAGCCCGCCGCGGTCGAAACGGCGGCCCACGCACGCGTGCCCGCACCGGCCCCGGTCACCGAGGGCCCCGTCCCGGTGATCTCCCCCCTGGTCCGCCGCCTCGCCCGGGACAACGGCCTGGACCTGACCCGGCTGTCCGGCTCGGGCCCCGACGGCCTGATCCTGCGCGCCGACGTCGAGGACGCCCTGCGGGTCAGTGCCGCCCGCGCCGCCACCAAGACCCCGCCCGGCCCGCCGAACAGTGCGACCGGCACCCGTACGCCCCTCAAGGGCATTCGGGGCGCGGTCGCCGACAAGCTCTCCCGCAGCCGCCGGGAGATCCCGGACGCGACCTGCTGGGTGGACGCCGACGCGACCGAGCTGATGCGTGCGCGGGCCGCGATGAACGCGGCGGGCCCGAAGATCTCCCTGCTCGCGCTCCTCGCCCGGATCTGCACGGCCGCCCTGACCCGCTACCCCGAGCTGAACTCCTACGTCGATGTCGAAGCCCGCGAGATCGTCCAGCTCGACCACGTCCATCTGGGCTTCGCCGCCCAGACCGGGCGGGGCCTGGTCGTCCCCGTCGTCCGGGACGCCCACACCCGCGATGCCGAGGCCCTGACGGCCGAGCTCGCCCGCCTGACCGAGGCGGCCCACGCCGGGACGCTCACCCCCGGCGAACTCACCGGCGGCACCTTCACGTTGAACAACTACGGCGTCTTCGGCGTCGACGGCTCCACCCCGATCATCAACCACCCCGAGGCGGCGATGCTGGGAGTGGGCCGTATCGTCCCGAAGCCCTGGGTGCACGAGGGCGAGCTGGCGGTCCGGCAGGTCGTCCAGCTGTCCCTCACCTTCGACCACCGGGTCTGCGACGGCGGCACGGCGGGCGGCTTCCTGAGGTACGTGGCGGACTGTGTGGAGAACCCGGCTGTACTTCTCAGGACGCTCTGAACGGTCTCACGCGGCCCTATCGGTTCCCAGTGATCCACCCGCCCCCCATACTCGAAAGGTGACCGAAACCGAGCCGCCGACCTACGACGCGATCGTGTTGGCCGGCGGCGCCGCCCGGCGCCTCGGCGGGGCCGACAAACCGTCCGTCCGCGTAGGCGGCCGCCCCCTGCTGGACCGCGTTCTGGCGGCCTGCGCCGGCGCACGCACAACCGTCGTCGTAGCGGCCCCCCGCCCCACCTCCCGACCGGTCCGATGGACCCGGGAGGACCCCCCGGGCGGCGGCCCGGTCGCCGCCCTCGACGCCGGCCTGCGCCACACCACCGCCGAGCGCACGGTCGTCCTCTCCGCAGACCTGCCGTTCCTCGAAGCGGCCACGGTGGAGCAGCTGTTGTCGGCCCTGCACACCTCCGGCACGGACGCCGCACTGCTCACCGACGCCGAGGGCAGAGACCAGCCCCTCGTCGCGGCCTACCGCACGACGCCGCTGCGCCACGCCCTGTCGGCCCTGGCCGAAGGCGACGGCCCCGGCCTCACCGGCCTCCCCCTGCGGCGCCTGACCGCCGCACTCGACCTCACCCGTGTCCCGGACCCCCTCGCGTCCTTCGACTGCGACACCTGGGACGACATCGCCGACGCCAGGGCACGCATCAGGGAGCATGGACACGTGTTGAACGAATGGATCTCCGCAGTCAAGGACGAACTGGGCATCGACCTGGACGTCGACACCGGCGTTCTGCTCGACCTGGCCCGGGACGCCGCGCACGGCGTGGCCCGCCCGGCCGCCCCGCTGACCACGTTCCTCGTCGGTTACGCGGCCGCCCAGGGCAAGGGCGGCCCCGAGGCGGTCGCCGAGGCGGCCCGCAAGGCCGCCGCGCTGGCCCTGCGCTGGGAGGAAGAGGCGAACGCAGCCGAGCAGTCCGCTACCGGGAAGCCCGCCCCCGACCCCGGGCCCGGCCGGTGACCGCCCCCGGTTCCCGGGTCGGCGCGACAGCCGGTGGCACCGACGACGATCTCGACGTCGAGGAGGCGCTCGCCCTCGTGAGAGAGCCCAGAGAGGGCATCACCGGCGGCCAGGCGCCCCCGCCCGCCGCCCAGGGCGAGCACGCCCACGGTGGTGGACCGGCGCACCAGCACCGCGCCACCCCCTGGCCCCGGGCCCGTGAGATTGCCGCACGCGCCGCCCGCTCCGGCGCCCGCCGCGCCCCCGTCTCCGTGCCGCTGGCCGACGCCCTCGGCCTCGCCCTGGCCGGCCCGCTGGACGCGCTGACCGACCTGCCCTCCTTCGACACCTCCGCGATGGACGGCTGGGCGGTGGCCGGCCCCGGTCCCTGGGATGTGCGCGAGGAGGACGTGCTGGCCGGGGACGCGCAGCCCGAGCCGCTCACCGACGGCGAAGCGGTGGGGATCGCCACCGGCGCCCGGATCCCGGCGGACACCACCGCGGTGCTGCGCAGCGAACACGGCCGTATGGACAGCCAGGGCCGGCTGCACCCCACCCGTGAGGTCGTCCACGGCCAGGACATCCGCGCGCGCGGCCAGGAGTGCCGCAGCGGCGACCAGTTGCTGCCCGTCGGCGCCCTGGTCACCCCGGCCGTCCTCGGCCTCGCCGCGGCCGCCGGGTACGACACCGTCACGGTCATCCCCCGACCCCGGGCCGAAGTCCTGGTCCTGGGGGACGAGTTGCTCACCGAAGGGCTCCCGCGCGAAGGGCAGATCCGGGACGCGCTGGGCCCGATGCTGCCTCCCTGGCTGCGCGCGCTCGGCGCCGAGGTGACCGCCGTACGCCGGCTCGGCGACGACGCCAAGGCCCTGCACAAGGCGATCACCTCGTCCAGCGCCGATCTCATCGTCACCACGGGCGGCACCGCGTTCGGCCCGGTCGACCATGTCCACCCCACCCTGGAACGCATCGGGGCGGAACTCCTCGTCGACGGCGTCAAGGTCCGCCCCGGCCACCCCATGCTGCTGGCCCGCACCAGGCAGAACCAGCACCTCGTCGGTCTGCCCGGTAACCCACTCGCCGCCGTCTCCGGTCTGCTCACCCTCGCCGAACCCCTGCTGCGCACCCTCGCCGCCCACCCGGCCCCCGAGCCGTACACGCTGCCCCTGGCGGAAGTGGCGCACGGACACCCGTACGACACCCGGCTCATCCCGGTCGTGCTGCGTGGTGACGCGGCCGTCCCGCTGCACTACAACGGCCCGGCGATGCTCCGTGGCATCGCCGCCGCCGACGCGCTCGCGGTCGTACCGCCGGGCGGGGCACAGCGGGGTGAGGAGACGGAGCTCCTTGACCTGCCGTGGGCGGCCGCGGGGATCGGGGTGTGTTTCACGTGAAACTTCCGGGCCATGACGCCATAGCCCGCCAGGCGGACGAACATCTGGTGACCCATCGGGTGAAACTCCCCAGGAAAGTGGTGGAGCGCCCGATCCGCCAGGTCAGCAAACGGCTGTCACTGGCCCTGTTGGTACTGATCGCCACCGCGTTCATCGTCTACGCCGACCACGACGGCTACAACGACACCTCGGACGGCGCCCTCGACGTCCTCGACGCCTTCTACTACGCGACCGTCACCCTCTCCACCACCGGATACGGCGACATCACACCGGTCAGTGACGCCGCCCGGCTCACCAACATCTTCGTCATCACGCCTCTGCGCGTGCTGTTCCTGATCATCCTGGTCGGCACCACGCTCGAAGTCCTCACCGAACGCACCCGGGACGAATGGCGCCAGAACCGCTGGAGGTCCGCCTTGCGCGATCACACCGTCGTCGTCGGGTTCGGGACGAAGGGTCGGTCGGCGATTCAGACCGTCTGTGCGACCGGGCTGAGGAAAGAGCAGGTGGTCGTGGTCGACCCCAGCTCCAAGGTGGTCGACGCGGCCACCGCCGAGGGGTATGCCGGGGTGGTCGGGGACGCGACCCGCAGCGAGGTGCTGAAGCGGGCCGAGGTGCACCGGGCCCGGCAGATCATCATCGCGACCCAGCGGGACGACACGGCCGTGCTGGTGAGCCTGACGGCCCGGCAGCTCAACAAGGGCGCGAAGATCGTGGCCGCGGTTCGTGAGGAGGAGAACGCGCCGCTGCTCAAGCAGTCCGGCGCCGACGCCGTCATCACCAGCGCCAGCGCCGCCGGGCGCCTGCTGGGGCTGTCCGTGCTCAGCCCGGCCGCCGGCATGGTCATGGAGGACCTGATCCAGCAGGGCACCGGCCTGGACCTCGTGGAGCGCCCGGCGGTCAAGGCCGAGGTCGGCAAGACCCCGCGCGAGACCGCCGACCTGGTGGTGAGCGTCCTCCGTGGACACCGGGTGCTCGGCTACGACGACCCCGCCGTCGGCACCATCCAGCTGACGGACCGGCTGATCACGATCGTGCGGGCCTCCCCGGGCACCCGGGTCGCCCCCGACATACGACCGCTGCCCCGGGCCTGACACGAAGCGCGCCCGGGTGGGGAGTAGCGTCGCCCGCATGTATGCGATCACGATTCCCGAACCTGGTGGGCCCGAGGTGCTGGTGTGGGAGGAGGTCCCCGATCCCGTGCCCGGCGAGGGCGAGGTGCTGGTCGAGGTGGTGGCCAGCGCCGTCAACCGTGCGGACATCATGCAGCGGATGGGCTTCTACGACCCGCCGCCGGGCGCGTCCCCGTACCCCGGCCTGGAGTGCTCCGGCCGGATCATCGCCCTCGGCCCGGGTGTCTCCGGCTGGTCGGTCGGCGACGAGGTGTGCGCGCTGCTCGCGGGCGGCGGCTACGCGCAGAAGGTCGCCGTCCCGGCCGGGCAGCTGCTGCCGGTGCCCGAGGGCGTGGACCTCAAGCAGGCAGCCGCGCTGCCCGAGGTGGCCTGCACGGTCTGGTCGAACGTCTTCATGATCGCCCATCTGCGCCCCGGCGAGACGCTGCTCGTGCACGGCGGCTCCAGCGGCATCGGCACCATGGCGATCCAGCTGGGCAAGTCGGTCGGCGCCAAGGTCGCGGTCACCGCGGGCACCAAGGAGAAGCTGGACTTCTGCGCCGAACTGGGCGCGGACATCCTCGTCAACTACCGCGACCAGGACTTCGTCACCGAGGTGAAGCAGGGCACCGACGGCGCGGGGGCCGACGTCATCCTCGACAACATGGGCGCCAAGTACCTGGACCGGAACGTGCAGACCCTCGCCGTCAACGGTCGGCTCGCGATCATCGGTCTGCAGGGCGGTGCGAAGGCCGAGCTGAACATCGGCGCGCTGCTCGGCAAGCGGGCCGCAATCAGCGCGACCTCGCTGCGTGCCCGTCCGCTCGCCGAGAAGGCGGCCATCGTCGCGGCCGTGCGGGAGCATGTGTGGCCGTTGATCGCGGGCGGCCATGTCCGGCCGATCGTCGACCGGGAGCTGCCGATGCCCGAGGCAGCCGAGGCCCATCGGCTGGTGGAGGCCAGCGGGCACATCGGCAAGGTCCTCCTCGTCGCCCCCTAGCGCCTGGCTCCACGGCTCGGCGCCTGGCTCCGCCGCTTGGCGGCTAGCTCCGCCGCAGCCGCAGAGCGATGAAGGCGAGGCCGAACCCGAGGCCGATCAGGACCAGGCCGCTGCCCAGCGGCAGGATGTGCAGCACGGGCTCGGAGGCGTCCTCCTGGCTGTGGGCCGCGGCCTGGTGGGTGGGGTGCGGCTGGGACGCGGTGGGCACCAGCCCGGCCTCCCGGGGCGGCTGCGCCGAAGTGGCGGCCGGGCTCTCGTCGCCGGTCTCCTCCGACTCCGTCGCCGTCTGTTCGCCGGGCTCGTCCTCGTCCTGCCCCTCGACAGCGGCCGCCGGTCCCTGGGGCCGTCCGGGCCGCAGCCGGCCCTCACCGGCCAGGGTTCCGGCCCGGGACGGCTCGGGGGACGCCGAGGCGCTGGCGGAGTCCGAGGGCACGGGCTCGGGGTCGTGTGCGACCACGGGCTCGGGGCCGTACGCGACGGCCGTGCCGTACGGCAGCAGGACCGTCGCGAGGACGAGCAGCAGGCGCACGAGCGCGAGCCGAACACCGCCGGGGGTGAATCGCGGCCTTGGAGTCACGTCGGTGACCTCCTGGAACACAGTCGTCAGAGCCGACGAACACCAGCCTCACATTCACCGACAAGCCCGGCATTTCTGATTCGGCCGATGGGTCTACGCCCGACCGGGGCGGTCCGGAAGGGTGGATCAGCCCCAACGGGGGGGCACCAGGGTGGTGAGGTGTACGGGTGCGAGAGAATGGCGGCATGGAGATGCCGAGGAACGAACGGTCGCCCGAGAACCCACAGATCCTGGTCGTGGGCCAGGACGGGATGGCACTCGGTGGCGGCAACGGGGACGAGGACTCCCGCGAGATCCCGGTGACGGAGATGGTGGAACAGCCCGCCAAGGTCATGCGGATCGGCAGCATGATCAAGCAGCTTCTGGAGGAGGTGCGCGCAGCTCCTCTGGACGAGGCCAGCCGGGTCCGGCTCAAGGAGATCCACGCCAGCTCCGTGAAGGAGCTGGAGGACGGTCTGGCGCCTGAGCTGGTCGAGGAGCTGGAGCGGCTCTCGCTGCCGTTCACCGACGACGCCACCCCGTCCGACGCGGAACTGCGTATCGCGCAGGCCCAGTTGGTGGGCTGGCTGGAGGGCCTCTTCCACGGGATCCAGACGACCCTGTTCGCCCAGCAGATGGCCGCCCGCGCCCAGTTGGAGCAGATGCGGCGCGCGCTGCCGCCGGGCGTCGGCGGCCACGAGGGCGAAGAACACGGACCGGCCGGCCGCACCGGCGGGCCGTACCTCTAGGACTGCCGAGCAGGACTGCCGAGCGGGACTCCCGAACAGGACTCCCGGACAGGACAGAGACGGCGAAGGGCCCGGCGTACCCGCCGGGCCCTCACTATGTGCTTGGCCGTGCCTCAGCCGGTGGCCGGGTTGCCCGTCGACACCCTGAGCTCGATGGTCGGCATGTCCTCGGGGTCGACGTCCGTGCCGGAGGACGGGAACTGCTCCATGATCGTGCCGTCGCCGTACGTGTTCTCGTCCACGTAGGTGGTCTTCATCTGCCATCCGGCGGCCTGGAAGCACTCCTTGACCGACTTGATGTACTTGAACTTGAAGTCAGGGACCTGGATCTTGTTCGCGTCGTTGTACGACTCCTGCGGCTCGGTGCACTCGGTCTTCTCGACGGTCTTCGAGGTGTCCGGCCCGCGGTAGCCCGACGCGTGCGAGGCCGAGGCGCTCGCGGTGCCGCCGCCGGTGTCGCCCCCGCTGCCGCCGTTGTTCCGCGCCAGCGCGACGACCAGGACGATCACCGCCACCAGCGACACCGCGATCGACCCGATGACCACCGGCCGGTTGCCCTTTCCACCACCACCGGAGGAAGGCGACTGGGGGGTGATGTTGTACGGCGGCGGGGGCGTCGGCGCCGGCTGGGCGTACCCGGCCGGTGTCCGGTAGCCCGCCTGCTGCGGATAGCCGTACGCCGGAGCGGGGGCCGGGGCGCCGTACGGATGGGGCGCCGGCTGGTACGGCGTCTGCACCGGCCCGGGAGGCGCCGGCGTCGCCTGGCCGACCGGGGGGAACACCGCGGAGCCGACTCCGGCGCCGCTCTGCGTCGGCGGGATGCCCGCGACGATGCTGGGCGCGGCCGGCTGGAGCGAGGCGGCCACCCGCAGGCACTCGTCGCGCATGGACTCGGCCGTCGGAAAGCGCTCGGTCGGGTTCTTCTTCAGCGCGCGGGCGACCAGCGCGTCCACGGCCGGGGGAAGGGAACGGTTGATCGAGGAGGGGGCGACCGGCTCCTCCTGGACGTGCGCGTAGGCGATCGCCAACGGCGAGTCCGCGTCGAACGGCAGCCGACCGGTGACCAGCTGGAACAGCATGATGCCGACCGAGTAGAGGTCGGACCGCGCGTCCACGCCCCGGCCCAGCGCCTGCTCCGGGGAGAGGTACTGCGGGGTGCCGACGACCATGCCGGTCTGGGTCATCGAGGTGACCCCGGACTGCATGGCGCGGGCGATGCCGAAGTCCATCACCTTGACGACCCCGCGCTTGGTCATCATCACGTTGCCGGGCTTGATGTCGCGGTGTACCAGCCCCATCTCGTGACTGATCTCCAGCGCGGCCAGCACATCGGCGGTGATCCTCAGCGCCTTGTCGGCGGGCATCGCGCCGTACTGCCTGAGGTCCTCGTCGAGCACCGAGCCGAGCGGGCGGCCCTCGACGTACTCCATGACGATGTACGGCATGAGCGAGCCGTCGCCCCCGGCGGAGCCGCTGTCGGACAG
This sequence comes from Streptomyces sp. NPDC005866, assembly GCF_040629895.1. NCBI lineage: Bacteria > Bacillati > Actinomycetota > Actinomycetes > Kitasatosporales > Streptomycetaceae > Streptomyces > Streptomyces sp. NPDC005866. Next base: position 386,683 of record NZ_JBEXWP010000003.1, read on the forward strand.
CGTGTCCTCTCCGGTGTCGAAGACGGAGACGATGTTGGTGTGCGTGAGCTTGGCCACTGCCTGGGCTTCGCGGCGGAAGCGCTCGCGGAAGGCCTGTTCGCGGCCGAGTTCGGTGTGCAGGGTTTTGATCGCGACCTGCCGGTCCAGGACCGTGTCGTACGCCAGGTGTACGGAGGCCATGCCGCCCGCGCCGAGCAGGTCGCGCAGTTGGTAGCGGCCACCGGCCAGGGGCCGCCCCGCATAACGGCCGTGTGCGCCGTCCTGGCTCATTTTCCCCGTCCCCCGTTGGGCACTCAGGCACCCTTGTTGATCGAATGTCTCATTCCCGGCCAAGTCTGCCCGAGGGCACTGACACGTCAAGCGCGGTGCCCGTTCCGTGACCGTACGCGAAAGAAGAGCCGCGGAAGAGTTGCAGCGGCCGTACCTTCCGGTACACAGAATTTGCACGGCAGCGCGTGGTACGGGTTTGATGGCCGGTCCGTCCACGGGCCGGAACCTTGACCTGGGGGTTGCGCGGAGGCTGTAGCGTGGCCGACGGAGACCGTGACAACACCGCGCGCACCGCGGGCAGAAACGACGGCGAGGACCGATGGCACAGACGCACAGCGCCCAGGGCCCGTCCGACCCCGAGGCGACTGGCGGCGGCATGTCAGACACGCCGGAGATGTGGGGCAACGGCGGCCTGGTCGGCGACGGCCGGTACCGGCTCACCCATCGGCTCGGCCGGGGCGGCATGGCCGAGGTGTTCGCCGCCGAGGACGTACGGCTCGGCCGTACCGTGGCCGTCAAGCTGCTGCGCGCCGACCTCGCCGAGGACCCCGTCTCCAAGGCCCGTTTCACGCGCGAGGCGCAGTCGGTCGCCGGGCTCAACCACCATGCGATCGTGGCGGTGTACGACTCCGGCGAGGACGTGGTCGGCGGCCAGTCCGTGCCGTACATCGTGATGGAGCTGGTCGAGGGCCGTACCATCCGCGACCTGCTGATCAACGCGGAGGCGCCGGGCCCCGAGCAGGCCCTGATCATCGTCTCCGGGGTGCTGGAGGCCCTGGCCTACTCGCACCAGCACGGCATCGTGCACCGCGACATCAAGCCCGCCAACGTGATCATCACCCACAACGGCGCCGTCAAGGTGATGGACTTCGGCATCGCCCGCGCCCTGCACGGCGCGTCCACGACGATGACGCAGACCGGCATGGTCATGGGCACGCCCCAGTACCTCTCCCCGGAGCAGGCGCTCGGCAAGGCCGTAGACCACCGCTCCGACCTCTACGCCACCGGCTGCCTGCTGTACGAACTCCTTGCCCTGCGGCCCCCGTTCGTCGGCGAGACCCCGCTGTCGGTGGTCTACCAGCACGTTCAGGACATCCCCATGCCGCCGTCCCAGACCTCCGAGGGCGCCGCCCCGCCGGAGCTGGACGGCCTGGTCATGCGCTCGCTCGCCAAGGAGCCCGACGACCGCTTCCAGACCGCCGAGGAGATGCGCGGGCTGGTCCAGTACGGCCTGCAGATGCTGTACGACCAGGGCGGCCACACCGGCACCTGGAACACCGGCCCGGTCAACGTGCACGACGGCCGGACCCCGGCGGCCGGTTTCGCCGGTACGGCCGTGATGCAGCACCCGGTGGACTCCTCCGGAACCTCGCAGATCCCGCAGCCGATCCTGCCGTCCGGCTACGGCGGCGGTGACGACGGCGGCTTCGAGGGCCAGGGCAACAGGGGCAGCGGCCGCGGCAAGCTGTGGATCCTGGCCGTCCTCGCGGTGATCGCCATCGCGGCGGGCGTCGCGCTGGCGCTGAACGGTGGTGGCGGTGGCGGCGGCGGCACGGGCACCACGCAGTCGCCGACCGCCTCGCGGACCACCAAGGACGAGACGCCCAGCGCCAGCCCCTCCGACAAGGCCAGCGCCACGGTCTCGGACACGGCAACCGACACAAGCGGCTCGGGCAGCGACACCAACCCCGGTTACACGCCGTCGTCGACGCCGTCGTACACCCAGTCCCAGACGGAGAGCAGCGGCCCGAGCGACCAGCCCTCGGACACGGCGAGCGCCTCGCAGCCCACCGACACCGCGAGCTCCCCCGCGGCCTCGCCCTCCGACACCTCGGGCACGGGCAGCGGCAACACGGACCAGGGCAGCACGATCTCCGGCGCCGGCCTGAGCAACCCTTGAGGGACACCGACACCCCCGCGGGGCTGACCGACGGCCCTCACTGGACGAACGCGTCGCACACCGCGTCGTACTCACTGGTCCACCACATGGCGAGCGCCGAGGCGGCCGGGAACTGAGGGTCCGCGCGGGTGTCGCCGCGCTCGTAGTGCCAGCGCAGCATCCAGAAGTCGTTGAGCCGCTCCCACCACACGCGGTGCACGGCCGCCGCCAGCTCCGAGGGCGTGGCCCCGGCCGCGCGCCGGTACGCGCGCGCGTACGCCCGCACCTTCCGCAGGTCGAGCGCCCCCGCCGGGCGGACGAAGAAGATCGCGGCGGCGCGTACGGCCTCCTCCGCGCGGGGCTGCACGCCCAACCGGTCCCAGTCGACGATCGCGGCGGGCGCGTCGTCCTTGTAGAGCAGGTTGAACGGGTGGAAGTCGCCGTGCACCCAGCCCACGGAGGCGCCGCGCGGCGGGCGCCGGCCGGCGTGCTGTTCCAGGAGCGCGCGGCGTTCGAGCAGCCGGTGGCGGGCGAGTTCGTCGAAGGCGTCGGCGGGGCGGTGGCGGCTGACGTTGGCGAGCAGGTCGTCGATGAGCGCGAAGGTGTCGGCGGGATCGGCGCTCTCGACGGGATGGGGGCTCGTGGCCGGGCGCGTGCGCCCCTTGGGAGGCATCACGCGCTCCAGACAGGCGTGCACGGCGCCCAGGAGCGCACCGAGCCGCGCGCACTCCCCGCGCGTGAGCTGTCCGCCGTGCCGGTGCCTGCCGTCGATCCAGGGGTGCAGCGCATAGGCGTGGCCGCCGACGACGGCGACCGTACGGCCCTCGCGGTGGGCCAGCGGCGGGGCGACCGGGACTCCCAGGGCGGCCAGGCGCTGGGTGGCGAGGTGGCGGCGCTCGATGGCGGCCGGGTCGGCGGTGTCGGGGTCGAAGTGGTGTTTCAGGAAGTAGCGGCCGCGGGTGGTGCGGACGCGGTAGCCGCGGTTGAGGAGGCCCTGTTCGACGGGTTCGCAGGCGAGCGCTGAACCGGCGGCGTACAGCCGGAGCAGAGGGCCCAGAGGGGGCGCATGGGGCATGAGGGGTGGTACACATGGGCGCGGCACGCGCCAGATGCTAGGGCAACGCCTGGGCCTGTGAGCTGGGAATTGTCACAGGCAGTCGCTGTTGGTCGCTTTCGGTCACGTGGTGGACGGTGGCGAACTACGGTGCGATGACCACGTGCTCGGGAACGAACGGTTCGCCGTCCACTGCGGCCGGAACGGGGGCGGACGGGAAATATGATGAATTCTCCGTCTTGAGGCACGACGTCGGTGTCACACCCGAACTCTTCCCGTGGCCCGGTGCGGCGGGATAACGTGCGGTAGCTCCGGCCTCTTGCAAGGCTCTGACCAGCAACCTTCCGGCCCACGTCGATCTACTGGGGAACCCAAGCGGAAAGTACTTGGATTTCCAAGCAAAATCGCAGGTCAGGAGGGGTTTCACAGAAATGTGGAGCACTGGGTAACGTGCACCTTGCAGGGCGCTCGCCGGGGCACCTGTCACGCCTGTTCCCGGCCGAGTGGCACCCACCCCGTGCCACGGGTGTCGGAAGCAGGTGAGCCGCACTGGTTCACCCGGCAACCCCGGGGGCCGGACCGACGGAGGAGCACACGTGACCGTGGACAGCAGTGCCGCGAGCGAACCGCGACGCAGCGCCGCAGGCAAGGCCGGTACCACCGGCAGCAAGACCGGCACCAAGCGCACCACTCGCACCACCACGAAGAAGAGCACCGATCCCGAACTCGTGCAGTTGCTGACCCCGGAGGGCAAGCGGGTCAAGAACGCCGAGTACGACGCGTACGTCGCCGGGATCACCCCCGACGAACTGCGCGGCCTGTACCGCGACATGGTGCTCACCCGCCGCTTCGACGCCGAGGCCACCGCCCTGCAGCGCCAGGGGGAGTTGGGCCTGTGGGCGTCCCTGCTCGGCCAGGAGGCCGCCCAGATCGGCTCCGGGCGCGCCACCCGGGAGGACGACTACGTCTTCCCGACCTATCGCGAGCACGGCGTCGCCTGGTGTCGCGGGGTCGATCCGGCCAACCTGCTGGGTATGTTCCGGGGCGTCAACCACGGCGGCTGGGACCCCAACAGCAACAACTTCCACCTCTACACGATCGTCATCGGTTCCCAGACGCTGCACGCCACCGGCTACGCCATGGGCGTCGCCAAGGACGGCGCGGACTCGGCGGTCATCGCCTACTTCGGCGACGGCGCCTCCAGCCAGGGCGACGTCGCCGAATCGTTCACGTTCTCCGCGGTCTACAACGCCCCGGTGGTGTTCTTCTGCCAGAACAACCAGTGGGCGATCTCCGAGCCGACCGAGAAGCAGACCCGTGTCCCGCTCTACCAGCGTGCCCATGGTTACGGCTTCCCCGGTGTCCGCGTCGACGGCAACGACGTCCTCGCCTGCCTCGCGGTCACCAAGTGGGCGCTGGAGCGCGCCCGCAGCGGCGAGGGCCCGACTCTCGTCGAGGCGTACACCTACCGGATGGGCGCCCACACCACCTCCGACGACCCCACCCGTTACCGGGGCGACGAGGAGCGGCTGGCCTGGGAGGCCAAGGACCCGATCCTGCGCCTTCGCCGGTATCTGGAGGCCTCAAACCACGCGGACGAGGGATTTTTCGCGGAACTGGAAGTCGAGTCCGAGGCGTTGGGCAGGCGAGTGCGCGAAGCGGTGCGAGGCATGCCGGACCCGGACAACTTCGCCATCTTCGAGAACGTGTACGCGGACGGGCATGCGCTCGTCGACGAGGAACGAGCCCAGTTCGCCGCCTACCAGGCGTCGTTCGCGGACGTAGAGGGGGTCTGATCATGGCAGCGGAAAAGATGGCCCTGGCCAAGGCGATCAACGAGTCGCTGCGCCGCGCCCTGGAGGCCGACCCCAAGGTCCTCGTCATGGGCGAGGACGTCGGCAAGCTCGGCGGCGTCTTCCGCGTCACCGACGGCCTCCAGAAGGACTTCGGCGAGAGCCGCGTCATCGACACCCCCCTCGCCGAGTCCGGCATCGTCGGCACCGCGATCGGCCTCGCCCTGCGCGGCTACCGCCCGGTGGTGGAGATCCAGTTCGACGGCTTCGTCTTCCCGGCGTACGACCAGATCGTCACCCAGCTGGCGAAGATGCACGCGCGTTCGCTGGGCAAGGTCAAGATGCCGGTCGTCGTGCGCATCCCCTACGGCGGTGGCATCGGCGCGGTCGAGCACCACTCGGAGTCCCCCGAGTCGCTCTTCGCGCACGTGGCGGGCCTGAAGATCGTCTCCCCGTCCAACGCCTCGGACGCCTACTGGATGATGCAGCAGGCCATCCAGAGCGACGACCCGGTGATCTACTTCGAGCCCAAGCGCCGCTACTGGGACAAGGCCGAGGTGAACACCGAGGCCATCCCCGGCCCGCTGCACAAGGCTCGCGTGGTCCGCGAGGGTACCGACCTCACCCTGGCCGCCTACGGCCCGATGGTGAAGCTGTGCCAGGAGGTCGCCGACGCGGCCGCCGAGGAGGGCAAGTCCCTGGAGATCCTGGACCTGCGGTCCGTCTCCCCGCTGGACTTCGACTCCATCCAGGCCTCGGTCGAGAAGACCCGCCGCCTGGTCGTGGTCCACGAGGCGCCGGTGTTCTTCGGCTCGGGCGCGGAGATCGCCGCCCGTATCACCGAGCGCTGCTTCTACCACCTGGAGGCCCCCGTGCTCCGGGTGGGCGGCTACCACGCCCCCTACCCGCCGGCCCGTCTGGAGGAGGAGTACCTTCCGGGCCTGGACCGGGTGCTCGACGCCGTCGACCGTGCCCTGGCGTACTGAGGAGAGGGTCGTGACGACGATGACGGAAGCGTCCGTACGCGAGTTCAAGATGCCGGACGTGGGCGAGGGGCTCACCGAGGCCGAGATCCTCAAGTGGTACGTCCAGCCGGGCGACACGGTCACCGACGGCCAGGTGGTGTGCGAGGTCGAGACGGCGAAGGCGGCCGTCGAACTGCCCATCCCGTACGACGGGGTGGTGCGTGATCTGCGCTTCGCCGAGGGCACCACGGTGGACGTGGGCACGGCGATCATCGCGGTGGACGTGTCGGGCGGGGCGGCGGCGGAGCCCGCCGCGGCCCCGGAGCCGGAGGAGAAGCCGCAAGGCCGCCAGCCGGTCCTGGTCGGCTACGGCGTGGCGACCTCCTCCACGAAGCGCCGTCCGCGCAAGGGCCCGGAGGTGACGGTCGCCGAGGCGGCGGCCCAGGCGTCGATCCAGAACGAGCTGAACGGCCACGGCCACACCGAGGTCGCCGAAGTTCCCGAAGCCCCCGCCGTGGAGCTTTCCCGGCCGCTGGCGAAGCCGCCGGTGCGCAAGCTGGCGAAGGACCTGGGTGTCGACCTGGCCACGGTGACGCCGTCGGGCCCCGACGGCATCATCACGCGCGAGGACGTCCACGCGGCGGTCACGGCCCCACCGGCGGCGGCCCCGGAGCCGGCGGCGGCCGTGCCGACGGCTCCCGCCGCTCCGGCGGCTCCCGCGGCGTCGTACGACGGCACGCGCGAGACCCGTGTCCCCGTCAAGGGAGTCCGCAAGGCGACGGCGGCGGCGATGGTGGGTTCGGCGTTCACGGCGCCGCATGTCACGGAGTTCGTGACGGTGGACGTGACCCGCACGATGAAGCTGGTGGAGGAGCTGAAGCAGGACAAGGACCTGCAAGGCCTCCGCGTGAACCCCCTCCTCCTCATCGCCAAGGCCCTGCTGGTCGCCATCAGGCGCAACCCGGACATCAACGCGTCCTGGGACGAGGCGAACCAGGAGATCGTGCTCAAGCACTACGTCAACCTGGGCATCGCCGCGGCCACCCCGCGGGGCCTGATCGTCCCGAACATCAAGGACGCCCACGCGAAGACGCTGCCGCAACTGGCCGAGGCTCTGGGTGAGCTGGTGACCACAGCGAGGGACGGCAAGACCTCGCCCGCGGCCATGCAGGGCGGCACGGTGACCATCACCAATGTCGGCGTCTTCGGCATCGACACGGGCACGCCGATCCTCAATCCGGGTGAGGCGGCGATCCTGGCGGTCGGCGCGATCAAACTCCAGCCGTGGGTGCACAAGGGCAAGGTGAAGCCGCGTCAGGTGACCACACTGGCCCTGAGCTTCGACCACCGGCTGGTGGACGGGGAGCTGGGCTCGAAGGTCCTGGCCGACGTGGCGGCGATTCTTGAGCAGCCGAAGCGGTTGATCACCTGGGGCTGAGGGCAGCTGGGACGAGAGAGGGGACGGCCGCAAAATCAGCTTGCGACCGCCCCCTCTCTTTCAGACCTGTCAGGTCTGGTTGAGCACGTACACCGGCACACCGTCCTCCGCGCCGCCCTGCGGGCGAATGCAGGCGTGCTTGCGCAGCAGACGCAGACACTCATTGACCCGGTGCACGGTCAGACCGGTACGGGCGGCGATCGATTCGAGCGGCTCCCGCAGCTCACCCTTCTCCACGAGAACGGGGGCGATGACCATGGCGACCAGCCAGACGTCCTCTGTCACGGAGAGCCGTTGGCGCCAGTCGGCGAGTACGGACTCCGCGGTCGGCAGTGCCATGGGCCGGCTGTGGGGGGTACCGCGTTCGAGGACGAGGGCCTCGAGCCGGTCCGCGATACGTTCGATCGCCCGCACCAGAGCCTGCTGCACGGCGAGAGTGGCCTTCTGCGTGGTCAGAGTCTCCCGCTGGATCTCCAGCATCTCCCGCTGCACCGAGAGCGATTCGCGCTGCCCGTTCGCCAGTTCCTCGTCCAGCTCAAGGTTGTGGGCCTCCAACCGGACGATGGCCTCGGCGACCTGATCCGGCATGGCGTACGCGATGGGCGCGCCCGGTTCGGCCGGCTGTACCTCGGCCTCTTCGAGGGTGTAGGAACCTTCTCGCTGCACAGTCTCGATGACTTCTGCGACCCACTGCTTGAAAGGGGCACAGGCAGGCTTGGTACAGCCGTTGACGAGGGTGATCAGGCCCTGGAGATCGATGAGATTCATGTCTCGGCGCCACTCCCGACCTGCGGGAATGCTGAGAGCGTAACTTCCAGTTACGGTCTCAAGACACTCTCGGTGCTCTTCCGGGACATGGTCGGCGAGAGCCTTCCGGGCGTTGGCATACCCCAGTTCCTTGCACACATCCACCGCCGGAAACCAGTGCGTTCCGTCGGGCATGGTCAGCCGTCGTACCCGGGCTCCGGTCGCCGCGTAGACGAAGTCGCTGACGTCGATCGCGTCGTGACGCCCGGCGGGCTTCGCTTGCTTGTTGGGTTCGTTCACGGGAACCACCTCCGTCGCGGAACTTAGGGCGCAGAAAATCGAATATGCCAGTCAAATACTTCGATGTTCATGAATGCGAGGGAAGAACGCGCATTCTGCTGCGCTGGACCGTTTGGGTATGGCAAAGGCCCGCCGCAGTTGCTGTGGCGGGCCTTCGTCGGCTGTGCGTGGGGCGTGTCAGATCTTCGAGAAGCCGTAGTTCAGGAGCTTCGTGGCGTCGGTCGCGCGCTGGGTGATCGAGGAGGAGGCGAGGACGGTGCCGATGACCGTCTTGCCGTTGCGGGTCGCGGCGAAGACCAGGCAGTACTTGGCCTCGGGGCCGGAGCCGGTCTTCACACCGATCGCGCCGCTGTAGCTGCTGAGCAGGGTGTTGGTGTTGGTCCAGGCACTCATGGTGCGGGTGGAACCCGTCTTGGTGATCGTCTTCGCCGTGTACTTCTTCGTGTTGACGACCGTGCGGAACGTGGAGTTCTTCATCGCGCTGCTGGTGATCTTCGTCAGGTCGCGCGGGGTGGAGTAGTTGCTGCCGTTGCCGATACCGTCGAAGGAGTCGAAGTGGGTGTTCGTCAGGCCCAGGTTCTTCGCGGCGGTGTTCATCTTGGAGATGAAGTTGGCGACACGATTGGCGCGGGTGGAGCCCGTGCCGTACTTGTCGGCGAGCGCGTACGCGGCGTCGCAGCCCGAGGGCAGCATCAGCCCGTAGAGGAGCTGGCGGACGGTGACCTTGTCGCCCACGATCAGGTGCGCCTGAGAGGCGTTGTTGGCGACGACGTAGTCGCTGTACGCCTTCTGGATCGTGACCTTGGCGTCCAGGTTCAGGTTCGACTGCGCGAGCACGACCTTCGCGGTCATGATCTTCGTCGTCGAGCCGGTCGAACGCTTGGTGTCGGCTGCCTTGGTGTACAGCGTCTTCGCGTTCGAGTTGTTCATGACGTAGCCGCCCTGGGCCACGATCGAGGGCGTGCTGACGGCCTGCGCGGGCGCCGCGGTGAGGGCCCCGGTGGCGAGCATCGCGCCGGACGTGATGGCGACGGCGGCAGCTCTGCGGAGACGGGTGCCCTTAATACCGGTAATCAAGTTAAATAACCCCGAGTCGAGTCGTAATGCCTCTGAAGTGCGGCCGAGTTGGGGGTGCCAAAGCAGGTAAGGCCGCAAGTGTGTGACACGTAAGTAGCACACATGGTTGTGCGGTTGCTGGCGGCGACTTGTGTCACGTCCGGATGGTGGACGACGCAGGCACTTGCGTACGTGTTGTATCTATGCTGTAGGCATGAGCCTGGCCGTCAAGCAGCCCCCCGCCGCCGACCGTGTCTACTCCCATGTCAAGCAAGGCGTCCTGGACCGCCACTACGAGGGCGGCACGCTCCTCACCGAGGGCGAGCTGGCCGAGGCCGTAGGGGTCTCCCGCACCCCGGTCCGCGAGGCGCTGCTGCGCCTCGAAGTCGAGGGCCTGATCAGGCTCTACCCGAAGAAGGGCGCCATGGTGCTGCCCGTCTCCGCGCAGGAGATCGCGGACGTGGTGGAGACCCGGATGCTGGTAGAGGAGCACGCGGCCCGCAAGGCCGTACCGCCGTCGGCGGCGCTCGTGGCCCGCCTGGAGGAACTGCTGGACCGGCAGAAGGCCGAGGCCGCAGCAGGCGACCTGGCCGCCGCGGCCGTCACGGACCGCTGCTTCCACGCCGAGATCGTCCGCGACGGCGGCAACGAGATCGTCTCCCGCCTCTACGACCAGCTCCGCGACCGCCAGCTGCGCATGGGTGTCGCGATCATGCACGCCCACCCCGACCGGATCGCCAAGTCGCTGACCGAGCACGAGGAGATCCTGGACGCGCTGCGCGCCGGGGACGCCGACCGCGCGGTCGAGCTGGTGCACCGGCACGTCGACTGGTTCGCGCACCTGGCGCGGGGTGAGGTCCGATGAGCCGCAGCAGCGTCTCGTTGCCCGGTGATCCGCCGGGCGGCCGCCGGGCCGTCGCGGTGTGGTCCATAGGCGTCTCGGTCTACTTCGTCGCCGTCATCTTCCGTACCTCCCTCGGTGTCGCCGGTCTCGACGCGGCCGACCGCTTCCATGTCAACGCCTCGGCCCTGTCCACCTTCTCGATACTCCAGCTGCTGGTCTACGCCGGCATGCAGATACCCGTCGGCCTGCTGGTCGACAGCCTCGGCACGAAGAAGGTGCTGTCCATCGGCGCGGTGCTGTTCACGGCCGGCCAGCTGGGCTTCGCGTTCTCCCCGTCGTACGGCACCGCGCTGGCCTCGCGTGCGCTGCTCGGCTGCGGCGACGCCATGACGTTCATCAGCGTGCTGCGGCTCGGCACCCGCTGGTTCCCGGTGCGGCGCGGGCCGCTCGTCGCACAGCTCGCCGGTCTGGTCGGCATGGCGGGCAACCTCGTCTCCACGCTGGTCCTGGCCCGGCTGCTGCACGGCATCGGGTGGACCCCGGCGTTCGCGGGCAGCGCGCTGGCCGGTGTGGTCGTGCTGGTCCTCGTACTGCTCTTCCTGAAGGACCACCCCGAGGGGCACGAGCCGGAGCCCTTCCCGCACCAGGGCGCGGCGTACGTCCGGAAGCAGATCGCCGCGTCCTGGCGGGAGCCGGGGACACGGCTCGGCCTGTGGGTGCACTTCACCACCCAGTTCCCGGCGATGGTGTTCCTGCTGCTGTGGGGGCTGCCGTTCCTGGTCCAGGCGCAGGGGCTGTCCCGTGCCATGGCCGGTGAGATGCTGACGCTGGTCGTTCTCTCCAACATGGTGATCGGTCTGGTCTACGGCCAGATCGTCGCCCGCCATCACGCGGCGCGGCTGCCGCTGGCGCTGGGCACGGTCGGCGCGACGGCCGTCGTGTGGGCGGCGACGCTGGCGTATCCGGCCGACCATGCGCCGTTGTGGCTGCTGCTGGTGCTGTGTGCGGTGCTGGGGGCGTGCGGGCCGGCGTCGATGCTCGGCTTCGACTTCGCGCGGCCCGCGAACCCGCCCGAGCGGCAGGGGACGGCGTCCGGGATCACCAATATGGGCGGTTTCGTGGCCTCGATGACGACACTGTTCGCGGTGGGTGTGCTGTTGGACGCGACCGGTGACAACTACTCGGTGGCGTTCTCGTGTGTGTTCGTGCTCCAGGCGCTCGGGGTGAGCCAGATCCTGCGGTTGCGGGGGCGGGCGGCTCGGCGGGAGCGGGAACGGTTGGTGGCGAGCCGGGTGGAGACGGTCCACGTGCCTGCGTGATTATTTCTCCCACCTGCGCGCAGTGCCCGTTTCGGGTTGGCAGAAGGATTGCCCGGACCTGTGGGGGCGACCGCCGCCGGCGGCTTTCCATGCGTGTGATCGGCCGGCGGTGTGGGGTTTCGGTTATCGCGGCGCCGGTACGAGGGTGAGGTAGGCCAGGCCCAGTACGCCCCGGTATGTCAGCCAGGCCGCGCGGTGGGTGTCCAGGCGGGCCCGGGTCTCCGTGGCCAGGGGGTGGCCGGGGCTGGTCGCCAGCCACACCTCCTGGTCCGCCTGGTACGCCGACTCGAACTCCTCCCATTCCTCCAGGCTCGCCGTCTCGGTCCACTCCGGCCGGAAGCCGGCCGCCACCGCCAGGCCGACCAGGGTCGCCAGGTCGTGGTGGTCGGCGCTCGATGCGCCCGGCCACATCCCGGAGAGCTCCGCCTCGGTCGGGGGGCGCTGCCAGAAGCCCTCACCGAGCAGGACCCGCCCGCCGTCGGCCACCAGCCGGCGCAGCTCCCGCAGGGCCGTCACGAGGTCGTCGCTCAGCGCGTGGCTCGCCCCGAGGCACAGCACCACGTCGGCCGGGCCACGACCGGTGCCCGCCGCCGACTCCTCGGCGAACTCCACCCGGCCGGCCAGCCCGCGCGCCTCGGCGGCCTGCCGTCCCCGGGCCAGATCCCCGGCGTTCACATCCATGCCGACCCCACGCGCTCGTGGTACGGCGTCCAGCAGCCGGAGCATCAACTCGCCCCAGCCGCAGCCGATGTCGAGCACGCTGGCCGGGCGGGACGCGGCGAGCCGCCGTACCATTGCCGCCGCGCGGGCCTCGGAGAGGGGACCGTGGAAGGTGAGTCGGGTGAGGCGGGGCGGGAGGTCGTCGTGCGGTGTGGTGTCAACTGTCATGGTGGGCAAAGTAGACGCCGACGGCCACCGCGGGACACCGAATTACCGGCGCCCGCCTTTTGACGCTTCTTGCTGCTCCTACTGTTCTTACTGTGTGACCGCGAAGTTCCGCAGGATCGCGGCCGTCAGTTCCGGGTCGCCCTCCGCCTTCACCCGGTCCGCGACCGCGTCCGGAGTGGTACGGCCGCAGGCCAGGCGGACGTAGGTCTCCCAGTCGAGGGTGAGGATGGCGGCGGGGCCGAGGGCGGGGGTGGTCTCCAGGGTGCCGCGGCCCTGGATGTCGATGCGGATGGTGCGCAGGAACTCCACCGGCCCGTGCACATCGAAGATGACGGCGGAACTGCGCGGCGCGTGCGCGTCGTCGGCGACCACCCGCGGCAGCTCGCCGAGCAGCACGTCCCGGGCGATCTGCGCGCCCGGTGAGTCGAGGTTGCCGGGCCGGCCGAGCGCGGCCCGCAGGTCCTGCTCGTGCACCCACACGTCGAACGCGCGGTTGCGCATGGCCTCTTCGAGGGTGATGTCCTTGCCCATCGGCCCGCGCACGATGTGTCCGGGCTCCCGCGATTCGTTGCGCAGCTGGCGGTTGCGGCGGATGACCGTGTACTCCAGCTCGGACGTCATCTCGGGCGCCGTGTGGTGGCGGCGGGCGTCGACCTGCATCTCCATGTAGCGCTGGTGCTCGTTGGTGATGTGGAAGAGGTCGCGCGGCAGGGTGTGGATCGGGCGCGGGTCGCCGAGCATCTCGCAGTCCATGCCGATGACGTGGGAGACCACGTCTCGCACCGACCATCCCGGGCATGGGGTCCGCCGGTTCCACTCGCCCTCGACAAGGGGCGTCACCAGCTCGGATATCGCTTCGATGGAGTGGGTCCAGGCGTCGGCGTAGGGCTGGAGGGTGGGATGCAGACTCACGGAACGGGACCCCTCGGCGGTCGGTACTCGGGCAGGTTGTGGCGGCGCTGCCAGCGGGACGTGGCTGCTGTCGGGCGGGTGTCTTGAAACGCTAAGTTACGCTGCTGTGAGGCACCCCGGCAGTGCTTTCGTGTGACGATCGTAGGCCCTGTGGACGGCTCGAATGCCAGGACGGTGGTAGTGTGCGCGCCTCGCTCATCCAGATCGACGTAAACGAGGGTGAATCGGTCGAATCTCGTCGGCGACGCGTGACCGCACTGGTGCGCGAGCAGGCGGGCGCCGATCTCGTCGTACTGCCCGAGCTGTGGACGACCGGTGCGTTCGCCTACGAGGACTTCGCCACCGAGGCCGAGCCGCTCGAAGGCCCGACGTACGAGGCGATGGCGAAGGCGGCGAGCGACGCGGGCGTCTGGCTGCACGCCGGTTCCATCCCCGAGCGGGACCCGGACGGCCCTCTCTACAACACGGCTCTCATCTTCTCCCCCTCCGGTGAGCTGGCCGCGGCCTATCGCAAGATCCACCGCTTCGGCTTCGACAAGGGCGAGGCGGTGCTGATGGGCGCCGGGCAGGAACCGGTGACCGTACGGCTCCCGCAGACCACGCTGGGCGTGGCCACCTGCTACGACCTCCGCTTCCCCGAACTCTTCCGCGCACTCGTGGACGCCGGCGCCGAGACGATGGTGGTCCCGGCGGGCTGGCCGGAGCGGCGACGCGCGCACTGGACGCTGCTGGCCCAGGCGCGGGCGGTCGAGAACCAGGCGTTCGTGCTCGCGTGTGGAACGGCCGGCACGCATGCCAAAGTTCCACAGGCGGGTCACTCGATCGTGGTCGATCCATGGGGCGAGGTGCTGGCCGAGGCGGGCGCCGACGAGGAGATCCTCACCGTGGACATCGACCCGGCCAAGGTCGCCGTCACCCGCGAACAGTTCCCGGCGCTCAAGGACCGCGTGCTGGGTCTCGACCCGCCGCGCCGTTGATCCTGCGCCAATCCCTCGCCAAGCCTCCCTTTACCCCCCCGCCAAGCGTCCCCCCATCCCTCGCCAATCACCCCTGAACCCCCGCTAATCCTCCTCGCGGTCCTTGTCCGCGAGGTGGATCACGCACACCGCCACCGCGATCAGCAGCGCCGGGTCCGCGTCGTCCCGTACGACGTCCACGCCGTAGGTCTCCCGGACGTGCAGCCAGCGCCGGGACACCACGGCCAGCAGTTCGCCGTCGTACTCCACGGCGAACTCCCGGTCGAGGATCTTGCCGCTGACGTCCAGTTCGGTGCCGTCGACCAGGTGCACGCGATAGTGGTTGCGCAGCAAGGAGAGCCGCTTGCGCCTGATGGTGGCCAGGGGCTCGCCCTCGCGTTCGATCACCATCGTGTCGCGCAGGGCGAACATCTTCTGGTGGAAGTCGACGAGCACGCGCCCGTGCCGGTCCTTCAGCTCGAACGTGTCGCGCACCCGCATGGCCTTGCCGTCGACGAGGAAGACCTTGTCGCCGTGCTCGTCCTCGATCCAGTAGTCCTCGCCGAAGCCGAGGAGCCGGTCGCGTACCAGGAATCTCATGCCTGTACCCCTTCCCGGCCCACCGGCCCGAAACGCCGCCGGTAGTCCGACGGACTGAGCCCGGTCTCGCGCCGCAGCCGCGCCCGCAGGTTGGCCGCGGTGCCCAGGCCACTGCGCGCCGCCACCACGTCCAGGCGTTCCTCCCCGCGTTCGATCAGCCGGCAGGCGAGGGCCACGCGTTCCCCGGTCAGCCAGGCCAGCGGGGTGGTGCCCAGCTGGGCGCGGAACCGGCGGTGCAGGGTGGCGGGGGAGACGGCCGCCCGCGCGGCCAGGTCCGCCACGGTCAACTGCTCGCCCAGCCGCTCCTGCGCCCAGGCCAGCAGCGGGCCGAGCGACTCGTCCGGCACCTCGGGCACCGGTCGCTCCACGAACTGCCGTTGCCCGCCGTCCCGGTGCGAGGCGAACACCAGCCGCCGGGAGACCGCGTTGGCGATCTCGGCGCCGTGGTCCTGCCGCCAGATGTGCAGCCCCAGGTCGAGTGCGGCCGCGCTGCCGGAGGCGGTGAGCAGGTCGCCGTCGTCGACGAAGAGCACGTCCGGCCGGAGCAGCACCCGGGGATGCAGGTGCCGGAAGGCGTCGGCCCAGCGCCAGTGCGTGGTGGCCGGCCGCCCGTCCAGCAGCCCGGCCTCGGCGAGAGCGAAGGTCCCGGTGCAGAAACTCACGACCCGCCCCCCGCGCGCGTGCGCGCGCCGGATGGCGTCGAGGACGTCCGCACCACGCGGTACGACATTGTCCGGGCGCCCCGGAACGACGAGGGTGTCCGCCTCGTCCACCGCCGACAGCCCGGCCACTCCGCTCAGGGTGAAGAACCCGTGGTTCATGCGCACCTCGCGCGTGGGCGCGCACAGCGTCACCTCGTACGGCGGCACGGACAGCCCCAGTTCGGGCCGCGGCAGCCCGAACAGCTCGGTGGCGACACCGACCTCGAACGGATTGGTGCCCGCGTCGACGATCACGGCCACCCGATGAGGCGACTGCGAGGATCCTTGCGCCATATGCGATTTCTAGCACTCACGCGACCGCCTGGCGAGCGCCCAGGATGAGCGCCATGAGCAGCGAACCCATCTCCCTCGCCCACGCCCTCGGCTCCTTCGAGGACCTGTGGAGCCCCCGGATCGTGACCGCCGTCAACGACTACGACGTCCGTGTCGCCAAGGTCGAGGGCGAGCACCTCTGGCACGTCCATGATCACACCGACGAGTTCTTCCTGGTCCTGGAGGGCGAGCTGCACATCGCCCTGCGGGAGCCGGCCGGCGAGCGCACGGTCGTCCTGCCCCGGGGCTCGGTCTTCACCGTCCGCCGCGGCACCGAGCACAAGCCGGCCGCCCCCGCCGGAGCCTCGATCCTCCTCTTCGAACCGACCGGCACCTCCACGGTCGGCGACCGCCACGACCAGATCCCGTGCCACGTGGACGCGACGACGGGCCACACCCTCGCCTGACCAGCGCGGACGCGAGTTATCCACAGGCGTGATCGCCCTCCCGCCGACAAGTGGCACCCTTGATCCATGAGCGAGACATCCCCGGCCCCCACCCCGCGCCGTGCCCGTGTCCGCGCCCCCGAGCTGATCGGCAGGGGCGGCTGGATCAACACAGGTGACAGGAAGCTCAGCCTTGCTGAGCTGCGCGGACGCATCGTAATTGTTGATTTTTGGACATTTTGTTGTGTGAACTGCCTGCATGTCCTGGACGAGCTGCGGGAGTTGGAGGAGCGGCACCGGGACACGGTGGTGATCATCGGAGTGCACTCGCCGAAGTTCGTCCACGAGGCGGAGCATCAGGCGGTCGTCGATGCCGTGGAGCGGTACGGCGTGGAGCACCCGGTGCTCGACGACCCGGAGCTCGCCACCTGGAAGCAGTACGCGGTGCGGGCCTGGCCGACCCTGGTGGTGATCGACCCCGAGGGGTACGTCGTCGCCCAGCACGCCGGCGAGGGTCACGCGCACGCGATCGCGCGGCTGGTCGAGGAGCTGGAGGCGGAGCACCAGGCGAAGGGCACCCTGCGGCGCGGCGACGGCCCGTATGTGCCGCCGGAGCCCGAGCCGACCGCGCTGCGCTTCCCCGGCAAGGCGCTGCTGCTGCCCTCCGGGAACTTCCTGGTCAGCGACACCACCCGGCACCAGCTGGTGGAGCTGGCCGAGGACGCGGAGACGGTCGTACGGCGGGTCGGGTCGGGTGCGCGCGGCTTCGCCGACGGTCCGGCGGCCGAGGCCTCCTTCAGCGAGCCGCAGGGCCTGGCGCTCCTCGACGACGGCTCGGCGGTCGTCGCCGACACCGTGAATCACGCCCTGCGCCGCTTCGACCTGGCCACCGGCGAGGTGAGCACCCTCGCCGGCACCGGCCGGCAGTGGTGGCAGGGCTCCCCGACCTCGGGCCCGGCCCGGGAGATCGACCTGTCCTCCCCCTGGGATGTGGCGGTCTTCGGCGGCAGGGTGTGGATCGCCATGGCGGGTGTGCACCAGCTGTGGGTCTACGACCCGGAGCGCGAGACGGTCTCGGTCGCCGCCGGCACCACCAATGAGGGGCTGGTGGACGGTCCGGCGGCCGAGGCCTGGTTCGCGCAGCCGTCCGGCCTCGCCGCCACCGCCGACCGGCTCTGGCTCGCCGACTCCGAGACCAGCGCCCTGCGCTGGGTCGACCTGGAGGGTCGTGTCCACACGGCGGTCGGCACCGGCCTCTTCGACTTCGGCCACCGGGACGGCGCGGCCGAACAGGCCCTGTTCCAGCACCCGTTGGGCGTGACGGCGCTCCCTGACGGTTCGGTCGCCGTGTCCGACACCTACAACCACGCGCTGCGCCGCTACGACCCGGCGACCGGCCAGGTCACCACGCTGGCCACGGATCTGAGAGAGCCGAGCGACGCGGTGCTGGCCGGCGACGACATCGTGGTGGTCGAGTCGGCCCGCCACCGCCTGACCCGGCTGCGGCTGCCCGAGGAGGCGGTCCGGGTGGAGTCGGTTGCGCATCGCACCCAGCGGGCGGCGACCGAGGTGGCCCCCGGCCGCCTCCGCCTGGACGTGATCTTCCAGGCGCCCGCGGGTCAGAAACTGGACACGCGCTACGGTCCGTCGACGCGGCTCCTGGTGTCCTCGACCCCGCCGGAGCTGCTGCTCAAAGGCGAGGGCGCGGACACCGACCTGACGAGAGAGCTGGACCTTGACCCGGCAGTGCCGGAAGGCGTCCTGCACATCTCGGCGATGGCCGCTTCCTGCGACGACGACCCTGCGAACGAGTACCCGGCCTGCCATGTCCACCAGCAGGACTGGGGAGTCCCGGTAAGGGTCACAGAAGGAGGAGTGAACCGCCTGCCGCTGGTGCTGGCCGGAATGGACCAGGACGCCTAGGGGGTGTCGTCTGGGCCGTCACACGCCGTACCCGTCGCCGTATCCGTCACGGTGGTGATGGTGCCGTTCCTCCTCGACGACCGTCGTGGGCGGCACCATGACCCGCCGGCGGCGGGCGATGTTGGTGAACGTGGCGACCCCGATGATTCCGACGGCCATCAGGATCAGGCCGACGACGTCGAGGTTGACGCCCTGCATGTGCCAGTCGGTCGCGAACGTGAGGATGGCCCCCACGGCGATGAGGATGATGCACCCGCCGAGCCCCATGAGTGTTGCCTCCCCTTCAGGTTCGGTGGTTTCGGTCCACGTCGGGTACCCCGGGGCGGGCGAGACATGTGCAACTAGCCTTCCAGGAAAGCCGTCAGTGCGTTCGCGAGGAGGAACGGGTCGTCGGCGCCGCACAGTTCGCGGGCGCTGTGCATGGACAGGATCGCCGCGCCGATGTCGACGGTCTGGATGCCGTGGCGGGCCGCGGTGATCGGACCGATCGTGGTGCCGCAGGGCATGGAGTTGTTGGAGACGAAGGTCTGGAAGGGGATCCCGGCCTTGTCACAGGCGGCGGCGAAGACGGAGCGGCCCGAACCGTCCGTCGCATAGCGGTTGTTGACGTTGACCTTGAGGATCGGGCCGCCGTTGAGGCGGGGGTGGTGTGTCGGGTCGTGGCGCTCCGCGTAGTTGGGGTGGACGGCGTGGCCGGTGTCGGAGGAGAGACAGACGGTGGCCGCGAAGGCTCTCGCCCGGTCCTCGTAGGATCCGCCGCGCGCGAGCACCGAGCGCTCCAGCACGTTGCCGAGCAGTGGGCCGTCCGCGCCGGTGTCGGACTGGGAGCCGGTCTCCTCGTGGTCGAAGGCGGCGAGCACCGGGATGCAGGGGAGCCGGGGGCCGCCCGCCGCCACGGCCGCGAGGGCCGCCGTACCGGCGTGCACGGACAGCAGGTTGTCCATCCGGGGGCCGGCCAGCATCTCCCGGTCGCGGCCCAGGTAGGCCGGCGGTTCGATGGCGTAGGTCATCAGGTCCCAGCCGGTCACCGAGCCGGGGGGCAGGCCCGACTCCTGCTCCAGGAAGGCGATCAGGTCGCCGTCGCGGATGTCGTCGCCGAGTCCCCAGATCGGCTGCAGATGGCGCTGCTTGTCCAGCTTGAGCCCGTCGCTGCTCACCGCGCGGTCCAGGTGGATGGCGAGCTGGGGGACCCGCAGCAGCGGCCGGCACACGTCGACCAGGCGGGTCGAGCCGTCATGCAGGCTGAGACGGCCGGCCAGGCCCAGGTCCCGGTCGAGCCAGGAGTTCATGAGCGGTCCGCCGTAGACCTCCACGGCGACCTGGCGGAAGCCGTGCGCCCCGGTGTCCGGGAGGGGCTTCACCCGCAGGTTCGGGGAGTCGGTGTGCGCGCCGACGATCCGGAACGGCGTGTGGGGTGCGGCGCCCTCCGGGACGTACCAGGCGATGATCGCGCCGCCGCGCAGCACGTACTTGCCGCCCGCCGTCCCGTCCCAGGCGTCCGTCTCGGCGACCTGCCGGAAACCGGCCTTTTCCAGCCGCTCGCCGGCGTTCGCGACGGCGTGGTACGGCGTGGGACCGGCCGCGAGGAAGGACATCAGGTCGTCGGTGTGGCCGCGATCGAAGCGGGCTGGTGCGCTCATGCTCTTCACCTTAACGACGTACGGTGGCCCGCTCCCCGGCGAGGGAGCGGGCCACCGTGGGCGATCCGGGCCGATCAGAACGCGGCTTCGTCGAGCTCCATCAGGTCGAGGTCGACGTCGGCCGCGACCTTGCGGGCCAGGGTGACGCTCGGGAGCACGTTGGCCGCGAAGAACTTCGCCGCCGCGATCTTGCCGGTGTAGAAGGCCACGTCCTTGGACGACAGAGCCTTGGCGGACGCCGTCTCCAGCTTCTCCGCGGCGACCGCGGCGCCCTTGAGCAGCAGGTAGCCGACGATCACGTCGCCGGAGGCGAGCAGCAGGCGGGTGGTGTTCAGGCCCACCTTGTAGATGTTCTTGACGTCCTGTTCGGTGGCGGCGAGGTCGGTCAGCATCAGGCCGACGATCGCCTCCAGCTCGACGGCCGCCTTGGCGAGGTGCTCGCGGGCGCCGGCCAGTTCCTCGCCGCCCGTGCCGAGCGCCAGGAACTTCTTGATGTCCTCGGCGAGGGAGTTCAGCGCCGCGCCCTGGTTGCGGACGATCTTCCGGAAGAAGAAGTCCTGGCCCTGGATCGCGGTGGTGCCCTCGTAGAGGGTGTCGATCTTGGCGTCGCGGATGTACTGCTCGATCGGGTACTCCTGCAGGAAGCCGGAGCCGCCGAAGGTCTGCAGCGACTGGGCGAGCTGCTCGTAGCCCTTCTCCGAGCCGTAGCCCTTCACGATCGGCAGCAGCAGGTCGTTCAGCGCGTGCTCGGTGGAGGCGTCCTCGCCGGTTGTCTCCTTGACGGCGATGGCGTCCTGGATGGAGGCGGTGTAGAGCACCAGCGCGCGCATGCCCTCGGCGTACGCCTTCTGGGTGATCAGCGAGCGGCGGACGTCGGGGTGGTGGGTGATGGTGACCTTGGGCGCGCTCTTGTCCATGAAGTTCGCGAGGTCGGGGCCCTGGACGCGCTCCTTGGCGTACTCAAGGGCGTTGAGGTAGCCGGTGGAGAGCGTGGAGATCGCCTTCGTGCCGACCATCATGCGCGCGAACTCGATGATCCGGAACATCTGGCGGATGCCATCGTGCTTGTCGCCGATCAGCCAGCCCTTGGCCGGGTGCCGGTCGCCGAAGGTCATCTCGCAGGTGTTGGAGGCCTTGAGGCCCATCTTGTGCTCGACGTTCGTGGCGTAGACGCCGTTGCGCTCGCCCAGCTCGCCGGTCTCGAAGTCGAAGAGGTACTTGGGGACGAGGAACAGCGACAGCCCCTTCGTACCCGGACCGGCGCCCTCGGGCCGGGCCAGCACGTAGTGAAGGATGTTCTCCTCCATGTCGTGCTCACCGGAGGTGATGAACCGCTTCACGCCCTCGATGTGCCAGGAGCCGTCCTCCTGCTGGATCGCCTTGGTCCGGCCGGCGCCGACGTCCGAGCCGGCGTCCGGCTCGGTGAGGACCATGGTCGAACCCCAGGTCCTGTCCACGGCGAGCTGCGCCCACTTCTTCTGCTCCTCGGTGCCCTCCTCGAAGAGGATGCGGGCGAACGCCGGGCCGGAGGAGTACATCCACACGGCCGGGTTGGCGCCGAGGACCAGCTCCGCGTACGACCAGATCAGCGACGGGGGAGCGGTCGTACCACCGATCTCCTCGGGGAGGCCGAGGCGCCAGTACTCGGAGTCCATGAAGGCCTTGTAGCTCTTCTTGAAGGACGCCGGGACCGGCGCGGTGCTGGTCTCCGGGTCGAAGACCGGCGGGTTGCGGTCGGCGTCGGCGAAGGACTCGGCCAGCTCGTTCTCCGCGAGCCGGGTCAGCTCCGCCAGGACGCTCTTCGCGGTGTCGGTGTCCATCTCGGCGAACGGGCCGGTGCCGTACAGCTTGTCGCGACCGAGCACTTCGAACAGGTTGAATTCGATGTCGCGGAGGTTGGACTTGTAGTGCCCCATGGTGACGGCTCCGTATCCGGATTCGGCGAGGCACTGACTCCTCGCGCAAGCGTTCATATACCAACGAGTAGCTACGATGATGCTACCCGTCGGTAATAAGACACAACCCCCATCGGGTGAAGTGTGAGAAGGGTCTACCTTCTCGCGGAGGCGGCGCGCCTCGGTAGGCTTGCGTGCATGTACGGATACGGCCAGCCCACGGACGGTGGCGCCGCTCAGCAGCAGTACGCCTCGCCGCAGCAGACGCCCGGCGGCCCCGGCGGGTACGGCCAGCAGCCTCCGCTCTATCCGGAGCCGTCCCCGCCCTCGCTCGCGGACGCGGTGCGCGCCTTCACCACGGGTCAGCTGACCGCCGAGGACTTCCAGCAGGTCTTCGCCACGTCCAAGGTGTACTGCCCGCGCGGCGACAACCCCGGTTTCCTCGCCCTGCACAACACCCAGCAGCCGGTGATCCCGATGTTCACCTCGCTGAAGGAACTGCGCCGGTACGCGGGCAAGGAGTCCAAGTACTTCGTGATCACGGGCGCGGAGGTGATCGACCTCCTCCCGACCGGCTACGGCTTCGTCCTGGACATGGAGGGCGAGCACCGGATGGTCTTCGACGCGAAGGCGGTCGAGCAGATGGTGGACTTCGCGATGCGGCGGATGTACGGCTAGACGTCGCCTCTCCCTTGGCATGACGGCCTCCCCCGCACGGCGGGCCACCGCCCCCGGGAAGACCCGGTCCCCCTTTGTCGCGGCCATGCCATAGGCTGCCCGGCAGCCGCGCCCCACGCGCAACCGCTCTTCCGCGGTCGTGTGCGGGTGCCGCGCGGCGCTCTCATCCACCCGGCGAACCCGGGTTCTCACTGGGGGTTCAATCACTGTGCGTATGCGCAGCACTTCGGTCGGGACGGCGCTCGTGGTTCTCTTCGGCTCGGCGGCGCTGAGTGTCGTGGCGGCGGGGACCGCCTCGGCAGCCCCCGCCGTCCTCACCACGCCCGTCGGTCTCGTCGCCGACGGCGCAGTGAAGCGTGTCTTCGTCGCCGACGAGGCCAACGGCCGGTCCTGGCCACCGACTGCAACGGCACCCTCGTCGACCTGAACGTCGGCTTCGGTGACGTCAGTGGCCTGGCGCTGTCGGACGACGGTGCCACCCCGTACGCGGCCCAGGCGTCCGGTCACGCGATCCTGGCGCTGGGCGCGGCCACGAACGGCAGGTCGGCCGTGCAGTTCAGCGCCCCCGGCGAGTCCGGCATCCGGGGCGGATGCGTTCGGTGTACGTCAACGGCTCGTCCGGCGACACCGTGAACTCCACGACGTACGGGGCGTGGAAGTACATCTACTTCAGTAACTGATCCACCGATCAGGGGATGACGGGGCCCGGAGGGAATGTCCTCCGGGCTTTCCCTGTTAGGGGTGACAGAAAGTTCAACGCTCAACTAAAGTGGGCGTACCAAGGAGGTACCGACCATGCCTGCAGTGACCGTCGAGAATCCGCTGACCCTCCCCCGGGTGGCCGCGCCGGCCGACGCCGTGGCCCGTCCCGTGCTCGCCGTCACGACCGCGCCGAGCGGTTTCGAGGGCGAGGGCTTCCCGGTGCGCCGGGCGTTCGCGGGGATCAACTACCGCCATCTCGACCCGTTCATCATGATGGACCAGATGGGTGAGGTGGAGTACGCGCCGGGCGAGCCCAAGGGCACGCCGTGGCACCCGCACCGTGGCTTCGAGACCGTCACCTACATCATCGACGGCGTCTTCGACCACCAGGACAGCAACGGCGGCGGTGGCACCATCACCAACGGTGACACCCAGTGGATGACGGCCGGCTCCGGTCTGCTCCACATCGAGGCGCCGCCGGAGTCCCTGGTCATGTCCGGCGGTCTCTTCCACGGCCTGCAGCTGTGGGTGAACCTGCCGGCCAAGGACAAGATGATGGCGCCGCGGTACCAGGACATCAGGGGTGGCAACGTCCAGCTGCTGACGACTCCCGACGGCGGCGCGCTGCTGCGCGTCATCGCCGGTGAGCTGGACGGTCACGCCGGTCCCGGCATCACGCACACGCCGATCACAATGGTCCACGCGACGCTGGCCCCCGGCGCCGAACTCACGCTTCCCTGGCGCGAGGACTTCAACGGTCTGGCGTACGTGCTGGCCGGCAAGGGGTCGGTGGGCGCGGAGCGCCGCCCGGTCCACCTGGGCCAGACGGCCGTCTTCGGCGCGGGTTCGTCGCTGACCGTCCGCGCGGACGAGAAGCAGGACTCGCACACGCCGGACCTGGAGGTCGTGCTGCTGGGCGGCCGGCCGATCCGGGAGCCGATGGCCCATTACGGCCCGTTCGTCATGAACACCAAGGACGAGCTGATGCAAGCCTTCGAGGACTTCCAGAAGGGCCGCCTGGGCACGATCCCGGCGGTACACGGGATGACGGAGACCGGCCCGCAGGCGTAACGGTCCTCGTCGACTTCTCGTCGACCAAGCGGGTGGGTGAGCCGGGATCCGGCTCACCCACCCGGTCGTGTACGGCAGGCACCCACCGGCTCCGCGTGATCGGCTGGTGCCGTGTCGCTGTTGCCCGAGCCCGTGCGCCGGTTCGCCGCCTGGTGTGCCGTGCTGCTGCTGGCCGCGGGCGTCGGCTGGATCGGCATCCGGCTCTGCTCGGAGCTCCGCACCGCGGTGATCCCGGTACTCCTCGCCCTCCTCGGCACCGCCCTGCTCGGGCCGCTGTACCGGCGGCTCGTCGCGTCCGGAGTGCAGCGGTCCCTCGCCGCCGGGCTCACCTGCGTCGCCGTGGTCGCCGTCGTCGGCGGGGCCGTCTATATCGTCGTGGCCGCGCTCATCGACACCGGCGGCCAGATCATCACGTCACTGAAGAACGCGGCGCAGTCGCTCGCCCAGCACTTCGGGGCCGCCGGGACCTCGCTCGACGACCTGGCCGCCAACGCCAAGGAACTGCTGAGCAAGTTCGGCGGGACGGCCGCCTCCAACGTCATCAGCGGCGTGAGCGTGGTCGGCGAGAGCATCGGCATGGCCGTCCTCGCCCTGCTGCTCGTCTTCTTCTTCCTCCGTGACTCGCATCTCGTCGTGGAGTCCATCCGGGCCGTGGCGCCCGGCGGCAGCGCCGATCTGCTGGAGGGCATGGCCCGTCGTGCCTTCGAGGGCATCGAGGGATTCATGCGCGGGACCACCGTCATCGCGTTCATCGACGCCGTCTGTATCACCGTCGGCCTGCTGGTCCTCCGGGTGCCGGGCGCCGTCGGACTCGGCGCGCTCGTCTTCGTCGGCGCCTACATCCCCTACCTGGGCGCCTTCATCTCCGGTGCCGTCGCCGTACTGGTCGCCCTCGCCGACCGGGGTTTCGTCATCGCGTTGTGGGCGCTCGGCGTCGTGCTCGCCGTCCAGGTGCTGGAGGGGCATGTGCTGCAGCCCATGATCCAGAGCCGGACCGTGCAGATGCACCCGGCGGTGGTGATGCTGGCCATCACCGCGGGGGCCTCCGTCGCCGGAATCCTGGGCATGCTGCTCGCCGTACCGCTCACCGCGGCCGCCTTCGGGGTCGTACACGAGCTCAGGGCCAGGTACGCGACCGCGCCCCCCAGCCCTCGCTAGCCCTCGCTCTCGTACAGCTCGAACCAGATGCTCTTGGCCGCCCCGCGCGGGTCGACGCCCCACGCGTCCGCCAGGACTTCGATCAGGACCAGGCCGCGGCCGGAGGAGGCCAGTTCGCCGGGGCGGCGCTTGTGCGGGAGGTCGTCGCCGGCGTCGGTGACCTCGACGCGCAGACGGCGCTCGGCGGGCCGGCCGGAGACCTCGGCGAGCAGCAGGGCATCCGCGTCGGTGTGCACCAGGACGTTCGTGAGCATCTCGGAGACCAGCAGCACCGCCGAGTCGACCTGGTCGGGCGAGCCCCAGTCGTGCAGCAGCTCGCGCAGCTGCTGACGGGCCTCGGCGATCCGCTCGGGCTCGTCCTGGGCCACCGACAGCAGCGTGCGGCGTACCCGGGGCCGTACGGCTATGGGACCGTCGCCGCGCCCGGCGCCCGGCCGGGACAGCAGCAGGACCGCGATGTCGTCCTCGCGACGGTCGGACAGCGGGCCGGTGGTGTGGTGCGAGGAGGGACCCTGCACGGCCTGGACCAGGGCGTCGGCCAGCTTCTCCAGGTCGCCTTCGTGGTCCTCCAGGATCCCCCGGACCCGCTGCCAGCCGGTCTCGATGTCGTGGCCACCGGTCTCGATCAGGCCGTCGGTGCAGATCATCATGATCTCGCCGGGTTCGAGGACGAACCGCGAGGTCGGATAGTCCGCGTCGGGGTCGATGCCGAGTGGCAGCCCGCCCGCCGTCGGCCGCCGCAGCACCGTGCCGTCGGCCATCCGGGTCGCCGGGTCGAGATGCCCCGCGCGGGCGATCTCCAGCATCCCGGTCATCGGATCCGCCTCGACGTACAGGCAGGTCGCGAAGCGCAGGTCGGAGATCTCCTCGTCGGCGGTGATCCCGTGCAGGAAACGGGAGGCGCGGGAGAGGACCGCGTCCGGGCGGTGGCCCTCGGAGGCGTAGGCACGCAGCGCGATCCGGAGCTGGCCCATGATGCCCGCGGCCCGTACGTCATGGCCCTGGACGTCACCGATGACCAGGGCGAACCGGCCGGACGGCAGCGGGATCATGTCGTACCAGTCGCCGCCCACCTGGAGTCCGCCGCCGGTCGGGATGTAGCGGGCGGCCGCGTCCATGCCGGGTATCTCGGGGCCGAGCGTCGGCAGCATGGAGCGCTGGAGGCCGTCCGTCAGTTCCCGCTCCGAGTCGGCGATCCCGGCCCGGGACAGGGCCTGCGCCAGCATCCGGGCCACCGTGGTGAGCACGGACCGCTCGTCGGGCGTGAACGACACCGGGTAGGCGAAGCCGGCCATCCAGGCGCCCATGGTCCGCCCGGCCACCGTCAGCGGCAGGAAGGCCCAGGACCGGCGGCCGAAGCGCTCGGCCAGTGGCCAGGTCACCGGGTAGCGGGACTTGTACTGCTCGGGGGAGGAGAGATAGACGGCCCGGCCGGCCCGCACCACCTCCGCCGCCGGATAGTCGGTGTCCAGCGGCATGCTGGTGAAGAGGCTGTCCTCGTCGATCTGCTGGCCGTGGTGGCCGATCATCACCAGCCGGTCGCCCTTGGCCCCGAAGACGATCAGCCCGTCCGGGGAGAACCCGGGCATCGACAGGCCCCCCGCGACCCGCAGCACCTCCTCGGTGGACCGCGCTTCGGCCAGCGCCCGGCCCGCGTCCAGCAGGAACGCCTCACGCGAGCGCCGCCAGTCGCCGGTGACCGGATGCTGGGCGGCGGTGCCGGGGGACGGCTCGGTGACCTCCTGGAGGGTGCCCGTCACCCGGTAGACGCGCTTCTCCGAGTCGTACACCGGTCTGAAACGGCTGCGTACCGTGCGGATCAGCCGGCCCCGCTCGTCCATGACCCGCAGCCGTACCTCGGCGAGCGTGCCCTCGATGGCGGCCAGCCGGGTGATGCTCGTGTTCTCGTTCCAGTCCACGGGGTGGAAACGGGACCGGACCAGGGCCTCCGACAGGATCGACGGCTCGGCCGGCAGCCCGATGAGCCGCGCGGCCTCCGCGTCGGTGGTGACCAGCCCGGTGGCGGTGTCCCAGTGCCACAGCCCGGTCGCGAGGGCGGCTAGGACGTCCTCCACGGCGGGCAGGGGCTCGCCTGTTCGCATTGCCCCACTTTAAGAAGATGAGATCGAAGAGTGCCACTGTTCCGGAAGGGATTGGTGGGACTGAGACCATCGACACTGTCCGCGGTCAGCACTCACCTTCGCCCGCCATTAATGGTGGGGAGGCGATCTTGGGGTGCCCGGTACCCTTGATGGGTCCGGGCACCATGGCCCGTGCCCGCCGAGGAGAGCACCTCGGCAGAACCCGAAGAAGAGGAACATCCGACGATGCATCGGTACAGGTCCCACACCTGCGGCCAGCTCCGCGCCTCTGACGTCGGCACCGACGTCCGGCTGAGCGGCTGGCTGCACAATCGGCGCGACCTGGGTGGCATCCTCTTCATCGATCTGCGCGACCACTACGGCATCACGCAGCTCGTCGCTCGCCCCGGCACCCCGGCGTACGAGGCCCTGGACAAGTTCTCCAAGGAGTCCACGGTCCGGGTCGACGGCCGCGTTGTTTCACGTGGAACCGAGAACATCAACCCCGACCTGCCCACCGGCGAGGTCGAGGTCGAGGTCGGCGAGGTCGAGCTGCTCGGCGCGGCCGCCCCGCTGCCGTTCACGATCAACACCGAGGACGGGGTCAACGAGGAGCGGCGCCTGGAGTACCGCTTCCTGGACCTGCGCCGCGAGCGCATGCACCGCAACATCATGCTGCGTACGGCCGTGATCTCGGCCATCCGCCACAAGATGGTCGCCCTCGGTTTCAACGAGATGGCCACCCCGATCCTCACCGCGACCTCCCCCGAGGGCGCCCGTGACTTCGTGGTGCCCTCGCGCCTGAACCCGGGCAAGTTCTACGCCCTGCCGCAGGCCCCGCAGCAGTTCAAGCAGCTGCTGATGATCTCCGGCTTCGACCGCTACTTCCAGATCGCGCCCTGCTTCCGCGACGAGGACGCCCGCGCCGACCGCTCGCCGGGCGAGTTCTACCAGCTCGACGTCGAGATGAGCTTTGTCGAGCAGGAGGACGTCTTCCGCCCCATCGAGCAGCTGATGACCGAGCTGTTCACGGAGTTCGGCGGCGGCCGTGAGGTCACCTCGCCGTTCCCGCGGATCCCGTTCCGCGAGGCGATGCTGAAGTACGGCTCCGACAAGCCGGACCTGCGCGCCCAGCTGGAGCTGGCCGACATCACCGACATCTTCGAGGGCTCGGAGTTCAAGGCCTTCGCCGGCAAGCACGTCCGTGCGCTGCCTGTGCCGGCGGTCCAGGACCAGCCCCGCAAGTTCTTCGACCAACTCGGTGACTACGCCGTCTCCCTCGGCGCCAAGGGCCTGGCCTGGGTGCGCGTCGGCGAGGACGGCTCGCTCTCCGGCCCGATCGCCAAGTTCCTCACCGAGGAGAACGTCGCCGAGCTGACCAAGCGGCTCCAGCTGGCCCCCGGGCACGCCGTCTTCTTCGGCGCGGGCGAGTTCGACGAGGTCTCCAAGATCATGGGCGCGGTGCGGGTGGAAGCCGCCCGTCGTGCCGGGCACTTCGAGGAGGACGTCTTCCGGTTCTGCTGGATCGTCGACTTCCCGATGTTCGAGAAGGACGAGGAGACCGGCAAGATCGACTTCTCGCACAACCCGTTCTCGATGCCCCAGGGCGGCATGGAGGCCCTGGAGACCCAGGACCCGCTGGACATCCTGGCCTGGCAGTACGACATCGTCTGCAACGGCGTCGAACTGTCCTCCGGCGCGATCCGGAACCACGAGCCGGACATCATGCTCAAGGCGTTCGGTATCGCGGGCTACGACGAGGAAACCGTCGAGCGTGAGTTCGCCGGCATGCTGCGCGCCCTCCGCTTCGGCGCCCCGCCGCACGGTGGCATCGCCCCGGGCGTGGACCGCATCGTGATGCTCCTCGCCGACGAGCCCAACATCCGCGAGACCATCGCCTTCCCGCTCAACGGCAACGCCCAGGACCTGATGATGGGCGCGCCGACCGAACTGGACGAGGCCCGGCTGCGCGAGCTGCACCTCTCCATCCGGAAGCCGCAGCCGAAGTAGCGAGCCGGCCTGGGAAGGCCGGCGTCGATTTCCAGCCCCCTTGCGCGCGGGAGTGCGCAAGGGGGCCGTTTTCCAGCCGGCTGATCCTCATGGGCGGCCGGTACGTCAGGTGTCGTACCGGCCGTCCCACGGCTCGCCGAAGCCCAGGCGGTCCGGGTACAGCTCGGCCCACGGGCCGTCCTCGTCCTCCTTGGCCACCAGGCCGAACAGCACGCCGTCGACGGTGAGCCGGAACGGGCGGATCGCTATGTCCGTGTACGTGCGCCGGGGCAGGCTGCGCAGCATGGTCGCCAGCCGGGCACGGGCCCGGGACAGCACCGAGTCCGTGCCGTCCGGGTCCCGCTGCTGCTCGGCCCAGCTGCCGGCGCACCAAATCTGCGAGTCGCGGTAGCGGCCCTCGGCGTCGAAGAGATGGAGCACGGAGTAGAGCCGCTTCTCCTCCTCCCAGCCCTCGTCGAGCCGGAACCCCTCGGGGAACGCGTACGTGACCGACGCCAGGAACTGTCCGTCGGAATAGCGGCCGATCGCCTCAGTACGGCCGTGCGGCTCGTAGGCGATCGGGATGAGCTCAGGGGTCATGGCGAAACCATACGGATGTGTCGTGGGCATGCGCAGGTGGGGTCGGGTGAGTGCGGAAAAACTCCCGGCAACCTTTTCGCTCTCAACAACCACAGAGGAACCGGAAGCCCGTTTTCGCCGGGCTCATCCGAAGTAGTCGTCCGTCCAGTAAGCACGTAAGGACTCCCCCGTGGCATCCTCCGGTTCCGGTACGACCGGTGGCGCGAGGGCCGACTCCGCGCACACGTTCACCGTCTCCACCCGCGCCCAGTTGGTGAAGGCCCTCGGGTCCGTCTCGGACACCACCCCGCGCGTCATCAAGGTCAAGGGCACCATCGACGCCAACACCGACGACTCGGGCAAGAAGCTGACCTGCGCCGACTACGCGGCCGGCACCGGGTACTCGCTGTCGGCGTACCTGAAGGCGTTCAGGTCTCCAAGTTGCTGAGCGGCGACGGCACCGGCTCCGTCGCGGGAAGCGGCAACCTCGTCAACGGCACGACGACGGACTGGTCGCGCCTACAACGCCGCGCGGTGACGCCGGGGCCCGAACGGGGGCGGCGGCGGCACCGACGGCGAGTCCTGCGTCGAGATCGCGATAGCCCCCGCCATCATCCACGTCCGCGACTCCAAGCACCGGGACGCCAGCCCACGCCTCGCGCTGGCGCTAGATGCCTGGGCGGACTATGTGGCGTACACGGCGCAGAGCTGACCCCTCAACTGCACTAGTTCCGCGCCTGATTGTCGTGCGGGCGTTGTCGTACCGCTCAGAACGACGTAACAGAGACGGGTGTGGTGACGTAATACGTCACAGCAGCCGTCCGTTGCGCCGAAGCAGGAAGCCCCACACGGGGCCGAGGCTCGCGTCGTCCAAGAGGAGGGTGTCCGACCAGTTGCGCTGCTCGATGGGCGCCAGCAGAGACTCAAGGGTGCACGACCAGGCCTCGCACAGGGAGCGCAGGAAGTACCCGTCGAGATCACCGGAAATGCGCCACCATCTCTTCTGCCAAGTCAAGGTCGTGTCGTTGCGCGCGGACTCGTAGGCGGCGTCGCGGTTTTCCGTGTATGGGAAGACCTCGGACAGGGGTGAGCCTGGGTATTTCTCGCAGATGAGTATCCAGTCGTCAGGGAGCTCTATCCGCTGCCAGGAAAGATAGTGGTAGACCCCTGGCGGTCTGGTGTTCCAGGCCAGGGGGGTTCCGACAGTCAGGAAGATCTGGTCACGCTGCGCGGCCCACTCGGCGATGCCGGACGGGCGCATCGCGCCCTGTGATGTGAGAGCGAAGGCCACATCGTCAGGGAGCGTGCTGAACGCTCGGTACAGAGTGCCTGCCAGTTCCAGCTGGAGGGGTTCCCCGAACTGCTCCGTGTCGCGTAATTGTTGTTCCTGGGTCCGTATCCACTGCCGTACCTGTTCCTGGTTTGCGACCAGGTCGGCTCGGTCCCGTGAGGCACGGCTGGGCCGCCCGGCGAGGTATCCGACGAAATTTACTGACCGGTCGGCCAGGAAACCACTGATCGTCACGATTCCCCAGTATCGGTGACCACCTCGGTAGTACGCGCCGTTCCAGAGCGTGGCAAGCCCGATGCGGGTTCCTGCTTCATCCAGCAGTTCGGTGGCCCGTGCGGCGAACTCGTCGCGCATCTCCAGGCGCTGCTTCTCCTCTCCGATGTTCCAGGTATCGGAGACGGCAGGATAGAGACG
Source organism: Streptomyces sp. NPDC005866 (assembly GCF_040629895.1). Lineage (NCBI taxonomy): Bacteria > Bacillati > Actinomycetota > Actinomycetes > Kitasatosporales > Streptomycetaceae > Streptomyces > Streptomyces sp. NPDC005866. The sequence continues at coordinate 418,545 of NZ_JBEXWP010000003.1, forward strand.
GTCGAAGACCTGCTCCGGCGACGCGGTGGCCAAGGAGAATGGGGCGAGGGTGTCACCCGCGACCGAGGCTGGTTCCCAGGTGTGGATGGGCACCGAGTTCTCCAGGACCAGGCGCTGGATCAGCTGGCTGAGCCGATCGTCCTCCGTGTTGTATACGAGGCCCTGTACGTCGTTCGGACTCTTCTTGAGAGTGACGCGAACTGTCGTACCTTCTGGCACCCAGCCGGGCATGGGCATGGGCGTCAGCAGCGGACGGCGCGAAGGGCCATCGAACGTGAGACGTCGGGCGTCCTGGACCGAGTAGTCGTAGCGACGGGTGATCAGTTCGACCTGGTCGCCGAGCAGGAAAACCGAGAAGAAGCCGATGCCAAACCGGCCACTGGGTTTGAAACCGCCACTAGCCAGTCCGGGGAGTCGATTGCGGAGGCCGGGGGAACTCCAACCACTGTTGCCGAAGTCGAGCAGTCCGTGGATGAGTGTCTCCTCGTCCATGCCCACTCCGTTGTCACGGACTTCCAGGCACCAGGAGCCGTCGGTCTCTGTCAGGCGGACTTCGATCCGCCCGTCGGGGAAGTCCGGTTGTAGCGCCTGGCGGGCAACGACGGCGTCCTGGGCGTTCTGAACCAGTTCACGCAACGCCACTTCGGGTTCGTTACCGTACAACTGTTCTCCGCCCAGACTCCTGACCAGGGCGGGGACATCGGAGACCTTGATGGTCGCGTCGATGGGGCGCCAGTCCTGGACACGGAAGTGCTCGGCGAAGCGCTCCGGGGAGTCGACTCCGGCGACGGCGCGGGCTGCGAGCCGGTCCCTGCCGAGGTCGTGGAGAAGGGCGTCGACCGCTTTCAACTCTTGGTCGACCCCGCGCAGATAATCGAGGGCCAGCCACCAGGAGGATGCGTCCTCCGGAAGAAAGGGCCGCTGTGAGGTGTACGTGACGCGGTCACCGTTCAGGTCTGGGCGGCCGACGTAGGTCTGAAAACGCCAGTGCTCGCGGGAGGTCCCCTGCGGATTGCGGAGCGCGAACAGCAGTGTCGGAGCGCGACGGCCGTCGATCTGGGCCGCGTCGGCCAGCCGCAGGATGCAGGCCAGCTTGAGTGGATCGATGGTCCAGTCGCGTGACTGCCACGGCCACGAGTTCAACCTGCGGCGGAACTCGTCGGCGAGCCGGTCCACCGGCCACCAGTGGCTGGCCGCCAGAGTGCCGATCAGCGGGCCGTACGCCTCGCGCAATCGGACATCGTCGATGAGGTAGATCTCGTTGCCCGCGCTGGACCGCCAGGCCTGGTCCACCAGGCGACGTGCCTGCTCAGCGTGTGATTCGCGGATCGCGGTGGCGCGGCAGGCGTCGGCGATCTCGGCAGGTGGCACGTCGAGCTGATCCTGATTCGGCCAGCATCCTTCCTGACGGTAATAGGCCACCGACAGTAGATCGCGCCATCGCTCCTCTCCCAGGGCCGCGGGCACGCCGGTCTCGTATGCGGCCTCGCCCATGGCGGCGTCGTGGAGTACGAAGGCACAGCCCAGCACATACGCCTCCGCGGGATTCAGCGTCACGGCCTCTCCACACACGAGATCGGCCGTTTCCCACAGGGCGTCCACGTGAGTGATGTCGTGCACCGTGAAATCCGGCATGCTGCGCGTGTTCTCCTGGAGGAGCACGGCTGCTTTCGCCCTCAGTTCGAGATACGACGCGCGCAGCCGCTCGCGCTGTTCGGTATGGGGGTCGTCACCCGAGCGTGCGGCAAGGGTGCTCTGCCACAGAGACGTGCTGGTGTAGTCGTGCTCGGACACCGGGGACGATCACCTCATTGCCGGCAGGAGGAAGAACGCGGCGATCAGCCACATCGTGATCACCGAGAAGATGATGAAGAGCAGCACATATGTCTCGTACCAGCGCAAGAAGTTGCCCGGCCGGGGGCGCTTTCGGAATCCTGGGCCTACGACCTCGTCGGTGATGTCGCACTCTTCGTTGCGGTAGTCGAGCCAGTTCATCGCTCCTACCACGATCAGGATGCTGGTGAACGCGGCAACCACCGTGACGAGGGCGAGTAACCCGATGACTCCGCCTCTCGCGGTGGCCGGTGCCAGATCCCACTTTCGGTAGCCGACGAAGAGGGCGAGGGCCGCGCTGACGAGTGCTGTCGCGAGCGTCTGGTAGAGGGCGAGGAAGCGGTACGCGTTCTCGTTCACCGCGTGGATCTGCTGGAGGATGTAGCGGTACCGCTCCAGCGCGAACTCATTACGGACCGAGGCCGTTTCCGGCCTGGTCTCCCCCGGTGCCGCCATCGCCCCCCACCTGTCCGATTCAGCAGCATAGGCAACTCGCGGCTGCCCGGCTTCAGTTTCGCCGACACTCGTGGGACAGGGCCAGGGTGCCGTACGGCCATATGTCGTGGATCACGACTCCCGCGCGGAGACCACCTTCCGTGAGCCCCAGTTCAAAACGACTCCGTCGGCGACCCCTGCGGCTGTCGTACCGGACGGCCGGCGAGTTCCAGCGCATGGCGAATCGCTGCTTCGACAGACGGCTGGGTCCCGCATGTTTTCGTCGCCCTGATCGGAGCCTCTTATGCGCATCGCTCATGACGTCGTCACCGTCCTCGCGGCCCTGCTGGCCGGTTTCTCCGGCACGGTCCTGCTGCCGCGTGCCGAGTGGATCGTCAAGGCGCTCACCGACTACCGGGTGCCGCGCGCCTGGTGGACCCCGTTCGGACTGGCCAGGGCCGCCGGCGCCGTGGGCCTGCTGGCCGGGCTGTTCGTGCCGGTCGTCGGGGTGCTGGCGGCGGTGGGACTGCTGCTCTACTTCACTGGGGCCGTGATCGCCGTGGCCCGGGCGGAGTGGTACTCCCATATCGCGTTCCCGCTGGTCTACGCCGCTCCGGTGGCCGGAGCACTGGTGCTCGGCCTTATGAGCTGACACGCGAACGGCCCCTTGGCTCCGTCGAGCGGAGTCAGGGGGCCGAGGGCGTGCGGCGGTGGTATGGCTGTCAGGCCTCCGTGCCGCCGAAGCGCTCCTTGTACGTCTCCAGGTCCTCGTCCGTGAGCTTGGCGAAGAGGACCGGGGGGACCGTGAAGGGGGTGCCGGAGGGGACCGTGGTGAGGGTGCGGGCCTCTTCGGGGGTGACCCAGGTGGCCGTGTCGTCGGTCAGCGTGAACGCCTCGCGCATGGTCTTCGCCGTCGCCGGGATGAAGGGTTCCGAGACCACCGCGTAGAGGTGGATCAGGTTCATCGCCGTGCGCAGGGTCAGGGCCGCGCCGTCCTTGTCGGTCTTGATCTCCAGCCAGGGGGCCTTCTCCTCCAGGTAGGAGTTGCCGGCCGACCACAGGGCGCGCAGGGCCGCGGCGGCCTTGCGGAACTGGAGGGTCTCCATGTGCGACTCGTACTCGGACAGGAGGGTCGAGATCTCCTCGCCCAGCTTTGCCTCCGCCTCGCCGGGCTCGCCGCCTGCCGGGACCTCCTCGCCGAAGCGCTTCTTCGAGAAGGACAGGACGCGGTTGACGAAGTTGCCGAGGGTGTCGGCCAGGTCCTTGTTCACCGTGGCCGTGAAGTGCTCCCACGTGAAGGAGGAGTCGTCCGACTCGGGGGCGTTGGCGATCAGGAAGTAGCGCCAGTAGTCGGCGGGCAGGATCGCCAGGGCCTGGTCCGTGAAGACGCCTCGCTTCTGCGAGGTCGAGAACTTGCCGCCGTAGTACGTCAGCCAGTTGAAGGCCTTGACGTAGTCGACCTTCTTCCACGGCTCGCGCACGCCGAGTTCCGTGGCCGGGAACATCACCGTGTGGAAGGGGACGTTGTCCTTCGCCATGAACTCCGTGTAGCGGACGTTGTTGTCGACCTCGTACCACCAGGACTTCCAGTCGCGGTTCTCCGGGTCCTGGTCCGCCCACTCCTTTGTGGCGCCGATGTACTCGATCGGGGCGTCGAACCAGACGTAGAAGACCTTGCCCTCCGCCGCCAGCTCCGGCCAGGTGTCGGCCGGGACCGGGACGCCCCAGTCCAGGTCACGGGTGATCGCACGGTCGTGCAGGCCCTCGGTCAGCCACTTGTGGGCGATGGAGGAGGCCAGCTGCGGCCAGTCCTTGTCGTGCTTCGCGACCCACTCGCGGACCTCGTTCTCCAGCTTGGACTGGAGGAGGAAGAGGTGCTTGGTCTCGCGGATCTCCAGGTCCGTGGAGCCGGAGATCGCCGAGCGCGGGTTGATCAGGTCGGTCGGGTCCAGCACGCGGGTGCAGTTCTCGCACTGGTCGCCGCGGGCCTTGTCGTAGCCGCAGTGCGGGCAGGTGCCCTCGACATAGCGGTCAGGGAGGAAGCGGCCGTCGACCGGCGAGTACACCTGGCGGATGGACCGCTCCTCGATGAAGCCGTTCTCATTGAGCTTGCGGGCGAAGTGCTGGGTGATCTCGCGGTTCTCGGGGGAGGAACTCCGGCCGAAGTAGTCGAACGCGAGTGCGAAGCCGTCGTAGACCGCCTTCTGGGCGTCGTGGGCCTGGGCGCAGAATTCGTCCACAGGGACGCCCTGCTCCTTGGCGGCGAGCTCGGCGGGGGTGCCGTGCTCGTCCGTCGCGCAGATGTAGAGGACGTCGTGGCCGCGCTGGCGGAGGTACCGGGAGTACACGTCCGCCGGGAGCATGGACCCCACCATGTTGCCCAGGTGCTTGATCCCGTTGATGTACGGAAGGGCGCTGGTGATGAGGTGTCGAGCCATCGGGGGCTGCTCCCAGGTCGGATGTGTTGCTGCTTTTGCGAACCTTGAAATCGTAGCCGACATGTGTATGCCGCCCGCCTCCCCTTTTACGGGGTGAGAAGCGGGCGGCACAGGAGAGGCAGGTGCTAAGGGCGCCAGTCGATCAGGACGCCGTCGTAGAGCTCCGCGTCCGTGAGCTCCAGGGGGGTCGGGCCCGCGTGGAAGAAGGCCGTGTTGTCGGTCTTCAGCTTGCGGAGGTAGTCGAAGGCCTTGTTCTCGTGCTCGCCGAACGCGACGAACGAGAAGAACACCGAGGGGTGGGTCTTCGCGGCGTCGGTGAGGGACTGGGTGGCGGGGGTCTTGGCGTCGGGGGCGCCGTCGGTCTGGAAGACGACCAGGGCGGGGGTGCCGGGGGTGACGTTCTTGTCGTAGTGCGCGAGCACGGCTTCCACGGCGGCGTGGTAGCTGGTACGGCCCATGCGGCCGAGGCCGGCGTGCGCCTCGTCGATCGCGTTCTCGGGGGAGGCGGGGGTGAGGTCGGTGGTGCCGTCGACCTCCGTGGAGAAGAAGACGACGTGGACGGTGGCGGAGCCCGTGTCCGTGTTCGTGACCTTGGCCGGGGCGAGGTGGGTCGCGAGGGCCAGGGTCTGGTCGGCGAGGGCCTGGGCGGAGCCGTCCTTGTAGTACGGGCGCATGCTCGCGGAGCGGTCGAGGACGAGGTAGGTGGCGGCGCGGGTGCCGGTGAGGCCGGCCTTGGCGAGGGCGGCGGCCGCGGCGTCGTTGTCGGCGGCGGCCTCGGCTTCGCCTTCGGCGTGTTCGTTCCCACCCGCACCACTCGTGACAGTTTCGTTGTCGGGTGCGGGTGGCCCCTGCGGGGCGGATTCGCCGTCGGCGGCTGCGGCTGCGGCGGGTGCCGGGGTGTCGGTCTCGGCTGCCGCCTCGGCCTGGTCCGGAGCGGCTTCGGGGGCGGGCTCCGCGACCGTCTCGGCGACCGGTTCGCGTTCGCCCTCCGGGGAGACCTCGGGCTGGGGGGTCGGCTCGGCCTCGGGCGTCGTCTCGGACACCGGCTCGGGCTTGGGCGTCGCCTCGGCCTCCGGCGCGGGGGCCGCCTCGATCCCCGGCTCGGGGTCGCTGTTCGTCTCGGCGACCGGTTCCGGCGTCGTGGTCTCGGCAGCCGCCTGTACGGGCTCGTCCTCGGCCTCCGCCGCCGAGGCGCTCCCGTGCTCTGCGGCGTTAGCGGGCTCCGGCGCCGTAACCGGCTCGGGCTGGCCCTCCGGCTGGGATTCGGGCGTCGGCTCGACAACCGCCTCGGCGACCGGCTCGGCCTCGGGCTCCGGCGTCGGCTCGATCACGCTCTCCGACTCCGACTCCGGCTTGACCTCGGCCTCCGGCTCAGCCACCGCCTCCGCTTCCGGCGTCGACTCAACAGCCGCCTCGGCCTCCGGCTCCGTGACCGGCTCGACATCGGCTTCCGGTTCAGCCGCTACCTCAGCCTCAGCCTCGGCGTCAGTCACCGGCTCCGCAGTCACCTCAGCCACGTCCTCGGCCTCGGCATCCGGCGCAGCCACCGGCTCGGCCTTGGCCTCCGGCTCAGCTGTCGCCTCCGCCTCGGCCGTCGTCTCAGCGTCCGCCTCAGCCTCAGCCTCAGCGTCCGCCTCAGCCGTCGCCTCAGCCTCAGCGTCCGCCTCGACCGTAGCCTCAGCGCCGACCTCAGCGTCCGCCTCAGCCGTAGCCCCCGCCCCCGCCGGCGCCTCCGGCCTGACCTCGATCTCCGGCTCGATCGTTCGTGACGCCTGCTTCGGCACGGTCACGTTGTCGAATGCCGCAGACACCAGATCGTGCTCGTCGGTCTCCGCCAGGCGGGGTTCCGGGACCACCGCCGGGGCGGCCGGTTCCGGTGTTTCCTGCGTCGGCGCCGGTGCCGGCGCCGGCTGGGAAGGGAGCTGGTCTGCACCCTCCGCCTCGGCGGGGCGCGGCTTTCGCGACCGACCGAATGCGTTCCGCAGGAGAGTGAGAATGCCCATGTGCGCAACCCTTCGCGTGAGTTGATACCCGTCAACCGCTGGCCAGGACGGACACGTAAGGTTAGCGGCCCCAGGTTGCGATCTTGGGGAGGGTCGGCGACTCCTGTCGGGCGTACGGCGGTCGAGTTCCGGCCCGTTCTCAACTCCCCCTCGGTTGCCTTTGGTTCATCTTTCGTTCATTCGACGGCTGTTCGTGCGCACAACCACACCCCTAACGTCACGCTCACATCAAAGGCTTGCAAGGGGAGAGTAAAGTGCGCAAACTGCTGCCGATCGTCGGAGCGTCGTCCGGGTCGCACCCGGGTGGGAGGTCCGCCCTCACCTGCCGGTTCCGGTGTGGTGACGCCTGCTTCCACGAGGTACCCAACACCAGCGCCAACGCATACGTCGGCGACGTCATCGCCGGGGCCCTCAGCCGCCGTACCGCCATGCGGGCCGCCGCCGTCGTCACCGTCGCCGCCGCGGCCGGGAGTGTGAGCGTCGGGGGTGCCCCGGTCGCCGCCGCGGCGACCGGAGAGGCGTCCAGAGGCGCGTCCACCTCCACATCCGGCGCCCGCGGGCTGCGGTTCGACCCCGTCGCCCCCAACACCACCGACGCCGTCGTCGTCCCGGGCGGCTACGCGCAGAACGTCGTCATCCGCTGGGGCGAGCCCATACTCCGCGGCGCCCCCGCCTTCGACCCCGAGAACCAGACCGCCGCCGCCCAGGCCGGGCAGTTCGGGTACAACAACGACTTCCTCGCCCTCCTCCCGATCCCGGGTGAGTGCGACCGGCAGCTGCTCGTCGCCAATCACGAGTACACCGACGAGATTCTGATGTTCCGGGGGTACGACGCCGCCAATCCGACGCGGCAGCAGGTGGAAGTCGCCTGGGCCGCTCACGGGTTGGCCGCCGTCGTCGTGGCGGAGGACCGGCGTACCGGTGCGCTCACCGCCGTACCCCGTCACCACCTCAACCGCCGGGTCACCGCCACCACCGAGTTCCGCCTCACCGGGCCCGCGGCCGGCAGCGACCTGCTGAAGACCTCCGCCGACCCGACCGGCCGCAAGGTGCTCGGGACGCTGAACAACTGCTCCGGCGGGACCACCCCGTGGGGCACCACGCTGCACGGCGAGGAGAACTTCAACCAGTACTTCGCCAACAGCAGCCGGCCGACGGACAAGCGGTACGGCATCGGGACCGGCGCCACCGAGCGCAAGTGGGAGCGGTTCGACAAGCGGTTCGATGTCGCCCAGGAGCCCAACGAGGTGCATCGGTTCGGCTATGTGGTGGAGTTCGATCCTTACGACCCCGACTCCACCCCTCGTAAGCACACCGCCCTCGGACGGTTCAAGCACGAGGCCGCCACCGTGCGGCTCACCGAGGACGGGCGGCCGGTCGTCTACACCGGTGACGACGAGCGCTTCGACTACTTCTACAAGTTCGTCGGCAGCAAGAGGATGAAGAAGGGCTCCAGCAGGGCGGTGCGGGAGCACAATCTCTCGCTGCTCGACGAAGGAACCCTGTACGTCGCCAGGCTCACCGGGGACTCGCCCGCCGCCGAGATCGACGGGACCGGGAAGCTGCCCTCCGACGGGGAGTTCGACGGCAGCGGGGAGTGGATTCCGCTGGCCACCGCCACGGCGGACGGGGCCGTGTCCCACGTCGAGGGCATGAGCGCCGACGAGGTCTTCGTGTTCACCCGGCTCGCCGGTGACAAGGTCGGCGCCACGAAGATGGACCGGCCCGAGGACATCCAGCCCTCGCCGAAGACCGGCAAGGTGTATGTCGTCCTCACCAACAACACCAACCGCGGTGTCGGCTCCAACGCCAAGGCCGACGAGGCCAACCCGCGCAACGCCAACAGGCACGGGCACATCCTGGAGCTGACCGAGCGGCACAATCGCGCGGAGAGCCTGACCTTCGGCTGGTCGCTGTTCCTCGTCGCCGGTGACCCGGACGACCCGGCCACCTACTTCGCCGGGTTCCCCAAGGACGACGTCAGCCCCATCTCCTGCCCGGACAACGTCGCCTTCGACCCGTACGGCAACCTGTGGATCGCCACCGACGGCAACCAGCTCGGCTCGCACGACGGGCTGTTCGGCGTTGCCGCGCGCGGCTCCCGGCGCGGTGAGCTGAAGCAGTTCCTGACCGTGCCGACCGGCGCCGAGACCTGTGGGCCGATCGTGCAGGACCGGCGGGTACTCGTCGCCGTGCAGCACCCGGGTGAGATCGACGGGGCGAGTGTGGAGAAGCCGGCGAGCACCTGGCCGGACGGGGCCGGAAAGATCGTCCGGCCCGCCGTGGTCGCTGTCTGGCGCAAGGACGGCTCCGACATCGGCGTCTGAGACAGAGGAGTCAGTGCGGGGTCGCGATCGCCCTGGCCGCCGCCACCTCCTGGCGCAGTGGTTCCAGGACGCTGTCCGCCGGGCCCGTGAGGTCCGTGCGGACGGCGGTCAGGGTCTCGGCCTCGCGGACCGCCTCCGCCAACTCACGTAGTTGCCGGGCGACCTGGTCCACCTCGGCCCGGGCCGGGGGCGGTGCTCCGTGCCGTACCCGGACCCGGGCCGCCGTCGTCGCGTCGACGATGCGTTCCACGGCGACGACGAGGGGCCACCAGGCCGCCGCCCGGCGTCCCGTCGGCGGCGGCTCGGTCAGGGCGCGCTGGAACTCCGTACGGATGGTGGACAGGTCGCGGTAGAGGCGGCGGCGCATCCGGGCGCGGGCGCCGGGGTCCGCGCTCTCCTCGAAGGCCAGGTCGACATAGTCCGCGGTGTCCGCGACCGCGTCGGCGAGGCGGTCGCCGACCCGGGTGTGCCAGCTCTCCGGCCACAGCAGATACCCGGCGATCAGCGCGATCCCGCAGCCGATCAGGGAGTCCACCAGCCGGGGCAGGAGCAGGCCGGTGCCCTGGTGGTTCAGCACGTCGGACAGGAGCAGGATCACCGGGGTGATCGCGGCGGTCTGGAAGCCGTAGCCCCGGGGAGTCAGGGCCGGGATCAGGGGTGCCAGGACCATCATCACGGGTACGTCCCACCAGCCGCGCGGGACCAGGGCGAGGACCGTCGCCGCCACCACCAGGCCGGCCACCGTGCCCAGCGCGCGCAGCAGCGCCCGGGAGAAGACCGAGCCGAAGTCGGGCTTGAGGACGAAGGTGATGGTGAGGGCGACCCAGTAGGAGCGCGGGACCGGGATGAGGGACACCAGTGCCTGCCCGATGCCGATGCACAGGGCGAGGCGGATGCCGTAGCGCCAGGAGTTGGCGGACAGCACGACGTTGCGGGCGGCGCGGGCGGTGCGGATGCCGAGGGCGGCGGGGCGGCCGAGGCGGTCGTCGATGCCGCGCGGGTCGACCTCGGGCGAGGTGGCGACCTCGGCGACATGCCGCAGGGCGTGGTCCACGGCCCGGGCGGTCTCGTTGACCGGCTCGGGGAGGTCGAGTCCTATCGGACCGGTGTAGCCGGTGTCGATGGCGTCGGCGATGTGCTTGACCGCCGCCGGGACCTCGGGCGGCAGCGGCCTTCCGGCGAGCCGGGCGGCGGGGGCGGCCTCCACCACCGGGGTGATCGCGTTCAGCTGGGCCAGCATGCGGGTGAGTTCGCGGTTGCGGCCGCCGTACCGGGCGCGCCGGGCGAGGATCAGGTCGTACGACTGGTTCAGCGACTGGGTGACGGTGCGCCGGGCGCGGTCGTACTCCTCGGCGTCGGCCGTGCCGATGCCCGTGAGCTGGTCGGCGACCGTGCGGTAGGTGGCGGCGACCGCCGAGCGTTCCGGTACGCCGGAGCGCAACGGCCAGGACAGCAGGGCGAGCAGCAGGACCAGCAGGCCGCCGCCGGTCATCAGGACGGGCGTCAGCCACCAGGCGCCGGGCAGCGGCAGGCCCGCTCCGATCACGGAGTTGAGCAGGAGCAGCAGTCCGGAGACCGAGGAGACCGCGCCGATCGTCGAGATCATCCCGGAGATCAGCGCGACGCCGGTGATGACGGCGACCGTCAGTGCTCCCTGGCCGTAGACCAGGGAACCGACGGTGACGCCGACGGCGCCGAAGAGCTGGGGGACCGCGATGTTGAGGATCCGCATCCGGTAGGCGTCGGCGGTGTCCCCGATGACCCCGGACAGGGCGCCCATGGAGGCGAGGGCGCCGTACGCGGGCTGTCCGACTGCGAGCCCGACGGTGAGCGGGAGGGCCATGCCGACGACGGCACGGGCGAGGGCGGGCCAGTGGAGTGGCGGGGCCTGCTGGGGCCGGAGGTTCCTTACCAGCCAGTCGGGAGGGGTGAGGCCGATGGGGAACTCGCGGGACATGCGGCCCATTATCCGCGCCGGTGCTGGTGGAGCGTGACGTCCACGACGAGGGCGCGGTGGTCGGTGTCCGGCAGGCGCAGGAAACGGGCCCCGGTCGCCGAGAAGTCCCGGGAGAGCAGGACATGGTCGATCTGGGCGCCGAACACAGCGGCGGTGGGGGCGGGCCAGCTGGCGGTGCGGCCGGCGCCGCTGAGCCGGGCGCTGTCCCGCAGCCGCCCGGTGTCGAGGATGCGGCGGAAGGCCGCGTGGTCCTGGGAGGCGTTGAAGTCACCCGCGAGGATGGTCGGGGTCGTGGTGTCGGCGGCGGCGAAGTCGCGGAGGCGGCCCAGCTCGCGGCGCCAGAGGGCGACCTGCCCGGGCAGCGGGGGCATGGGGTGGGCGAGTTGGAGGCGTACGTGGTGACCGTCGACGTCGGCGACGGCTCCGGGCATGCCCATCGTGCCGGGGACGCCGTCGGTGGCGCGCAGCGGGAAGCGGGACAGCAGCAGCGAGCCGGTCGAGCCGCCGGCGACGACGGCCGTGCGGTAGGGGTAGCCGGGCTCCTTCGCCAGTATGGCCTGGCAGGTGTACTCGCACTCCTCCACGAACACGACGTCCGGCTTCCACCGCCGGATCCGCGGGACCAGGGAGGGGGTCGCGGCGCCGAACTCGACGTTCGAGGTGAGGACACGGAGGGAGGCGAGCGGGGTGCCGGCCGGCTCACCGCCGCCGCCGTACGGCTCGGCGAACCAGCCGAGGGCCAGCAGCAGGGCGGCGCCCCAGACCGCACCTGGCCACCAGCGGGCGAGCAGGGTGAGCAGCAGCCCGAGCAGGGCGGGGACCAGCAGCCAGGGGAGGAAGGCGAGGAGCTGGGGGACGGGGGTGAGGGCGTCGGTGTCGGCGACGCGGCACGCGACGACGACGGTCACGCCGAGAAGGAGCAGGGCGGCCGCCCAGATCGCGAGCCGGGTTCCGTGGCCGGGCGCCGTCGTCACCCGGCCGAGACTACGACCCTTCGTCCACCCGCGCGAGGAACTCCCCCAGCGCCCGGTTGAACTCCTCCGGCCGTTCCAGGTTCGGCATATGGGCCGCCGAGTCGATGATCCGGAGGGTGGCGTCGGGGAGGAGGGCGTGCATGGCCTCGGCGTCGGAGACGGGGGTGTACTCGTCGTCCGTGCCGACCACCACCAGCGCCGGGACGGTGACCTTCGTCAGCAGGGGGCGGTAGTCGGGGCGTTCGGCCCGGCCGCGCAGGGCCGCCGCCGCGCCCTCGGGGTCGGTGGCCGTCATCATGCGGTGGACGTGGGCCTTCACATCCGGGTGGGCGTAGGGGGCGACCATCTTCTCCAGGACCTCGTCGGCATAGCCGCGCATGCCCTCGCGCAGCAGGCGGTCGGCCATGGCGTTGCGGGCCCGCTTGCCCTCCGGTGTCTCCGGGGTGGGGAACGTGTCCGCCAGGACCAGGCCCCTCACACGGTCGGCGCCGAAGCGGTCGTAGCACTCCATCGCGATCTGGCCGCCCATGGACAGGCCCGCGAGGACACAGGCCTCCACGTCCAGTGCGTCGAGGAGTTCCTCCAGGTCCGCCGCGAAGCGGGAGAGCGGGGTCAGGCCGGGTGTGACCGGGGAGGCTCCGTAGCCGCGCAGGTCGGGGGCGATGACCCGGCGGGACGGGGCGAAGGCGGTGCGCTGGGGGTGCCACATCGTGCGGTCGAAGGGGTGACCGTGGATGAGCAGCAAGGGGGCGCGCGAGGTTTGTGGGTCATTATCGTCATATGCGAGGAAGGGGGGCATGTGAACGACCCTAGGTGCTGCCAACTCCTCGGTGCAATAAGATCTTTGCTCTCGGTGCAATGCCGACGAGGGACGGGACCGTGGCGCGGCTCGTCGCGGCCGAGCGCGAGCAGGCCGGGCGGCGGCAGGAGCTCGTCCGGGAGCTGCTCGACGGGTTCGCCGTACGGGCGGATCCGTGCGGGTACTTCGCCTGGTGGGTGGGAACTGTTCGCGCCATGGCGGGCGGACGGCTTCACGGCGGCCGCGGCGGCCCACCGGATCGGGGTCACGCCCGGTACCGCCTTCCGCGTCGACCCGAAACGGACGCCGGACGCGGTGCGGCTCGGGCTCGCCTCGGCGGGCGGGCCGGAGCTGGTGGGGGCGCTGCGGACACTGGCGGGACTCGCGGCGCGGCGCCCCTGGAGTGGGTCGGTCCGGGTCGTCGTGGTCGGGCGGCTTGTGTGCGGTGCCGGCGTGACGGCCCGGCAGGACGCCCACCGCGGGTCTCCTGGAGGAGCGGCCGGCTACGTGATGGTGATGTCCTGGCCGGCGGGTTGTGAATCCGCCCCGAGGGAAGCGGACTCGGGTGTGTCGACGGCCGGCTTCCGTACTTTCTCCGGTCGGCGGCGGACGTATCCGCCGAGCCAGGCCAGCGCGGCCACCGTCAGACCCAGGCCCAGCAGCAGCCAGGAGACCGTGCGCAGGGTGGACGTCAGCGCGTCGTAGACGGCGGCCGCGGCCGGGTGTGGGGCGTCGGAGGGCAGACCGGCCAGGGTGAGCCGGCGGCCGACGGTGAGGGCGAGACCCAGCACGGCGCCGCCCAGCGCCGTACCCAGCGCGGTCGCCGTCATCGCACGGCGGCGGTGGACGGCGAGGGCGATGCCGCAGACCGCGAAGACGACGGCCGCGACGGGAAGCCAGAAGCCGGCGACTTCGAGCACGTGGAACCCCTTCCGGAGCTGGTCCAGTTCTTCCGCCGGAAGGACCGCTACGGCCGTGTGCTTGACCGGGATACGGGCCGCGAGCGGCATATGGTCCTGGGTGAGCTGGTCCTTGACCTGGGCGGTGACCGGGGCGAGGTCGACGGTCACGGCCTCCTCACGCTCGTCCTGGAGCGCGCGCAGGACCGCGTCATGGATGGCCCGGTTGCCCGCGTCCCAGGCCAGCCGGAACGCCCGGGTCTGGGTGAAGGAGCGGACCGCCTCGCGTACGAAGGGGGCCACCGTGCCCTGCATCGGCCGGCCGACGTCCACCTCGCGCATGATGCCCTCGCCGACGGTGTCCGCCACGGCGTCCCGGACATCCGGGTCGTCGGCCAGCGGCGCCATCGTGCTGACGTACTGTCCGGTGTCCGCCAGCCCGTAGGCCGCCCAGGCAGCCAGCGCCCCGAACGGCAGCAGCAGGCAGGACAGCGTGACCAGCAGAGCCGAAAGGGCGTTCCGGAGACGTACGGCCCGGGTGGGCCGTACGGGCCGCGCGGGCCCTGTGGGCACTGGCACTGAGGGCACGCTCCCAGGCAAGCCCCTGAGGGCCGGTCAGGCGAGCGGTGCGACTGCATCCGGGGCATGGCGTGGCGTCAGGTCGGGCCGGACGGGCGATACGGCGCCCACGGGCGCCGGAAACCCTTGGGGCGCCACGCTCCGGTGGAAGGCTGACCCGAACGGGTGTTTCCTGGTCGTGAGGAGAACTTCCCCAGGAGCCTGGTGAGAACTCCTCCCCGGCGGAACGGCCGAGTGGCTTCGCAGGGACGTCGTCGGGTGCCCTCAAGCGGCCCCGGCGACCGGTGAGGGGAAAAGGGGAACGCGTGGGCCCCGGCCGTGATGGCCGGGGCCCACGCGTACCCGGGAGGTCAGCGGACGCGATGTCCGGCCACGTCCTCGTGTGTGTAGAACCGGTAGAACATCACGATGAACGTCACCGCCGCGACCGCGAGGGACATGCCGATGGAGCGCAGGACCGAGTCTCCGCTCTGGCTGTACAGGAAGCCGAAGGCGACCCCCATGAACGCCGTCCACATCAGCGCGTGCACCTCCCGCCGCAGCCGTGGGCCGATCGTCAGCACGCCGAGCAGCACCGCCGCGAAGACGATCGCGGTCACGAATCCGAACAGCAGGTTCCAGCCGGTGACGGGCCCGCCGCTGCGCCGGTTCGCGGCCGCCCAGTAGCCGTAGATCAGGCCCGTCACGATCGGGACGGCCAGTCTGCCCATGAGGTGGGTCCGCGGGCCGAAGATGTCGGGCGTACGGCCGTGCTGGGACGTACCGCCGGACGTGGGTGCCGCTTGAGCCATGAGAGTGCTCCTCTCTCCTCGCCCCCGGCTTCCAGGGCACACCTGCGGGTACCTCCTGGCAAGTCGGCCATACGAAGCCCGTACGCCGTCCACGACGTGCGGCGCGCCGCGGCGCGTGTTTCCCTGACTCTCGTGACCGACCACCCGGCCCCCCGGCGGTGGCAGGATCTGCTGCGCCGGCGGCACCCGCTGCGGGCCCGGGGCCGGAGCGTCTCCTGGGCGGCGCCGCTCCTGCTGCTGGCCGGGATCACGGCGGTCGACCTCGCCACCACGGAGCGGTTCCGGATCATGTCGTGGATCGTGCTGGTGCCCGGTATCGCGGCGGCGATCTGCGGGGTGTGGACGACGGCCGTGTTCGCGATGCTATGCGTCGTCGACTACATCGCCGTGGACAGCGTCTGGCCGCAGGAGTACCAGGCGGGAGACCCTCCTCGTCACCACGGACGGCGTGACAGAGGCGAGGAACGGGGACGGCGAGTTCTACGCGCTGCCCGAGGAGGCATCCCGGGCCGCCACAGCCGACCCGGCCCTTCTGGTCGCCTACGTCCGCGACGGCGTACTGCGCCACAGCCAGGGCATCTCTGCGACGACACCACGATCTTCGCGGTTCGCCGCAGCGCGGCATCCCGATAGGAGTGCTCTCCTGCCCCCCGGATCACCCCGTCCCCCCCCAAACCCCTCCCGCACCCCCCGCTTTGCAGGCGCAGCGGTTACGGTGCTGACGTAAGTGGACCTGGGGAACAAAGGGGAGGGCCGATGCCCGGAACCGTGCTGCTGCTCGCGGCCTCGCCGACAGGCAGAGCGTGTCTGGTGGACGCGGCGTCCGTGCTCCCCGTGCTCGCGGCCGTACCCCCGGCGGTACTCTCCGGCACCGACACCGCCAACGTCGTCGAACTCGCCGACCCCTTGCAGCCGCAGGCCGTCCTGACGCGGCTGCGTGCCGCGGCGGCAGCCTCCGGTCCGCTGACCGTGTTCGTCACGGGCCAGCTGCATCTGGACCGCAAGCAGCGGCTGCCGCATCTCGCGCTGGCCCGGACCACGCCCGCCACCGTCCGCTACACCGGCCTGCCCTGGCACTGGATCCGGGAGGAGCTGCGGTTGCGGCCGGCCGGGGCGACCACGCTCGTCCTCGATCTGCACGCCGACCACGAGACCTGGGAGCGGCTGCGTATCGTTCCCCTCGACTCCGGGCGCAACAACGCCGTGCACGGGCGTATCGCACCGCCGCCGGCCCGGCGGGACGTCGCGTCGCCGTCGTACATGAAGGCCGTGGCGACCGTGCTGCGCAGTGGGCACCGGCCGCCGATGGCGCAACTGCACCAGCAGGTGCTCACGCGGCTCGGCGCCGAGGCCGCGAGCTGCATTCTGCTCAGCTCGAACACTCCCGGCAGCGGGGATCCGCATGACGCCATCAGCGCGGCCGCGCGAGACGGGCGGTATGCGGAGGCCGACCAGCTCGCCGCCCGCTGGGAGGAGGCCGCCGCACGGGCGCACGGGCCGGCCTCCGAGGACGCCCTGCACTGGTCCGAAGTGCGGGCGGATCTGGCGATGTTCGCCGGGGACGCGGTGCGCAGCTGCCGTACCTGGCTGACCGTCGCGCACGCCCGGCTTGCCGCCGGGCAGCCGGCCGGCGCACCGGCCGTCGAGGCGGCCGTGGACCGGGCCCACCACCAGTGGGGCGCCATCAACGACGCGGCGCGGGCCCGTGAACTCGGGCCCGCACTCACGGAGTTGAGACTCAGGGTGCCGGGCCGCCGGGAAGGTGCCCTGGACCATGTCCAGCAGCATCTGCGGCAGCTTCAGGCCAGCTGAGTCACTGGTTCGTGAAGGTGAAGTAACTCCACGCGCCGTAGGTCGTGGAGTTGACCGCCGTCAGCGCGGCGCGCGCTCGGCCGTGGCCGGGGCGGTGGAATCGGGGCCGGTGCCCGTCGCTCTCGCCGGGCCCGCGTTGGCGGCCGTGATGAGGGCGGCCACGGCAATCACGGCGGCGGCGACACTACGGGCGTAACGTGCGCTGGGGCGTGCGGATGTGCGTCCGAGCACGGCGACCTCGCAACGACAGGGGCGGGTTAAGCGTGTTTAATTCGCCGTTTAACCTAGGGGCTGCCGGAGCTCAACGGCAAGAGGCCCAGGGGGAGTTGGCGGGGGAGTGACAGAATGCGAAAACGGGACGATCCGGAGACCATCGGACGGCGGGTGCAGCAGCTGCGCGCCGAACGGGGGCTGACGCAGCGGCAGTTGGCCGAACCTGCCTACACGCCGGCCTATATCTCCACGCTGGAGGCCGGGCGAGTGCGGGCCTCCGACGAGGCGCTACGGCATATCGCCGGGCGGCTCGGCGTCGGCTTCGAGGAGCTGGCCAGCGGGCGCCCCGCCCACCTCGCCACCGACCTCAGGCTGCGGCTCACCGAGGCACAGCGCACCCTGGCCACCGGCGCCGCCGAGGAGGCCGCCGCCCAGTACGCCGTCCTCTTCGAGGAGGCGGCGGCGCTCGGGCTCGCGGTCGAGCAGGCCACCGCGCTGCTCGGGATGGGCGAGTGCGCCCTGGACACCGGTGAGCTGGGCCGGGCCAGGGAGTTCTTCGAGCGGGCCGAGCTGGGGACGGCCGACGAGCCGCTGCCGGTGCGCGTACCGGCGATCCGCGGCCGAGCCGTCAGCCACTACCTGGCCGGTGAACTCCGTTACGCCGTCTACCTCCTGGAGACCACGCTCGACGAGTTGAACCGGGGTGGCCTGCACGACCCGGACGCGCTCCTGCTGCTGTACGCCTCCGCCATCGGCCCCTACATGGACATGGGCGCCCACGCCCGCGCCGCCCAGGCCGCCGAACTCGCCCTCGCCCTCGCCCCGCAGGCCGGCGACCCCGCGCTGATCGCCCGGATGCACCGCTCCGTCGCCCGCACCCTGCTCGCCGAGGGCCGGGTCGCCGAGGCCGACGCCTCCCTGGCCAAGGCCGCCGAGCTGTACCGGCAGCTCCAGCTCCGTACCGAACTCGCCAACTGCCACTGGATGCGCGGTTACGTCTACGCCCAGAACGGCGAACTGAAGCGTGCGGAAGTCGAGTTGAGGGAGGCGCTGGCGATGCTGTCGGAGACCCGGGCCGCCCTGTACCGCAGCCAGGCCGCCGTCGAGCTGGCCGACGTACTGCACCGCCGGGGCAAGTCCGAGGAGGCCGCCGAGCTGCTGCACGACGTGCTCGGCGACTTCTCCTCCGAGCGCGGCGCGGTCCACGCGGCCGCAGCGCACCGCCTGCTCGGCATCATCGCCGAGGACGCCCGGGACACCGAGGCGGCGGAGGAGCACTACGTACGGGCGCTGAGCCTGCTGGAGCGGGCGGGCGCGGCCGGCGACCTCGCGGACCTGTGCCGTCTGCTGGGGGACCTGCTGCGCCGCACCGGCCGGGTGGAGGCGGCACTGGACGCGTACCGCACGGGCCTTGGCCACCGTACGGCCCCGGGTACCACGACTCTTGGCCCGGCTCCGGCACAGCCGCCGCTGTAGGCGGGCGGCGGCGACAGGTACTGCCCGGTAGTTGCCGCACGATGTCGCACGATCCATATCGGAGGCCGCTTCCTCAGGGGCGCGGCTGGTGGCGCTGTCGTCCAGCGTCCTGGTGGGGTGGTGGCTGCTGTGAGGCGATACGGCGGCCCGGTCCTGCTCTGCCTCGTCGGCGCGGCGGCCCTGCGGATCACCCTCTTCGGCGACCTGTACCTCCGGTACGTCCAGGCGTCCCTGCGCCCCTACCTGATCACCTCCGGAATCGCCCTGATCCTGCTGGGCATCACGACGGCGGCACTGCGGAGCCGCACCACCGGCCACCACGACGACCGTGGCCATATCCAGGACCACGATCACAACCACGGCCCCCGGATCGCCTGGCTGCTCACCCTCCCCGCCCTCGCCCTGCTGCTCTTCCCTCCGCCCGCGCTCGGTTCGTACAGCGCGGAGCGCGAGGCGGCGCAGCGGGCGGCGCAGGGCGTCGGGGCCTTTCCGGCGCTGCCCGCCGGGAACCCGGTGCGGCTGACGCTCGCCGAGTTCAGCTCACGGGCGATCTACGACAGCGGACGCGCGCTGAAGGGCCGTACGGTCCGGATGACGGGCTTCGCCACGCACGGCGCCGACGGCACCTGGTACCTGACCCGGCTGATGGTCACGTGCTGCGCCGCCGACGCCACCACCAGCAAGGTCGAGATCAGGGGCGAGGACGCGCCGCCCACCGACACCTGGGTCACCGTCACCGGCACCTGGCACCCCAAGGGCGCGCTGGGCTCGGACGCGGCGTGGCCGCCGGTGCTGGACGCGAAGTCGGCGCGCACGGTGAAGCAGCCGTCGGACCCCTACGAGAAGCCATAGCCCATTTGGATCAGACGGTTGGGCCGTGCCGCTTCCCGCATGACGGACGGTGGCATCCGTAGGCACAGGCACACGAACCGCGACATTCACAGGCGTACGAAGGGAACCCTCCCGCCCATGCATATCGATCTGACAGGACGCACCGCACTGGTCACCGGCTCCACGCAGGGAATCGGTGCGGCCATCGCCGTGGGGCTCGCCCGGGCCGGGGCCCGCGTGGGTGTCAACGGCCGTGACGAGCGGCGGGTGGCGGCGAGCGTGGCGTCGTTCGCCGTACAGGCCCCCGGCGCCGACCTGGTGTCCGTGGCCGCCGATGTCTCCACCGACGAGGGCGCGGCCCGGGCGACGGAGCTGCTGCCCGAGGTGGACATCCTCATCAACAACCTGGGTGTCTTCGGGGCCGCCGACCCGTTGGAGCTCACCGACGACGAATGGCGGCGCTATTTCGAGGTCAACGTGCTCGCCGCCGTACGACTGACGCGGCTGTATCTGCCGGGCATGACCGAACGCGGCTGGGGACGCGTGCAGTACATCGCCAGCGACTCGGCGGTGGTCATCCCGGCCGAGATGATCCATTACGGGATGTCGAAGACCGCGCTGCTGGCGGTGAGCCGCGGATTCGCCAAGAAGGCGGCGGGCACGGGCGTGACGGTGAACTCGGTCATCGCGGGCCCCACGCACACCGGCGGCGTCGAGGACTTCGTGTACGGACTCGTGGGCCGGGAGTTGCCCTGGGAGGAGGCGCAGCAAAGGTTCATGCGCGAGTACCGGCCGCAGTCCCTGCTGCAACGGCTGATCGAGCCGGAGGAGATCGCCCATATGGTCGTCTACCTCAGCTCGGAGCAGGCGTCGGCCACGACCGGGGGCGCCCTGCGGGTGGACGGCGGTTACGTCGACGCGATCCTGCCCTGACCGCCGGGGCGGGCTCTAGGCCTGCGCCCGGCCCTGTTCCCGTACCTGGGCGAGGCGCCGGACGCCGATGTCGAGGGTCTGCTCGGTGGTGTCCGTCGGGAGGGTGCCGAGGGCGCCGGCGGTGAGGACGATCGCGTCGTCGCCGACCCGGACGACGGCGATGTCCAGGGTGAGGGTGGTGGGGTCGTCGTCCGGGGAGCTCTGCGCGGTGAGGGTGACCCGCAGCCCCTGCCGGGCCTCGCCGAATTCCGGCAGCCCGGAGTCGGCGACCTGGACGGCCTCGGTCCCGGCCGAGGCGTTCTGCGCGGCGAACTGTCGGCAGACACCGGGCACCGCCCGCAGCCAGGCCAGGGTCCGGTCCACGTCGGCGGCGCGGCTCGCGTAGACCTGGTAGCGGAGCTGGGCGTCGTCGTCGCCGTCGTCGAGGGCGACGACGGCGTGCGGGCCGGCCGGTTCGAGCAACTCGTCGGCGTACACGGCGTCGAGGAGGCGCTGGCAGTCGGGGTGCCCGGTGACGGCCTTGAGCAGGCCGTCGTGCCAGGTGGCGGTGCCGTCGCTCGCCGTCCACGGCACCCCGAGGTCGGCCTCGCCGACCAAAGCGGACTGGGCCTGCTCAGGGGTGAGCGCCGGGATACCGGGCGAGGCCGCCGGGCTGGCGGGGGCGGGGCGCTCGGCGGCTGTCGCGTTCGCCGCCGGGGAGGCGAGGGGAGCGGACGCTTCCGGCGGCCGGCCGGCCGCACATGCGGAGACGGCGAGCAGTCCGACCACGGCAAGACCGGAGGCGGTGACTCTCATGGCGGGGCCTCCCCTGGAACGAAGCGGTGGAACGCGTGAGATCACGCCATCACCCCTGGCGCCCGCCTACCACCGCTCCGGTCCGTCCGGGTGAGGACCCGCGAAAACCGTCCACCGCCCGCCCGGCGTCCAGGCGGGTCCCGGAGACGGCCGCAGCGGTGACCCCTGGCCACCGCGGCGCGTACGAGCGCGTCACCTTCGCCAGAACAGGTGGTGCGTCACCCCGCTCGGGCTGGGCACGACCTCCAGGTGGAACCGGTCGAGCAGCTCATCGGGGGACTGCCAGAGTCGTAGTCCGGACCCGAGCTTTACCGGCGAGACCGCCACATGCATGGTGTCGACGAGGTCAGCGTCAAGGAACTGCCGGACGGTGGTGACCCCGCCGCCTAGTCGGACGTCCTTGCCCTGCGCCGCCTCCCGCGCCCGTTCGAGGACCGCGGCCGGGTCGCCGTCAACGAAGTGGAACGTGGTGTCGGAGAGCGTGAACGACGGACGCTTGTGGTGGGTCAGGACGAACACCGGTGTGTGGAACGGGGGCTCCTCCCCCCACCAGCCGCGCCACTCATGGTTCTGCCATGGCCCACGCTGGGGCCCGAACTTGTTGCGGCCCATGATCTCGGCACCGATGTTGCGTGCGAAATCCCGGGTGAAGTAGTCGTCGAGGCCCCGGCTCCCCCCGGGGTCCGTGCGCATGGGCCAGCTCGCCGTGGCTCCGGCCCAGGCGAACAGCCTCTCGGCATGGTCGAGGCCGAACGGCCGCTCGAGACTCTGGTGGTCACCGGCACCGATTCCGTCACTCGAGACGTTGAAGTTCATGACTCTCAGCAGTTGATCCATCTGTTTCCTCAGCAGGTCCTGTCGCGTCATCGTGTGGCGAGGTGCCACACATCATGACGTCGAACGGGACGTGGCCGGATCGACAGCGGCCCACAACTTTTTTCCCGGGTGTCGCCCGTCCGCGCGCTGCTGGTGACGTAGTCCCGCTGCGTGGACTTGCACTGTCGCGGCAGCGATGTCATCGCGGGTTCACAGGGCACTGGACGGCTGTCGTCGGTTTGGGAAAGTATCGGGCACGTGGTCGAGGTGAGCCGGGCCGCGCGCGCCGCAGGCGCCAAGGAGGTCGTCCTGTACACGAACGCGGCCAACCCCACCAGCAACGCCCTCTACCAACGCCTCGGATACGTCCGGGTCACCGACTGGGCCGTGTACGACTTCTCGGGTGCCGTGCCCGACGCTGGTTGACGGCGCTGCGGAGCAGCGCGGGGGCGTGATCCGCAGCCGATGTCGCGGTCCGCACCCTGACGCAAGGGGTGCCTCCACAGGAACGGGCGAGGCACCCCTTACACATACGGCGTCAGATCACCGGCGGGCAGCCTGGTCTCAAGGCCGGTGGCCCGTCATCCGCGCGGCCGACGCGATCGTCGCGCGGGCCTCGGGTTCCGTCAGGCCCGTGTGGACCGCCGCGTCGATCAGCGGGGCCCGCAGGGCGCGGCCGATGCCGTTCTCGTAGGCGCGGCAGGCCGCCCAGAAGAGGCGGGTGTTGCGCTGGCCCTCGTGAGCGGCGAGGACGAACTGGACCAGGCCCTGGCCGCGGTCGCCGACCGAGGGGTGGGTCGCCGGGTGGGGGGCGCGCGGGGGCGGGAGCAGGAGGCGGAGCAGGGACGGTGGGCAGGGGGCCGGGACCAGGTATTCGGTGCCGGGGGCGGTGGCGTAGACGCCGTGGTCGGTGCGGGAGCCGGGGCCGACCAGGTAGCCGCCCGCGCCCCGGATGTCGATGCCGGGGGCGAGCCGGCCGGCCGAGTTGGGGATCACGGCGTCCGGTGGTCCGGTCAGCCAGAGGTGGCGGCCGCCGCTCGGCGTGAGCACGACGACCGTGGGCGGGATGGTGAACAGGTGCCGCAGCGCCAGTTCGCGCAGCGCGGCGGTGGAGTCCGTACCGGACTTCACGTCGAGGTCGACGCCGATGAGGCGGTACGGGGGCAGTCCGCAGGCGATGCCGTAGCCGGTCGCCCAGGGTGCCGCGGCGAACAGCTCACGGATGCGGGCCGGGTCGGTGGTGGCGTCGTACACCCCGTGGCCGGGGCGGCCGCACTCGCCGTGGCAGGGCGGTAGCGCCCGTTCCGGCTCGCCGCGGTGCGGGGAGCGCAGGGCCGGGAGTTTGGTCCGGGACAGGGGGATGACGGCCAGGCCGCGCTCGGCGGCTGACAGGGCGTGTGCGAGGGCCAGCGTCGTGGCCTGCCGGTCGGTGGTGGCCATGGATCCATGTTCGTACGTATGTTCGAAAAAGGGAAGAGGGGTCCGGTGTGACACGCCGGGAGCGGCAGCTTGGCCGGAAAGGGTGCCGAATCGGTTCTCCCCTTGGGGTGCTTGAAGGGTGATTGTCCGGACTGGTCACGACTGGGGCTGGAGTCAACCAAAGATGGCGAAAGGGGTTTATCGACTTGTCATCACGCTTGAGGGCGAATAAGGCCTTCCGGGGTGGTTCGCCGGGGATTCGGTGGGCAACTCTGGTCTCGCGACGTCGATGACAACCACCGAGGCGGTCGGCCAACTGCCTTGGAAAGAGCCTTACTTGACGTACCCCCGGCATAGCCGGGCTCTGAGAGGAAACAACATGGCAAGCATCCGTACCGCCCGCGTCCTCGCCGCCGTCTCCGCGCTCCCGCTCGCTGCCGCCCTGTTCGCCGGTGTCGCCGCCGCGGACAACGGTGCGATCGCGGACGACGGATCGAGCGCCAACGCCGGTGTGGCAGGCATCATCGGCAGCGGTGTCGGCCACGACAACAAGGGCAACTCCTCGACCACGCAGCAGAACGCGGTGGGCAACGGTGCCTCGAACCAGAGCAACACCGCGCAGGTCAACGGCTCCGCGTGGACGGCCGTCCAGCAGGGCAACGACAACGTCGCCGTCCACTTCACCCAGCTCTGGTAAGTCCCGTCTGAGCCCTTGCGGGGTGCGCTCTGTGGGGAAGTAGCGCGTCGCGCGGCGGTACTCCGGTACCGCCGCGCAGGCGCTTTCCGGCCCCCTCCGGCTCCCGACTGCCTCCCGCTTCCGGTTCACCACCCTCCGGCTCCCCGCGCCGGTTGTTCGGCCTTGACAGGGCCGGATCTGACGGACAGTCAGAAACGGTCAGTCAGAAACCATGCATCTGGCTCCCACCGAACGCCGGCAGCGGCTGCGCGCCGAACTCCGCTCCTGCTTCCGGTCCTTGATCCCGTCACCCGTCCCCGAGACCCCCGGGGAACGCCGTGCCCTGCTGCGCCGCATCGGCACGGACGGCCTGCTGGGCCCCGGCTGGCCCGTCGAGTACGGCGGTCAAGGGCGCGGCGCCGACGAGCAGTTCGTGTTCTTCGACGAGGCGTACCGGGCCGGCGCCCCCGTCTCGGTGGTCACGCTCAACACGGTCGGGCCCACACTCATGAAGTACGGCAGCGACGACCAGAAGGCCCGCTTCCTGCCCGGCATCCTCAGCGGCGACCTGGTCTTCGCCATCGGCTACAGCGAGCCCTCCGCCGGCACCGATCTCGCCGCACTGCGCACCCGGGCGGTGCGGGACGGCGACGGCTGGCGGATCGACGGGGGGACAGCTCGGCGAGGCGTACCTCCATGGATGAACGGGATGGCGGAGGCGCTGCGCCGGCTGCGCGGCACGGGCGTGAACCAGATACCGGGCGCGGGCCGGGTCCTGGTGACGGCCGGCACCGGGGTGCCGACGTCAGGGCTGGTCCTGGCCTCGGACGGGTGAACCCGCAGCCTGCCGGGGAGTGGCCCGCCGCCTCCACCGCACTGCCCCCGCAGGGGTAAACCCGCAGGAGTACCGTCCCCGTACTCCACCTTCAGGAGGTGTAGCCAACCCCACCCCTACAACCTGAGGCGGACTCGCCTTCGGGACCTGCGGCCGATCCGCCGCAATACCGCTCGCTCATAGCGTGGAGCCATGACCACACCCGTCTGCACCAGCGCTTCGGACGCCGCTGTCTCGGCGAGGCAGACCCGGCCGTACCCGTCCTTCGCGTCGTACGTCAGGGCCCGCCAGCCGGTCCTGCTGCGCACCGCCCGGTCGTTGACCGCCAACCCCAGTGACGCCGAGGACCTCCTCCAGACCGCGCTCGCCAAGACGTACGTGGCCTGGGAGCGGATCGAGGACCATCGGGCACTCGACGGCTACGTGCGCCGGGCCCTGTTGAACACCCGGACCTCGCAGTGGCGCAAGCGCCGGGTCGACGAGTTCGTCTGCGACGAAATGCCCGAGCCGGAGCCGGCGGGCGGCGGGGACGACCCGGCCGAGCGGCAGGCGCTGCGCGACGCGATGTGGCGGGCGATCATGAAGCTGCCCGCGCGGCAGCGGGCGATGGTCGTGCTGCGGTACTACGAGGACCTGAGCGAGGTGCAGACGGCCGAGGTGCTCGGGGTGTCGGTGGGCACCGTGAAGTCCGCGGTGTCGCGTGCGCTCGGCAAGCTGCGTGAGGACCCTGAGCTGGTCCTCGCCCGATAGCGACGGAGTGCTGCCGGACGGTGTTGGTCGGCTCTGCCCTAGTGACATACCGCTCGGTATGTGCGCAGAATCAGCGGAGTCCCCTTTACCGCCGAGTAGGCAATGTCGCCCCGGGAGGACGCCGTGCAGAGCACCATGCAGGACGTACCGCTGCTGATCTCCACGATCCTGACGCATGGGTCGAGGGTTCATGGCGAGTCACAGGTGACCACCTGGACGGGCGAGGCCGAGCCGCACCGTCGCAGCTTCGCCGAGGTCGGCGCGCGCGCCGCCCAGTTGGCCCACGCCCTGCGCGACGACCTGGACGTCCGGGGCGACGACCGTGTGGCCACTCTCATGTGGAACAACGCGGAACACACCGAGGCATACTTCGCGATTCCCTCCATGGGTGCGGTTCTGCACACGCTCAACCTTCGGCTGCCCGCCGAACAGCTGGCCTGGATCGTGAACCACGCGGACGACCGGGTCGTGATCGTCAACGGTTCGCTGCTGCCGTTGCTCGCCCCGCTGCTGCCCCACCTGAAGCCGGTGCGGCATGTCGTGGTCTCCGGTCCGGGCGACCGTTCTTTGCTGGACGGCGCCTCCGTGGCCGTACACGAGTACGAGGACCTGATCGCCGGCAAGCCGACGGCGTACGACTGGCCGGAGCTGGACGAACGCCAGGCCGCCGCCATGTGCTACACCTCCGGCACCACCGGCGACCCCAAGGGCGTGGTGTACAGCCATCGTTCGATCTATCTGCACTCCATGCAGGTCAACATGGCCCAGTCGATGGGCCTGACCGACCAGGACATCTCCCTGGTCGTCGTACCCCAGTTCCACGTCAACGCCTGGGGACTGCCGCACGCCACCTTCATGACCGGCGTCAACCTGCTGATGCCGGACCGTTTCCTCCAGCCCGCGCCGCTCGCCGAGATGATCGAGAGCGAGCGGCCCACGCACGCGGCCGCGGTCCCCACCATCTGGCAGGGCCTGCTCGGCGAGCTCACCGCCCGGCCCCGGGACGTCGCCTCGCTCACCCAGGTCACCATCGGCGGCTCGGCCTGCCCGCCCTCCCTCATGGCCGCCTTCGACAAGCTGGGCATGCGGGTCTGCCACGCCTGGGGCATGACCGAGACCTCCCCGCTCGGCACGGTCTCCCGGCCGCCGGCCCACGCGGTCGGCACGGAGGACGAGTTCGCCTACCGCCTCACCCAGGGCCGCTTCCCGGCCGGCGTCGAGGCCCGGCTCACCGGCCCGGACGGCGAACGCCTCCCCTGGGACGGCGAGTCGGCCGGCGAGCTGGAGGTGCGCGGCCCCTGGATCGCCGGCGCCTACTACAACGGCCCCGACGCCGACCCCCTGCGCCCCGCCGACAAGTTCAGCGAGGACGGCTGGCTGAAGACGGGTGATGTCGGCACCATCTCCCCCGACGGCTTCCTCACCCTCACCGACCGAGCGAAGGACGTCATCAAGTCCGGCGGCGAGTGGATCTCCTCGGTGGAACTGGAGAACGCGCTGATGTCCCACCCGGACGTCGCCGAGGCGGCCGTGGTCGCCGTACCCGACGAGAAGTGGGGCGAGCGCCCGCTGGCCACGGTCGTCCTCAAGGAAGGCTCCGGCGCCGACTTCGAGTCCCTGCGCGCCTTCCTCGCGAGCGACGTCTGCAAGATCGCCAAGTGGCAGCTCCCGGAGCGCTGGACGATCGTCGAGGCGGTGCCGAAGACCAGCGTGGGCAAGTTCGACAAGAAGGTGCTGCGGAGGAAGTACGCCGACGGGGAGCTGGACGTCACCCGTATCTGAAACCGCCCGCCCGTCGTGAGCGCGCCCCGAAAAGGGGCGCGCCGACGCTGTCTCAGTTCGTCCCGATCCGCGCCAGCAGGTCCACGATCCGGCTCTGCACCTCCGTGCTCGTGGACCGCTCCGCCAGGAACAGGACCGTCTCACCCGACGCCAGCCGAGGCAGGTCTGCCTGGTCGACGGCCGCCGTGTAGACGACCAACGGCGTCCGGTTCAGCTGGCCGTTCGCGCGCAGCCAGTCGATGATGCCGGCCTGGCGGCGGTGCACCTGCATCAGGTCCATCACCACCAGGTTCGGCCGCAGCTGCCCCGCCAGCGCCACCGCGTCGGCGTCGCTCGCCGCCCGCGCGACCTGCATCCCGCGCCGCTCCAGCGTCGCGGTCAGGGCGAGGGCGATCTCCGCGTGCTCCTCGATGAGCAGCACTCGCGGCGGATGCTGCTCGCTGTCCCGGGGCGCGAGCGCCTTCAGCAGTACGGCGGGATCGGCGCCGTACGCCGCCTCGCGCGTCGCCTGTCCCAGTCCGGCCGTCACCATCACCGGCACCTCGGCCGCCACCGCCGCCTGCCGCAGCGACTGCAGCGCGGTCCGCGTGATCGGTCCGGTCAGCGGGTCCACGAACAGCGCCGCCGGGAACGCGGCGATCTGAGCGTCGACCTCCTCGCGGGAGTGCACGATCACCGGCCGGTAGCCGCTGTCGCTCAGCGCCTGCTGGGTGGTGACGTCCGGCGCGGGCCACACCAGCAGCCGACGCGGGTTGTCCAGCGGCTCCGGGGGCAGCTCGTCGTCCATCCGCTGCGGGCGCGGCGCATCCGCGACCTCGACCGCACCGCCGGGACCGTCCAGCGGCTCCGGGCCCTCGGCGGCGTTCACGTCCGGTGCGCCTATCGCGTACGACCGTCCGGCGCCGTCGGTGGCGGACGCGAGCCGGGACTGCCCGGCCGGCGACGCCTGGGGCATGGGCTGGGCCACCGGCTGCTCGGCCGGCGGATGCTGCCGGGCCGCCAGCTCGGCCCGCTGCTGCTCGTTGCGCGTGCCCAGCTTGCGGCGCCGTCCGTTGCCGCCCGGCTGGTGCGGGGGCGGGGTCGCCGTCGGCTGCTGCACCTGCGCGGCCTGCCGCGAGAACGGCACCCCCTGCCCCAGCGTCCGTACGCTGAACGCCCTGCCCTGCGTGGAGTCCGGGTCGGCCGGCGCGGGCGCCGCCGCCTCCGCGGGCAACGGCTGCGCGGCACGAGCGGGTTGAGGGGCGGGCGCGGGTGCTTGGTCGGCGCCCGGCCACTGCTGCGGTACGGGGGCCACGGGCGCGGCCTCCGCCGGTAGCGGCTGGGCGGGGGCCCGGGTGACTTCAGCGGCCGGGGCGGGCCGCGCGGGCGCCGGCTGGGCCGGGCGGCCCGGGGCCACCGGAGCGGGACCCTGCGGCTGCGGCTGTGCCGGCGCCGGTACGGCCGCACCCGGCAGTGCCTGCGGAACCGGCTCACCGGGCTGACCCGCCTGCACGGGCTGCTGCGGGGCGGCCGCCGGGCCCGCGGGGACGCCGGACGGCGCGGGGACCTGGGGCGCGGGCCCCGCCTGGGCCGGGATGCCCTGGCCGGGCGGAACCGGGTGCCCCGGGGCGGCCGCCTGCGCGGGCACCGTTGGCACCACGGCCGGGGCGCCCTCCGCGGGCTGGCCCACGGCGCGGCGACGGCGGCCCGTCGGCGAGTTCGTGGGGTGCGGCTGCGGCGGGGTGTGGTCCTCGCCCTGGTCGTGCGCCACGGCGTCGTGCCGGCCCTCCTCGGCCGCCACCGCGACCGGGCCGGGGGTGCGGTCGGCCTCGGCGGGCGGCAGCGCGAAGACCGGACGCGGGCCCGCCTGCTGTTGCTCGGCCCGCTCGGCCGCCGCGGCCAGCGCACGGCGTCGGCGCCCGCTCGGCTGCTCCTCGTCGTCCGGTGCGGCTGTGGCAGCGGGGAGCGCCGCCGGCAGCGCCTGTCGCTCGTCGGGTTCACGCCGGGCGCGTCGCCCCGCCGCCGGCGCGGGTACGCCCTGCGGCGGAACGGTGCCACCGAGTCCCGTACCCGAGGCGGCCGTGCCGGCGCCCTGCTCGGCCGCCGTCACCACGGCACCCTCGGCGACACCGGCCACACCGTTGACACCCCCGGAAGCGTCGGCCGGACGCCCGCGCCGCCGTCCGGTACCGCCGGACGCCGAGTCCGCGCTGTCGAAGTTCTCGATGCTCTCGAAGTTCTGCATGTTGTGGTTGTTCCCGATCGCGGCGGGCCCGCTCTCCTGGCCCTCCGCCCCGGCGGCCCGCCGGCGCCGCCGCCCGGTCGGCGCCGCGGCCGGAACCTCACCCTCGCCGGCCTCGCCGCCGGGCACATCGCTGTCCAGGAAGGCGTCCACGGACGACCGCCGGGCCCGCCGCCGCCCACCGGCACCGGTCTCGTCGGTGGCGGGGATCGTGGCCACCGCCGTACCGGGCGGAGGGGGCACGGCCCCGGCGCCACCCCCGATCGGCACCTCCAGGACGAACGCGCTGCCGCTCATGCCCGGCACCTCGTGCGTCTGCAGCACACCGCCGTGAGCGCGCACGATCCCGCGCACGATCGGCTCGTGCACCGGGTCGCCCCCGGGGTAAGGCCCGCGCACCTCGATACGGACGACCTCACCGCGCTGCGCCGCCGCTACCACCACGGTGTTGTCCATGTAGCCGCCGGCGGAGACGGGCGCGTTCCCGGTCGCGTCGACACCCGCCACGTCCGCGACGAGATGCGCGAGCGCGACCGCGAGCCGCTGCGGATCCACCTCGGCCTCGATGGGCGGCGCGTGCACGGCGAACTGGACCCGCCCGGGCCCGATCAGCTCCACTGCCCCGTCCACACCGGCGGCGACAACCGCGTCGAGCATGACCTTGGTGCGGTGGACGTCTTCGGTCCCGGCGTCCAGCGCCTGGTAGCCGAGTACGTTGTCGATCAGCTGGGTGATACGCGAGTAACCGGCCGAAAGGTGATGAAGCACCTGGTTGGCCTCGGGCCACAGCTGCCCGGCGTCGTCGGCGGCGAGCGCGGCCAGTTCCCGGCGCAACTCGTCGAGCGGGCCGCGCAACGACTGCGCGAGCAGGGTCAGCAACTGCTCGTGCCGCCCGGAGAGGGCCTCGTACCGGTCCTTCTCGCGCTCGCCGAGAGCCGCGTACCGCTCCTCGCCGGACGCCAGCTCTTCGGCGTGCCGCTCGCGCAGCTCCTCGACCTCGCTGACGTGCTTCTGGCGCAGCGCGGTCAGGTCGGAGGCGTGCTCCTCGGAGAGCCTCTCCAGCTCTTCGGCGTGCGCCTTCTCCTGCGCGTCCTTCTCCTCGGCGAGGGCGTCGTAGGGCCGCCGGTCGCTGAAGGTCATCACGGCGCCGACGAGCTGGTCGCCGTCGCGCACCGGCGCCGTCGTCAGATCGACCGGCACCTTCTTGTCGCCCTTGGCCCACAGCACCTGTCCGCGCACCCGGTGCTTGCGCCCGGAGCGCAGGGTGTCGGCGAGCGGTGACTCGGCGTACGGGAAGGGTGAGCCGTCCCCGCGCGAGTGCAGCACCAGATTGTGCAGCTCCTTGCCGCCCAGCTCACCGGCCCGATATCCCAGTATCTGAGCGGCGGCCGGGTTCACGAGCACGATCCGCCCGTCGGTGTCGGTCCCCACGACACCCTCGCTCGCAGCCCGCAGGATCATCTCGGTCTGCCGCTGCGAGCGGGCCAGCTCGGCCTCGGTGTCCACGGTCCCGGTCAGGTCGCGCACCACGAGCATCAGCAGCTCGTCGGCGCCGTAGCCGTAACCGTCGTACGCCTGCTGCCCGTTCTCCAGGTTGGCGCTGGTGACCTCGACCGGGAACTCCGAGCCGTCGGTCCGCCGCGCGATCATCCGGGTCGGCTTGGTCCGCCCGCGTGGGTCCATGTGGTCGGGCCGCCGCATGGACCCGGGGATGAGCCTGGAATCAAACTGCGGCAGCAGGTCGAGCAGCCCGCGCCCGACCAGCGCGGTGCCCGGCGCCTCGAACGCCTCCAGGGCGATGGTGTTCGCGTTGACGACGGTTCCGTTGGCGTTGACCAGTACCAACGCATCCGGCAGCGCGTCCAGTATGGCTGCGAGGCGAGCAGCGCCTCGGGATGGCCTGCTGCTCACGAGACGCTTCCTCCCTGTTACCGCACCTTGCCGACCGCTCGGGCCATCTTGCCAACCTGCCCGCGACGTGTCACGCGAGGGAGTCTAAAGCCACCGATTGCGCTCGCGGCGCGGATGAGAGGGAGGTCGCACGACGAAGTGACGGCGAACATGTGACCGACACGTCTCACCTCCGCCGTCCCTTCGCGAGACTTTTACGGGAGCGGGGCTTCCGCCACGAAACGGCTGTGCCGTCTCTATGGGTGGTGCTGTACGGCTCTATGGGTGGTGCTGTACGGCCGTGCTCCAGGACAGGGCTGCCCGGCTCTGCGCATCGGATGGGCCGGGCTCTATGAACCGAGGTCGGGCAGCAGGGGCACCATCCGGTCCCAGCGCCCGATCTCGCAGCCGTTGCTGCGGTCGTAGGTCGCCTCGACCGGGCGGCCGGCCCAGGTGCCGGTGACATGGGCGGTCGCCGGGCCGCCGTAGAGCATGGTGCAGGCGGTCCCGGGGGCAACCGGGGCGAAGGTGTCCCGCCCCCACCGTGTGTTCCGGTCGAGCACCTGGCAGGCCCCGTCCACGTCCGGGTGACTGCCGGCGCCGGGGTGACAGGAGACCTCGTACGTCCCGTCCTTCCCGTCCCCGGCGTGCCGGACGGTGACGGTGAGGTGGTCGGCCTGGACGGCGGCGGAGGCGGGCAGAGCGGGCAGGGATCCGAGAACGGCGGCGACGGCCCCGAGGGCGCCCCGCACGGCGAAGTGAGACATGCCCTGCCCAACGCGCCGCCGGCCCGGACGTTGCGCCGCGCCCTCGACGACGAGAAGGGCTTTGCCCCGCGGCCCGGCTGCCTAGTACCGTGGGAGCCGATTGGTGACAGCGCGCTCGACTGTGTCATCATCTGCACGCACCACTCGCGCTCGCGCGGGCGGATGTGCGGGAGGCGTCGCCTAGTCCGGTCTATGGCGCCGCACTGCTAATGCGGTTTGGGACTTCAATCCCATCGAGGGTTCAAATCCCTCCGCCTCCGCCATCTGACCAGGGAGTTCGGCCGAATACGGCTGGGCTCCCTGAGTTGCTTTCGGAGCCACTTTCAGCCCCCAGATGGCACGGTGTTGGCACCAACCGCCGAAAGGCGATTCTGGCGGGGAATGAAGGCCGAGATTTTGCGCGTGGCGTCCTCCGCCAGCTCCTCGGCAACGACCGCGTACACGTCCTTCGTGAAGCTGACGGATGCATGCCCGAGAACCTCGCTCACGAACTTGTCGTCCACCCCGGCGGCGATCAGCATCGTCGCCGCACCGTGACGCAGATCATGGAAGCGGATAGGCGGCAGCGTCAGCCGAAGCGCCACCTCGACGGCCGCCTCCGTCGTACGGAACTTCCGGGCGATCCGCTCGGCAGACCACTTCTCGGCGGCCTTCGCGCGGATGTTGGCGTACCGCTCCAGCAGGATGCGGAAGCGGCTCGACAGGTACTCCGGCTTCAGCGCGGTGCCGTCCTCGTAGCAGAAGACACGGCCGGCGTCCTGGTACGTCTCGCCCCAGGCCAGGCGCTCCTCAAGCTTCCGCTTGTGCCAGGTCTTCAGGACTCGGACCGTCTCCTCGTCGAGGGGGATCTGCCGGTACCCGGCCTCGGTCTTGGTGTCGTCGAGTTCGTCGTCCGACTGCGCCTGGAGGACGTGCAGCCGGCGCCGGGCGAGGCTGAGGTCTTGCTCTTCGGCGCCGACCAGCTCGCCGCGGCGCGGCCCGTAGTAGGCGTCCAGGTGGAACGCCGGGTACAACCGCTCGCCGGAGGCCTCGGCGAAGTCGAGGAACGCGCCGCACTGGTCCGACGACCAGACCATGACCTTCGCCGGGACGACCCCGGTCTTCTCCCACTGCTCGACACGCTCGGCAGTCCACAGCAGGGGCTTCGCGCGGCCCTGCTTCCGCTTCCCGCCCTTCGACCGCCACACCCCGTCAGCCGGGTTGTCCGGCCGGATCTTCGACAGCTTCACGGCATCCGTGAGCGCACCGTGAAGGACGGCGTGGACGCGGCGGATGCGGGACTCGGAGATGGGGCGGCTGTGGAGCCGCTTGCCGTGCCGGGTGGCGCGGACCTCTTGGAGGCGGCGCAGGACTTCGGTGCGCTCGGTCTTCTCTTCGGGCCGGTTGATCTTCCGCATGGCGGCGTACATCTCGCGGATGTGTTCGTCGCTCAGGTCGACGATCTTGATGTGGCCGAGGCCCGGCGCGAGGTAAAGGTCGATGGCCTCGCGCTCGCTGTCGAGCGTGCTCTTCTTCAGGCCCTCGCCGGTCTCGGCTTCCGACTTCCGCCACGTGTACCGGCGTTCGAGGTACTGGCCGAGCGTGGTCTTCCGTTCGTCGTGCGCCTTCGGGTTGGCGGCCGTGCCGAGCATCTTGCCGAGCTCGGCCTTGCACTCCCGTTCCGTGTCGTACGGACCGATGCGCGGTTGCCGGCGCTTCCCATCCGCGGACTTGGGCGCCTCGTACCGGGCGTACCAACCGCCGTGGCCCTTCTTGCTCAGGTCCGGGCACTTCTTGCCGAGTAGCCGCTTCGTCTCCGGGTCCCGGCACGAGCACGCCTTGTACGGCTTCATCAATCACTCCCCCTCTTGGTTGTCCTCGCCGACGTCCTCGCCCTGGTCCTGGCGCTTGGCCCGCCGTTCCTGCTCCTGGCGCTCCGATTCGAGGACCCCCCGGTTGAACCGCTCGAGCTTGAAATAGGCCTGCGACGCGGCCCACCGGCGGTCTTCAGACATCGACTCGAAGCCCGCGGCCAGTTCGTAGAGGTTCTGCGGAGGCTTGGCGTACCCCTCCGGGAAGATCCGGCCGAACTCCTCCGTGGTGAGGTTCCGTAGGCGCGGCCCGGGCTCGGCGCCAGCACGGCCCTTGACACTCGGACCGAGCCAGCCCGCCTTACGGGCCCGCGCGACCCACGAGCGGACTGTCTCCTCTGGGCGATCGAACTCACTCGCCATGCGCTTCACCGCGCCGGCTGGGCGGCCAGGGGCCGTCTCTGCCAAGTAAGCGACAGCCACGCTGCGGAGGAGCTCGTCACTCAAGGCTGAGCGGCCTCCACTCCGCGGCCTCCGCTCGGGGTACTCCAGCATCGCCGCCGCTGACCAGGCCGACTGCGCTGCACGAGCAGTGGTGGCGCGGGCCAAGTGCAGGATGTCGCCCACTTGGACGCGGCGCAGCAGACTGGCCGTGATGCCGTTGCCCGTGGGGTCGACGGCCTGCAGCTCGATACGGGAAATCACCAGGCCTTGCGCACCTCTCGTGACGTCGCCCTTGGCGACCCACTCATTCGAGGTGGGGCGGCATTCAAATGTGGCCACCACAGCGCCTTCGGCCTGGTCAGCGGCGGCGTTGTGGTCGGCAATGGCGCTGATGTGGACCTCGTCCGGCCCATCGGTGGGGGGCTGCTGCCCGGGCTTCGTCACCTGGCGAGCATCGCAAGAACGCAACGCGCGAGTCAACACACCAGCTCAGCAGACGTGGCGCACCACGTCTGCTGAGCTGGCCTGTTGACTCAACTCACCACCCCTGCCAAGCTGGCCACATGACAGCCACAGCGCTACGCGTTCGGGCTCGCCTGCGCCTGCACCAGGACCTCCCGGCCCCGGAGGAGCGGCGAGCTATCCGCCAGGCGGCGGGCCTCTCTCAGGGGGAGCTCGCCGAGGCCATCGGTGTGACCCGTCAGGCCGTCAGCCACTGGGAGGCTGGCACCCGCACGCCGAAGGGCGCGTTCCTGGAGCGGTACGTGAGCGCCATCCGCACGCTGCGGGATGCGGCATGACCGCCGTCTGGACGCGCGAGGCGATAGAGGCGCTCGGGCCGACGACGGACGTGCCCACAATGGCGTCGATCTTCGGCGTCAACAAGGACACCGTCTATGCGCAGATCCGGCGCGGCGAGTGGACCGCGACCCGCGTGCTCCCGCTCGGCCGGAAGCTGCGCATCCCGACGCGTGACGTCATCACGCTCCTGTACTCCCCGGAGCTGGCTCGCGATTCCTCGCATGACGAGCGCGAGCATCAATGTGCATCAGGCCGGAAAACCCCCAGCTCACGAGCCATGGAATCGCAGTCTCAATGCGGTTGCACCCCATCTGTTTCGGGGGTCGTGCACCAGTTCCTGGGCGCATGAGAACGGCCCCTACCAGGCCGGTGTTACAGCACCGGACCGACGGGGGCCAGCCCATCCCACACACGCAGAGGCCCCGGCACAACCACCACAGCAAACCGGGGCTCCAACGAAAAGAACGGCCCTCAGCATCATGGCACAGCGCACACCCGACGACACGAGTGTCGTCTGCCTCGCGACGCCAACGCCTAGCGCCTCGGCGACCAAGCTGTACCAGCCTGGACTCTTCCCCGGTACCAAGGAGACGTCCATCGTCCGGCCCGTCGTCGTAGCCACCCGTGGGCGTACCGAGACGGCCGCGCGCTGCCACGGCTGCAACTCGTGGCATCGCCATACGGGCCTCGGCATGTGCCGCGCCCTCTGCGGCATCACGTACCGTGTCCAGCCGCGACGAGCCATCGCCATCACGGCCACTGAAAGCCTGGGGACCGCAGAGTGAGCGCTCGCAAGCGTGTCGAGGAGGCGCTGCAGAGCCACGGCTGCCGTGGACGCGGTGCTTCCTGGCAATGTCCATCGCATGAGGATCGTGCGCCCTCCCTCTCAATTGGACCGAGACGAGACGGCGATGGCGTCGTCCTCAACTGCCACGCAGGGTGCAGCGTCGACGAGGTCACCGCAGTTCTTGGGCTCACGCTGCAAGACCTCTTTGACGAGCCAGTGCAGAAGCGCGAACGTCCGCAAGTGGTTGCCGAGTACCCGTACCGCGACGAGCACGGCGAAGTGCTGTACAGCGTGCGCCGCCTCGAGCCGGGATACGACGGAGAGAAGAAGACGTTCCGCCAGTACAGGCCGGACGGCGCTCCTGGAGTGAAGGGAATCCGCCGTGTCCTGTACCGCCTGCCCGAGGTTATCGCCGCGGCACAAGCCGGCGGCACGGTGCTCGTCGTCGAGGGGGAAAAGGACGCGGACAACCTCGCCAAGCTCGGCTGCGTGGCGACCACGGGCGTGGGCGGCGCCGGGAAGTGGAGCGACGACTACAGCCAGCATTTCCGCGGAGCCGAGGAAGTGGTCGTCATCGCGGACCGCGACGAGCCCGGACGTAAGCACGCGGCGGCCGTGGCCGACTCCGTGCAGCGCGCCGGTATCCCCGTGCGCGTTCTGGAGCCCGCCCACGGCAAGGACGTCTCCGACCACCTCGCGGCAGGGCTCGGCTACGAAGACCTGGTGCCCGGAACACGGACCGCCCCCGCCCAAAACGATTCCAGTAATTCCACCGAACCCCGGTGGGACGAGCTGAAAGCTCCCGCTGGAATAAGTGGAACGGAAAATGAGGGGGGCGGTCCGTGTTGGGACCCGCCTATCCCTATCCCCCAGCACACGCTGCCGCCGTTCCCCGTCGACGAACTCGGCACGCTCGCGCCATGGGTGCGGGCACAGTCGGCGTCGCTCAACGTCTCCGAGGACCTGCTTGCCTTCGCCGCCCTGGGAGCTATCTCGACCTCAGTCGGCGGGCGGGTGCGCATCCACGTCAAGGACGGCTGGGAGGACGAGAACGTCTGTCTGTACCTCCTCGGCCTGGCCGACTCATCCGCACGCAAGACGCCTGCCCTGGACGCTGCCAGCGCTCCTCTGCGGGAGCGCATCGGAGAGCTCCGCGAGGAACTGCGGTCCGGTGTTGAGGAGAACGAACAGCTCATCCGCATCACAGAGCAAGAGATGGCCGCAGTCGAGCGGTTGGTCGCCCAGGGCAGGGCAGAGAAGTCGGAAGCCCACGCCGTTCTCGACAGGCTGCGGGAACTGAGGGAACAGCCCGCCCTGCCTAAAGCTCTCGTCGGAGACGTGACGCTCGAAGCCCTCGGCAAGGTCATGGGCGAGAACGGCGGCCGTATGGGGCTGCTGGAGTCCGAGGCCGGCTTCTTCAAGGCCTGCGCCGGGCTGTACGGCAACGGCCGCGCAGACATCACCCTTGTCCTCAAGGCGTACAGCGGCACCGGCCACGAGATCGACCGTGTCGGCCGGGGCCACACCTGGATGCCCAAGACCGCGCTGACACTGGCGCTCATCATTCAGCCCGGTGTTGTCGAGCGCCTGGAGAAGGACAACCCCGAGTTCAAGTCCAGCGGCTTTCTGAACCGCTTCCTGTATGCGCTGCCGACTGCGATGCCGCCCGGCACCTTCGACACTCCGGGCATCCCGAGCGAGGTCGGACAGGGGTACTGCAGCAGCATCCGCGGCCTCGTCGACCACGCATGGAAGGCCGAGAACATCCGGACGCTGCAGCTCACCCGGGGGGCCCGTAAGCGGTTCGCAGAGTTCTACAACCAGATCGAGCAGGACAAGGTCGACGGCGGCCGGCTGCACGACATCGGCGAGTGGGCCGGGAAGCTGTGCGGCCAGATCGCCCGACTGGCGGCCTGCCTGACCCTGTTCGAGGACCACGGCGCCTCGGAGATCGGTGAGGACGCCATGGTGCGTGCCCTCGCCCTGGCTCCCTACCTGACGGCCCACGCCCGCGCAGCCTTCGCGCTGATGAGCCGTGACGGCGACGGCGGGCGGAAGCTCCTTCGGGACATCCTTGACCGCCTGCCGCAGCTGCTCAACCAGGACGGCACCGTGACGCTTCGCAAGATCCGCGAATCGTTCAAGGGGCGCCGCGCAACAGGAAGTCAAGGCGCCGTCGACGCCGAGTCCATCAAGGACGCGATGGACGAACTCGAAGACCTCGGCTGGGTCGCGGAGATCCCTGCCCCACCCCGCAAGCCTGGCCAGCGCGGTCAGAAGCCCTCACCGAAGTACGACGTGCACCCCTGGGTCTACAACCCCCCCGGAGCGGAAGTGACAAGCGCATGGCTGTCATAGCCGCCGACGCCGCGGCAAAAGGGGCAGCAGAAACGGTTCCTGCCTCGCGCCCCTCACCGTGACAGAAGTTCGCAGGCTCCTGGCAACTGGCCACGCATCCATCGGACGCGCCCACCAGCCCCTCATCAGCGCACGCGCGCTGAGACGGTCACACTGGCGCAGACGACGCCGAGCCGTCGCCCGCCACTGCCACTATCAGCGGACCAACCCACCAATTGACCAACGACCACGAGGCAGGCGCCCACTCCTGCCCGTCCCCAGAGGGCCCGCGGATGCTCCGGTCGCGGGCCTCGCCCTCGCCTGGGAGTTTCTGGACTTTCTGGACCGCCCTACGCGCCCACACGAAGCGGAGAACGTCCCTGCCGTGAGACCCACACGCGCCCCTCTGAACTGCGCAGAGGTGCAGCGGTGGAACTCGTGAGACCGTCCTACGCACACGCGCGCGGGAGCCGTCGCACGGTGACGAACAGCAGCCTCTAGACGAACGGAGCGGGCCCGAGGCCAGAGCACCCAACTTCGTGTGGTGGCCCGCTGGTAGCCATGAATTCGCTCTCGCGGCCGTTGGGCATCCGGAGTGTGCCCGGCGCCGCGTCAAACAGGTCTACGTCGCTGTCTCCCGCGAGGAGACAGACGCTCCCTGCCCAGGTGCTGTGCCGGTCGTAGCTGAAGTCCAGAACGATTGCCGGGTCCAGGCGCAGGACCAGGGAGGCGGTCACGGAGACTTCGCGACCGTCAGGGAAGACCACAGTGGCGGGTCCCACGTAGCGGGGCCGGCCGTCGTCCTTGTGAAAGCGTGGTCGGGTCATGCGCTCATCTTTTCGCCCCTGAAGCGCCGCCGCACGACCGGTCGCGGCCGGTCCCGGGCACGCGAGTTGCTGCCCACGCCCCACGACCAACCCCATGGACCGCACGACACCCGCGCTACGAGGCCCGGTAGTCCCAACTCGGAAACACCAGGGAGCAAGTAACCCGACGGTAGGTAATGGCGCCGTTGTGTGTCACGCTGCGGCGGTTATCAAAGGGGAGGATGAGATGACCGAGAAGTTGCTGACGCACAAGCAAGCGCTCGCCGCAGTGATCCAGGCGTTGGGGGGCATCTGGGACACGCAGCGCGCCGTACTGGCCCTGTGTGTCGCCGGGTACGAGCCGACAAGTGATGATGCCGCGGGCAAGGAGGCCCGGCGCCACCTGCGCGACCTCGCCGATGACGGAGTGATCGTGAGGCCGGATCCGGACCAGGCCGTTTACCGCCTGGCGTGATTTGGTCTTCCAAGCCCCCACCACTTTGCTCCTTGGGCGGCGGGGGCATTGTGTCTGTCCGCCTCGGATCGTACGGTCAACACGGGCTGCCCCGTCGGGGGGCGGACTAGGCCGTCCGATCGGAGGACACCATGGCCCTTAGCAGGCTTGCCCGCGATTTCGCCGCCGAGATCAGCAACCACGACTGGTCCGACGCCCCTTACCGGATCGACCGCGCTGGCCACAGCCGCACTGGTGATTCGAAGTCCAAGCTTACTGAGCAGGTACTGACAGAGGACGAGACGCGGCGCGTAAAGACTAACGTCATGTGGGTGACCGCCCAGGTGCTCGCGAGCTCAGACCCGAACTTCGACGTCTACGAGTTCGCCGAGGCGTGTGGCATCAACATCCTCACGAGTTCGGGGCGGAGGGACGGTGGTATCGCTGCTGGCCTTCGCCAGGACGCGTACGGCCGCTACATGCGTCCCGGAATGTGGGAAGTCGGAAGCTTT
The DNA here is from genome assembly GCF_040629895.1 of Streptomyces sp. NPDC005866. Classification (NCBI taxonomy): domain Bacteria; kingdom Bacillati; phylum Actinomycetota; class Actinomycetes; order Kitasatosporales; family Streptomycetaceae; genus Streptomyces; species Streptomyces sp. NPDC005866. The sequence continues at coordinate 458,727 of NZ_JBEXWP010000003.1, forward strand.
GACGAGGTCATCACTACGGAGACGAGCGAGTACTACCACGATAGCCCCGACTGTGAGTGGTTCCGGCGGGGCTGGCAGGGGACCCCGCTCCTGACTTACTCCGCTCAGGCGGTACCCGCGAAGTGGAAGCAGTGCGGTAAGTGCATCGGTGGCACGGAGTGACCGGATGATCGATCAGTAGGGTCCCCACGGTCGGGGTGTCGGAACCCGGTCGCCGACCCCAACAAGCGGTCAGGGGTTCTTGGGCTGGCGGGGCACGGTCTTGGTCCTGTCGAGCTGCCCATACACCGTCGACCGCGGCACGCCGAACATGTCGGCGATCTGCTGGACGGTCTTCTCCCGATCGTCGTAGAGGCGTTGGGCGAGCGCGGCCCCCTGGTGTCTGGACACTCATGCGGTGCGCCTCAATGGCGCAGCCTGGCGGAGCTTGCTGGCCGCCTCCGCGCGCTGACGCTCGTACTCCTCCTGTTCGTCCGCCAGCCTGATCACGTCCTCAGACCACATGCACTCGCCGGCATCGATCGCGTCGGTGGCGTCGGTGAAATGGAGCGTAGAAGCGGCCACTTACTCCCCCTGTCAGTCGGTTTGTGCGGTGCTGGCTACCTCGGGTGGGTGGGAGCGCAGTGCCCCTGGCGGATGACCGGAGGCGTGTGCAACCGTCTCCCCCATTCAAAGGCTGTGCGGCAAGGGGTCGCCGTGGGCCCGGTTCGTCCGGTACAGGGGCGCCATGGCTCTCCAACCGCCCGCGGAGCAAGGGCACCCAACGCGAAGCCTGCTGGCGGAGGGCCGGGCGCCCGCAGATCCCGTGCGCTCGGGATTGTCAACGGCCTTTGCGTCAACGCCATGTGGACGGCGCCAGCCGCGGCCCCTACGCGGCGTGTGGTGTGGACTTGTTGGGGGAGTCCCGCCGGATGCCTCGACCGCCGGAGGCCACGGTCACGTTGAAAGTGGTCCTGGTGGGCTTGCCGTGGTGGACATGCTCGAACCCCTGCTGCAGGGAGCCGCACAGTCGAAGATGGTCAGCGCACGTTCGTCCTGGTCGAGTTCATGGTGCGCCAGCTCTGGAGCGGCATCGGCCTAGCGAAGCGCATCCATGAGTGGCGGCCTCCGAAGGGGGCCAGGTAGTGGGCGAAGCGTGAAGGATTTATGCTGCCGGTGCGATGGTCCTATGTTCTGTCAGGTGCGGGTTCTAGCGTGCCTTGGCTTGGGGGAGGGGCAGCAGATGGCGGGCACGCGATCGCGGTTGGAGGATCTCGCCCCGGGCACGGTGGTCGGTGGCGTGGTACCAGGGGTGGACGTCACGGTGGTGGCGTTGCAGATGTTCGGGGATTCTGCGGCTCGGCTGACCTATCGCCATGCGAACGGCACGGTGGACGAAACGATCTTGTACCGTGAACGGGAGAGCGGACTTACCGTCGGCGAGCCGGGGTCCTTGGACCGCAAATTCGATGCCGACGCTGAGTTGTTCCGTTTGGCTGCCGAGGCCCTGCGCATCCGCATGGCGGCCCGCGGGGATGCAATGCTCGCCGTGTCCACGAGCCTGCTCGATCCCCTTCCGCATCAGATCCAGGCCGTCTACAACGAGTTGCTCCCGCGTACGCCGCTGCGCTTCCTGCTCGCTGACGACCCCGGCGCCGGAAAGACGATCATGGCCGGCCTGTACATAAAGGAACTGGCCCTGCGCGGTGACCTGGAGCGCTGTCTGATCGTCGCGCCTGGTGGCTTGGTCGAGCAGTGGCAGGACGAGCTTCAGGAAAAGTTCGGCCTGGACTTCGCGCTGCTGTCCAAGCAGTTGGTGGAGGCCACCGTCGACGCGAACGTCTTCGACAAGCACCCCCGGCTGATCGCCCGCATGGACGCCCTGGCCCGGTCGGAGGAGCTGCAGCGCCGCCTGGCCGAGTCCGGCTGGGACTTGGTCGTGGTGGACGAGGCACACCGTATGAGTGCCCATTACTTCGGTGCCGAGTTGAAGACCACCAAGCGCTATGAGCTCGGGCGCCTTCTGGGCCGGGTGACCCGGCATCTGCTGCTGATGACCGCGACCCCGCATGCGGGTAAGGAGGAGGACTTCCAGCTGTTCATGGCCCTGTTGGACGGGGACCGGTTCGCCGGCAAGTACCGCGACGGGGTGCACCACCACGACGCTTCGGGCCTGATGCGCCGCATGGTCAAGGAGGAGCTGCTCACCTTCGACGGCAAGAAGCTCTTCCCCGAGCGCCGCGCCTACACCGTCCCCTACGAGCTGTCGCCGGCCGAGCAGGAGCTCTACGAGCAGGTCACCCGCTACGTGCGGGAGGAGATGAACCGCGCCGAACGGCTCGACGGCCGCCGCGGCAACCAGGTCGGCTTCGCCCTGACCGTGCTCCAGCGCCGCCTGGCGTCCAGTCCCGAGGCCATCGCCAAATCCCTGGAACGCCGCCGCCGGCGGCTGGAAGCCAAGCGCGCCGAACTGCTCGCCGCCCGGCACACCGCCGCACCGGACGCGAACGGCGCCCCCGTCCCGCCCCACCAGGACACCGCGCTGAGCGCTCTGAGCGGGAGCGAGGACGGCCAGAACTGGGACGCCGAGCTCGAGGACCTGACCGGTGCGGAACTGGAGGAGGCAGAGGAACAGGTCGTCGACTCCGCCTCGGCCGCGCTCACCGTCGCCGAGCTGGAGCAGGAGATCGGGCAGCTGCGGGAGCTGGAACAAGCCGCCGCGAGCGTGCTGGCCCTAGACGAGTAAGTCCGATGTCCGGTCAGTGGTCGTAGGCGATCAGTGACCGGGTGATCGGTGCGTTGGTTGCGTTGTTGTGCCAGATCGCGG